>NZ_JBHMIO010000034.1:0-55395 GCF_048060275.1 Micromonospora sp. LOL_015
TCGCTGCCCGCGCGGGCGTTGTCGAGGCGACGTTGCGTGACCCGGACTTCCCCGACGAGCCCGGTCGGCTGCCGTCGTCCGGGTTGACGTTGCCCCGGCAGTGGCAGCCCGGCATCCCGCAGTCCGACCGGCTGCGGTGGGAAGCCGTCGCGCTCACCGACCGGCTGGTGTCGCCGTGGCTGGTGCTGATCGGCCGCAGCGTCGAGCCGCCGCCACCGGGCGATCCGGGCCGGCTGCTCGGTCGGCTGTGTGCGCTCGCCGACCAGTTGCACGTCGACCTGGTCCTCGAAGTCCGGCCCAGCTCCATCGGGCGTGGGCTGAGCTGGGACGTCCGGTTCGAGCATGCCGGCGGTGCGGTGCCCGACTACCAGCACCGGTGGATCGCCGACCTGCCGACCGCGCTCGCCACCATCCCCGCCGAACGGGCGGTGACCGGCCTGACCGTCGCCAACCCGCTGCTGCCCGCCCACTACCTCACCGACGCCGCCCTCACCGGGCGTGCGATACCGGTCGGGTTGGACGGGCACCCCGGCGGCCACGACCTCGACCAGGTCGAACGACGCATGATCGCCGATGCCGAGCAGCACGGTGGGGCGCAGGCCATCTGGCGTAACCGGCACTGGTGGCACACCAGCCTGCGGCCCGCCGACACCGCCGGCACGTTCGTGCGCGGCTGGGAACCGCCGGCACCGAAACACTGGGGCGAGCCGATCCCCGCCCACCCCTGCGGCCGCTGCGCCGACCGGCTCGACCCGCCGTACTGCCTGGACTGCTACGGCACCCGCCAGGTGCGACGCGGCGCGGTGCTCACCGTCACCGACCTGCGTGGCCGGACCGTGCACCGCAACTGGCGACCCGACAGCGAACCGACCGGCGACCCGGAAGCCGCCGTCGGCCCGCAACCGCCCACCCTGGTGCTCACCGACCGGCCGTCCGGCACCACCGTGTGGCAGCTCGACGAGCACTACCAGATCGGCTCGCTCGCGGCGCAGTTCGGCGTCGAGCCGACCGACCTGACCGACATCGACGGCGAACACGTCATCGACCAGCACCTGCGCAACGGCGTCAGCCAGGTCCCCCACACCGGTGGCGACCCGCTCGACGCGTACCTCGGTGAAGTCGGCGCCACCTACGACGGCGCCCGCGTCATGGTCCTCGCCACCGGTTGGCCCGGCCCCACCCTCGACGAACTCGCCGCCCTGGTTCGCGGCCTCGGCCTCGCCCTCGACGTCACCGTCATCGACCACCGCAACACCACCGGCCGACCCGAACTGTCCCAAGGTCACTCCTGGTCGGTCCGGGTCGTCGACCCGGCCACACGCTTGGCCGTCGACCCCGTGCCCACCAGCGCCGCCCTGCCCGAAGCCGTCGCGCTGTGCTACCGCTATCTACACGGCGCACTGCGCGCCACCATCCCCACCGACCCGACCACGCCGATCCCCGTGCCGCAACAGCCCGCAGCGGCCGGCACCCTCCCCGACACCACAACCTGCATCACCCAGGTACGCCGCCACGCCGCCACCCGGCCCGGCGAACCTGTCACTGTCCGCCTCCACCCCGACGGCACCCACACCGGCACCACAGACCACCCGAGGTAGCCTCTGCCTGACGATGTTGACGGCTCGGGTTGCTGGGCGTTTAGGTGGTGGGCGTGCAGCAACCCAGGGTCGGTGTGGCGGCATTCGTGCTCAGCGAAGGTCGCTTCCTGATGGGCTTCCGCAAAGGTGCCCACGGGGCCGGCACCTGGTCGCTGCCCGGCGGCCACCTCGAACACGGGGAGAGCTTCGAGCAGACCGCGCGGCGGGAGGTCGAGGAGGAGACCGGCGTCGAGATCACCAACGTACGCTTCGGAGCGGTAACCAACGACGTGTTCGACGCCGCCCGGCACTACGTGACGATCTGGATGATCAGTGACCACCTACGGGGCAGTCCACAGGTCCGCGAGCCGGACAAGTTCGTCGACCTCCGCTGGACCGCCCCGCCCACGATGCCTGATCCACTCTTCCTCCCCATGCGTAACCTGCTCGACCAGCACGACCTGGCGCAGCTGCTGCCGTGACAATCAGCCGACGAGGGTCGGCATCTCCGACCGGTTTCTTCTGCTTTTCCGGGCGCTCCGTGATGGCATCAGCCGTGGCATGAGCTGTACCTCGACGTGATCCAGATCCTCGCGGATCGTCTGCATGCTGTGCTTCTCGGCCCGTTCCCGTTTGCCGGAGGTGCGCGCGGCTCGGCGGAGCGCTTTGAAGGACACCGCCATCAGCCAACTGGCCGCAGAAGCGCGGCTGATGTGTCTCAGGCTCGCGTCCTGCAGCCGCCGTAGATACTCGGCTAGTATCGGACGGTCGCGTGGTGGCACGTCGCCTAGGATCTGGTCCGCAATCGGGGTGCTGTTGGAAGGTTTGAAGATGGCGAGTGCGATCAGCGCATCGGTCAAAGTGTGTCGCCCGGCGACGCTGATATGGGTCTTCACTAGTTTGAGAAGGCGCTCTGCGGCGGGGCTGCGTTGAATCCTCCCGGTTCGTAGGTCGTCGACTAGTCCGTCTCGAATTAGCCACAGCTCGTTGCGAAATTGGCTGTGCGCTAGGCGGGTAAGCTGATAAATTAGCAGGAATGGTGACAGGGCTGCAGAGATCAGCATTATGAAGAATGCCAGCGAGTCAATGTGCATTTTCTTCCTCTTTCTGTCGGCTATTCGCGCTCTCCAGCTCCTTCTCTAGTTTGTCAAGGCGCTCTCTCTGTTGCTTGATTTTCTTCTTCCTCAGGCGACTCTGATTTGCTGTCACGCCAAGGATGGTGGTGGATGCAACGGAGTAGGCAACTGCTATGCTTACTCTTATGTCGGCATTCACGGCTGTTGTCTCGCCGGAAAAGGTGGCGGCGATAGGCTGCACCGCTTGAAGTGGAATCCATGCTACGGCGATGACCGCGATCCACCGCGTGCCGTCGACAATCCCTTGAATAATCTGGAACTTGTGGCCCTTTCTGCTATCTTCCCTCAGCTGCTTGAGTGCCTGCTCGGTCCGTTCAGTTCGCAGGTTTGCTCGATCGATTTGCAGCCGTAGTTTCTCTTTTTCGAGGTCGTCTATCTGCTTCTGTGGGTGTTCGCTGACCTCATCATGATCGTCTTTGTTGCTCTCCCGCATGACTGAGGATCATAAGAGCTTTCGTGTTGTTGAGTTTGACGTGCAAAAACAGCTAATCGGGCAAGCTGGGCTGTTGGGCTCTTCTTCGCATCTCTCCGTTATCTGGCTGATGATCATGGGTAACTGCTGGTGGTGATTGGTGTGCGGATAGTGTTGATCTTTGCTCGCGAGGTCACATCTGTCGGCTATCTGACTTTCTTGATCAACCCTTGGTTGTCGGGGGTGTGCGTACGGTGATGATACCGCAACATCGATATCGTGTTCAATCTTAGCGGCGTTGATGAACGTGGATGTAGTGGGAGTTTGCCTACATCGAACTGATTGCACGATCTTCGCCGCGCTACCAGGTATGGCGCGTGCGCTTCATTACGGGACGAGGCGAACTGTGGGCGACGTGTCTGGGCTTGCCGGCGCTTGCCGCCTAGGATCGACGGGCTGAGGCGGTCACAGCTTCACACGTGTTCAACCAGGTGGAGGGATCGGGGATGACACTGCTGCGGGATTTGATCAACATCCCGACCTCGGTGGGCGACTCCGACTTCGTCGTACGCGCCGCCGCCGGTGCCGACCTGGCCAACTACGTCGTGACCGACCAGCTCCGGGACAGCTTCACCAAGGCACTCGCCAAGGTCGAGCACGCCGTCACCACCGGCCGGTCCCAGGCAACCTTCCTGCACGGCTCCTTCGGCTCCGGCAAGTCGCACTTCATGGCCGTACTGCGGGAGATCCTGCACGGCAACCCCGAGGCCCGCGCCCTGCGCAACCTCGGCGAGCAGGTGGTCGCCGCCGACAGGTGGCTCACCGGGCGGCTGCTCACCCTCACCTTCCACATGCTCGACGCCCGCTCGGTCGAACAGGCCGTGCTGGAGGGCTACCTCAACCAGATCACCGCGCTGCACCCCGACGCGCCGACGCCCGCCGTACACCGGTCCGACGCGCTGCTGACCGACGCGGCCGGGCTGCGCGCCCGGATGGGTGACGAGGCGTTCTTCGCCGCGCTCAGTGACGCCGACCCCGGCGTCGCCGCCGGGTCGGCCAGCAGCGGCGCAGGCAGCGCCGCCGGATCCGCCTCCGCCGTCAGCTCGGACGACGAAACCCCCGGCCTGGCCGTGCTACACAGCCAGCGACAGGGTTGGACCGCAGACCGGTACGCCGCTGCCGCCGCCGAGCCGCCGGGCACCGCCGACCGCGATCGGCTCGTCACCGCCCTCACCACCGCGTTCTTCACCAACGCGGTACGCAGCGGCGAGTACCTCGACCTGGACACCGGCCTCGCCGTCATCACCCGGCATGCCAGCGACCTCGGCTATGACGGGATCGTCCTCTTCCTCGACGAGATGATCCTGTGGCTGTCCACCAAGATGAGCGACCACGTCTTCGTCAACACCGAAGGCGCCAAGCTCAACAAGCTGGTCGAGTCGGCCGACGCCGACCGGCCGATCCCGCTGATCTCCTTCGTCGCCCGGCAACGCAACCTGGAGGAGTTCCTCGGCCCGCAGGTCGGCGGCACCGAACGCGAAGTCCTCGCGCTGGTCCTACGCAGCGTCCAGGGCCGGCTCGGGGAGATCCCGCTCGCCGACACCAACCTGCCGGAAATCACCGAGAAACGGCTGCTCAAGCCGCGCAGCGACGAAGCGAAGGCCGAAATCGACCGGGCGTTCGCCGTGGTCCGCGGCAACCGGCAGGTCTGGGACATCCTGCTGCTCGGCGCCCAGTACGGCGACGCCGGCATCGGCTCCGACGCCACCGCCTTCCGCAAGCTCTACCCCTTCTCACCAGCCCTGGTCGCCACCCTCGTCGCCCTCTCCCAGGCGTTGCAGCGGGAACGGACCGCGATCAAGGTGATGACCGAGCTGCTCGTCGAACGCCGCGACACCCTGCGGATCAACGACCTCATCGGGGTGGCCGCGCTGTTCGAGCCGCTGGTGCTGCGCGGCGAACTACCTGACCGGGTCGAGCTCAGGCAGCGCTTCGAAGCCGCCCGCGACCTGTACGGCAAGAAGCTGCGCCCGCTGCTGCTGCGGCTCAACAGCATCACCGAAGCCGACGCGGCCGCAAACACCCAGTTCGAGCTCGACGACAAGCTGATCAAGACGGTGCTGCTCGGGGCGCTGGTGCCCGAGGTGCCCGCCCTGCACAACCTCACCGCCGGCAAACTGCACGCGCTCAACTTCGGCACCATCACCTCGCCGATCCCCGGCTACGAGCACCAGATCGTGCTCAATCGGCTCAACAAGGTCGCCAACGAGGCCGGCGAGCTGCACCTCACCGACGGCGCCGACCCGGTCGTCACCATCGAGCTGCACACCGTCGACTACGACAAGCTCCTCGACTGGGTCCGGCCCGAAGAGGCGACCACCGGCGGCGCGTTGCAGCAGCTGCTGCGCGAGCTGGTCAGCACCGAGATCGGGCTGACCGGTGCCACCGGGCAGCTCGGCGAGCTGCAACACCCCCGCGAGTGGCGCGGCCGGCGACACACCGTCCAGGTCAAGTTCGGCAACGTACGCGACGGCGACAGCATGCCCGTCGCCGCGCTGCTACCCACCGGGGAAGCCTGGCGCATCGTCATCGACTACCCGTTCGACCCGCAGGGCCGCCCACGCAGCGACGACCGGGCCCGGATCGAAGCCCTGCCGCGCGGCGAACGCAGCGTCTTCTGGCTGCCGCTCTACTTCAGCGACCAGATGATGGGCCACCTCGCCCAACTGTCGAAAATCAACTACCTGCTGGGCGGCACCGGCGAACGGTACAACGACGCCGTCCGGGACTGGTCGGTGAGCGAACGCCAGCAGGGCCGCGTCTACCTTCAGCAGCGGCAGACCCAGCTGCGCGGCACCGTGACCAACGCCCTCAAACAGGCGTACGGCGTCGCCGCCCCGCAGCCCGGCGACGTCGTCGAGGACAGCGTCGGGGTGCTGCACACCCTCGACGATGCCGTCGACGGCGAACTCGGCGACCCGCGCGGCGGCACCCTGGCCCAAGCGTTCCACAATCTCACCGGACAGCTGCTGGCCGCGACCTACCCGGGCCGGCCGGCGTTGCCCGAGGACGAGAAACCGCCGACCAGCGCCGAGCTGGCCAAGGTCCTTACCTACGCCCGGCAGGCTGTCGCCGACCCCACCCGGGGCGTCACCGTCCCGGCCACCGACCAGCGGACCCTGCGGCGGATTTGCAACAACCTGCAGCTCGGCGAGCTGGCCGACCACCGGTACGTGCTCACCACCAGCACCAGCTACTGGACCCGGCACCTGCTGCAGCGGGCCGCCGCCGACGGCCACCGGGACAGCTTCCCGGTGCACCGACTGCGCGGCCACCTCGACCAGCCGGAGCCCCGGGGCTTCGACCGCAGCCTGCAGAACCTGATCCTCTGCGTCTTCGCCCTCGACCACCAGCTCGCCTGGTACCTCAACGAGGGCCAGGTCACCGTCGACCGGGTCGACGCCGTCACCGACGCCCACGAGCTGAAGTTCCCGCCGATGCCGAGCGACACCGACTGGCAACGGGCGATCGAACGCGCCCAGCACCTGTTCGGTCAGGTGCTGCCGGCCTGGCTCATCCCAGCAAACCTCGCCAAGGCGGCGGCCCAGGTCCGGAAAGTCGCCGCCGAACGCGGACCGGCCGTCAGCGACCTCCTCGACCAGCTCACCGCGCACGCCGGCACCCTCGGCCTCGACCCCGCCGCCGACACCGGCCGGATCGGCGTCACCCGCCGCCTCGCCCGGCTGCTCACCGACCTGCGCCACGAACGCGACGACGTCGTCCTGATCGCCCAACTCGCCGGCGCCGACCTCAGCGACATCGACGACGCGACCGCCGGTACGGCGATCGCCAGCGCACCGACGATGGTCCGCGCCCTGCGGGACACCCAGTGGGCGGTGCTGACCGCCATCACCTCGATGGCCGCCGACGACGAGCGGGCCCGCGCATTGGTCGACCGGCTGCACACCGCCGCCGGCCACCACCAGCACTCCCTCGACCTGGTCGGCGAGCTGCACGCCGTGTTCGGTGCGGCGGCGGCACTGCTCGCCGAACGCCGCCCCACCTCGACGCCGTCGCCCCCGCCGGACCCGGACCCGGCTCCGGATCCGAGGCCGAACCCGCAGCTGCCCGACGGGGATGCCACGGTCACCGTCGCCGACCCCAGCGGTACGCGGGCCATGGGCTACGACCACACCGGCGGCGGCTCGCCTGCCGTGCCTGGTGTGAAGCCGCCGCGCCAGCGGACCATCGTCGACGAGGCCGGCCTCAAGGAACTCACCGACGAGATCGGCGGCGAGCTCGCCCAGGGCAGACGGGTCCGGATCACCTGGGAGACCGAGTGACCGCAGTACCTACCCAGCCGACCACGACTCCACCGGGCCGGCCGGACATCGTCCGGCCCGACGCCGTACGCCGCAAAGTCGATGCCTGGCTGAAGGAGGGCGACGGCGCCGACGCCATCGCGCTGCGCGCCGCACCGGTCTGGGACAGCGACCCGGTGATCATCCTTGGCGGCGTCCGGCTGCGGGTCGTCGCCTGCCCGACGCCGCTCGCCGCCCGAGCCGCCCTGCACGACCGGGCCGCCGACGAGAAGCTGGTGCTGCTCACCGACCTGCCCGACGCCGTCCTCGGTGACGGGCTGCTCGCCCACCTCAGCCGGCAGTCCGTCCGCAGCGTCAACGCCTGGGAACTCGTCCGGCAGATGTTCGGCGGCGTGCGACTCGACCCGAGCCTGCCGACCGACCGCCGCTGGCTGCCCGCCGCGCTCGCCGACCACGCCCCCGTCGACGGCTGGCCCACCCCGCCCGGCACGATCCTCACCCGCGACCACGCGCTGCGCTGCCTCACCGCCGAACTGCTCGGCATCGACCGTGACCAGCTCGACGCCTCCGGGATGCTGCAGTGGACCATCGACGCGCAGGCGCAGCAGCGGTTCACCGACAGGGTCGCCGCCGATGTCGCCGACGGCATCACCGCCTATCTCCGTGACGTCGCCGGGCCGATCGCCGAGCCGGTGATGGCGGCGGTCCGCGCCGGCCACGGCGTCGACGTCATCCCCATCGGACTGCTCGCCGAGGTGCTCTGGCCCACGCCGGCCGGCGGCACAGCCGGCAGGCCAGCCGGCGCGGCGGCCAGCGGACCGGCCGGAGTCGAAGTCGCCGTCGCCCGGACCCGGCTCGAACCCCGCTTCGGTGCCCTGCGGATGACCCCCGTGCAGGCCGCGGCGCTGCACGACGCCGCCGACGCCTGGGTGGCCCGTGCCCTCGACTCCGACGACGACATGGTCCGCCAGCAAGGGCTTCGGCTGGTCCGCCGGGCCGAGGCCATCGCCGCCGACATCGAGCTGACCAGCCAGTTGGCGGCGTCCAGCCTGCTGCCCGCCGGGGTCACCTGGCGGCTGCGCGCCTTCGCCGCAGCCGTACACGCCGCCCTGCCGCCGCCCGGCGCACCCGCCGCCGGCACAGTCACCAGGGCCGGGCTCAACCGGGCCGAAGCCGCGTTCAAACGCCTCACCGAACACCGGGCTGCCGACCAGGGCAGGCGGACCACCGCCCACATGGCCCTGCGCCTGCTGCGCTGGCTCAGCCGACCGGCCGGCCAGCCACCCCGGACCCTGTACGCCGCCCTGCAACGGCAGGTCACCGTCGACGGCTGGGTGGACCGGGCCCGGCTCGACGTCTTCGCCGGGGACGTCGACCCCGAGGTCGCCGAGGCGTACCAGGCGCTGCACCGGGCCGTCGACGCCCGCCGCGCCCGCCACGACGAACAGTTCGCCGGCCTGCTCGCCGAAGCCACCCGCGCCGACGCCGAACCCGGCCGGATGCTGCGCGTCGAAGACGTCCTGGACCGGGTCGTCGCCCCGATCCTCGACGCCGGACGTCAGGCGCTGCTGCTGGTCATGGACGGCATGGGCGTCGCCGCCGCCACCGAACTCGCCGAATCGCTCACCCGCGACGGCAGCTGGATCGAGCTGACCCAGGCCGGCGGCCCCCGGGCCGGTGTCCTCGCCGCGCTGCCCACGGTGACCGCGGCCAGCCGGTGCAGCCTGCTCAGCGGCCAGCTCGCCGTCGGCGACCGGCAGACCGAGCAGAGCGCCTTCGAAGGGCGGTTCACCGGCGGTCGACTGCTGCACAAGAACTCCCTGCGCGCGGGGGCGGGTGCCGCCATCGACCCCGAGGTGCGGGCCGCGATCGACGACCCGGCCGTGCCGGTGGTGGCCGCCGTCGTCAACACCATCGACGACTCCCTCGGCTACGGCGAGCCCGGCAGCACCGTCTGGGGCCAGGACACCGTCCCGGCCGTACGGGACCTGCTCGCCGTCGCCCGGCACCGGGTGGTGGTGATCGTCTCCGACCACGGGCACGTCGTCGACCGGGGGCCCGAGGCGGTCACCCTGCCCGGCGGCGACGGGCAGAACAACCGGTGGCGACCGGTCACCAGCAGCACCACCGACAGCACCGCGGACAGCAGCGGCGACAGCGCCAGTGACCGGCTCGGTGACGGCGAGACCGTGGTCACCGGGCGGCGGGTGCTGCTCGGCGGCGGCACCGTCGTGCTGCCGTGGCGGGAGGAGTTGCGCTACGGCCCCCGCAAGGCCGGCTACCACGGCGGCGCCGCCCCGGCCGAAGCCGTCATCCCGCTGCTGATGTTCACCGCCGGCAACGAAGAGTCGGTGCCCGACTGGCAGCCCGCTCCGGTCGCCAGCCCTGACTGGTGGCGGGAACCGGTGTCGTCGACAGCACAGCCCGGCACCGGCGGAGGTGGCGGCGGCCGGTCCGGTACGGGCGGCAGGCGGGCCGGCAAAGGCGGCCAGTCGGCGAAGCCGGTCCAGACCGAGCAGCTGTTCGACGTACCCGCCGATCCGCAGCAGCCGACGGCGGCCGCGCCGCCGGTCGCCGCGCCGGCCGATGCGGACCGGGCGCTGATCGACCGGCTGCTCGCCAGCGAGCGGTACGCCCAGCGCCGCAACCCGCGTACCCCGCTCGACGACGACCGGGTCGCCGCCCTGCTCCGGGTGCTGCTGGCCGGCAACGGCCGGGCCGGGCTGGAAACCCTCGCCGCGCAGGCCGGGGTGCCCGCCCATCGGATCCAGGGCACGGTGACCGCGTTGCGTCGGCTGCTGCAGGTCGAGGGGTACCCGGTGCTGACCATCGACGCCGACGGGCAGACCGTCGTGCTCGACAGGCCGCTGCTGGTCGAGCAGTTCGACCTCGGCGAGTCGTCGTGACCGTGCCGACCCCGCCGGGCAGCCCACCGGAAATCTCGCCGCGTCGCCGCCGCGACATCATCGACGCGCTGCGGCGCGGTGCCGTGCCCGCCAACGGCCTCGACGCGCTCGCGGTCGGGCTGGACCGGTTCGCCGCCGCCATCGACGACGACCTCGACCGGGTCGCCGGTGGCGGCAGCGTCTTCAAAGCCGTCCGTGGCGAGTACGGTGCCGGCAAGACGTTCTTCGCCCGCTGGTTGGCCGAACGGGCCAAACGGCGCGGCTTCGCCGCCGCCGAAGTGCAGATCTCCGAGTTGGAAACCCCGCTGCACCGGATGGAGACCGTCTACCGCCGGCTCGTCGAGCACCTCAACACCGAACAGTTCGCCGCCAGCGCGCTACGGCCCGTCCTCGACGGCTGGATCTTCGCGCTGGAGGAGGACGTACTCGCGTCGGGCACCGTCAGTGAATCGGACCGCGACGGGCTCGACCGGGCCGTCAGCGACCTGCTGGAACGCCGCCTCGCCGAAATTTCCCGCAGCACCCCCGGGTTCGCCGCCGCGCTACGCGGCTACCGCGCCGCCACCGCCGCCGGCGACCAGCCCACCGCCGACGGGCTCGCCGCCTGGCTCGCCGGGCAGCCGCACGTCGCCGCCACCGCCCGCCGGGCCGCCGGAGTGAAAGGCGACCTGGACCACTTCGCCGCGCTGAGCTTCCTGCGTGGCCTGCTCACCGTGCTGCGCGACAGCGGCCACCCCGGTCTGCTGCTCGTCCTCGACGAGGTGGAGACCCTGCAACGGGTCCGCTCCGACTCCCGGGACAAGGCCCTCAACGCGCTGCGCCAACTCGTCGACGACGTCCACGGCGGACGGTTTCCCGGCCTGTTCCTGGTGATCACCGGTACCCCCGCCTTCTACGACGGCGCACAGGGGGTGCAGCGCCTCGCCCCGCTGGCCCAACGCCTCGCCACCGACTTCGGCGGCGACCCCCGCTGGGACAACCCGCGTGCGGTGCAGCTGCGGCTGCCCGGTTTCACCGTGCCGGCGCTCGTCGAGCTGGGCGTACGGGTCCGCCGGATCTACGGCAGCGGACGGCTCGCCGGCCGGGTCGACGACGCGTACCTGACCGAGCTGGCGACTTCGGTCACCGGCAGACTCGGCGGCACCGTCGGAATGGCGCCCCGGATCTACCTGAAGAAGCTGGTCGCCGACGTGCTCGACCGGGCCGACCAGTTCACCGACTGGGACCCGCGCCGGCACTACCAGCTGACGGTGCGCTCCGACGAGCTGACCCCGGTCGAACGCAACGCGGCCAGCGCCGGCGAGGTCCCGTTGGACCTGCCGTGACCGACACCGGCGAGCTGCACCCGGTCCTGACGTACCACCTGGTCAACAGCCTGGGCTGGCGGGACCTGCGGCCGATGCAACGGGCCGCGGTCGGCCCTATCCTGGCCGGTGCGGACGCCCTGCTGCTGGCCCCCACCGCCGGCGGCAAGACCGAAGCCGCCGTCTTTCCGCTGCTGTCGAAGATGGCCGACGCCGGCTGGCCCGGCACCTCGGTGCTCTACCTGTGCCCGTTGAAGGCGCTGCTGAACAACCTGCTGCCCCGGCTGGAACGCTACGCCGACTGGCTCGGCCGCCGGGCCGCCCTCTGGCACGGTGACGTCACCCCGGCCCGCCGCCGGGCGATCCTCGCCAGCCGGCCCGACATCCTGCTGACCACCCCGGAATCGCTGGAAGCGATGCTGGTCAGCGCCAACGTAGACCACCGGTCGTTCTTCGCCGGGGTGCGGGCCGTGGTCGTCGACGAGGTGCATGCCTTCGCCGACGACGACCGTGGCTGGCATCTGCTGGCCGTCCTGGAACGGCTCACCCACCTGATCGGCCGACCGCTGCAACGGATCGGGCTGTCGGCCACCGTCGGCAACCCGGACGCCCTGCTGACCTGGCTGCAGGGCTCCGGCGCGGCCAGCCGCCCGAGCCGGGTCGTCGCCCCCGACACCGCTTCCGCCCCGGCTGCCGCTTCCGCCCCGGTCGCGAGGGCAGCCGTCGCGGACCGGGCACCGCCCGGCGACGTCGAGCTTGACTTCGTCGGCTCGCTGTCCAACGCCGCCACCGTGATCGCCGCGCTGCACGCGGGCGAGAAACGGCTGGTCTTCTGCGAATCCCGGCAGACCGTCGAAGAGCTCGGCCAGCTGCTGCGCCAACGCGACATCACCACGTTCCTGTCGCACGCCTCGCTTTCCGCCGACGAACGACGCCGCTCCGAACAGGCGTTCGCCGAGGCCCGGGACTGCGTCATCGTCTCCACCAGCACGCTGGAGCTGGGAATCGACGTCGGTGACCTCGACCGGGTGGTCCAGATCGACGCCCCGGCGACCGTCGCGTCGTTTCTGCAGCGACTCGGCCGGACCGGACGCCGCCCCGGTGCCACCCGCAACTGCCTGTTCCTCGCCCGCGACGGCGACGCACTGATCGAAGCGGCGGCACTGCTGACGCTCTGGGGCCGTGGCTGGGTGGAGCCGGTCGTCCCGCCACCCGAGCCCCGGCACATCGTCGCCCAGCAGATCCTCGCCCTGAGCCTGCAGCAGGGTCAGGTCGGCGACCAGGAGTGCATCGGGTGGTGGAACGGGCTGGCACCGTTCGACGAAAGCGCCCGGCCGATCCTGCGGCACCTGGTGGACAGCGGATACCTCGACACCGACAGCGGCATGCTGTTCATCGGCCCCGAAGCCGAAAAGCGGTTCGGGCACCGGCACTTCATGTCGATGACCGCGGTCTTCACCGGTCCACCCGAGTTCACCGTCCTCTACGGACAATCCGAGCTCGGCCGGATCGACCCGAGCCTGCTCACGGAGGAGGTCCGGGGTGACCGCCGGCTATTGCTCACCGGGCAGAGTTGGCGGGTCACGTACATCGACTGGCGGCGACGGCGCTGCTTCGTCGAACCTGCCGACGGCGGAGGGAAGGCCCGTTGGACGGCTGGCGGCCTCGCCGGGCTGGGCTACGAACTGACCCGGGCCATGCGTGACGTCCTGCTCGGCACCGATCCACCGGTACGGCTCACCCGCCGCGCGGTCGACCGGCTGCACCGCGTACGCGACGAGCGCTCCTCGCTGGTGCACCCCGGTGGCAACGTCATCCTGCGCGACCGCTCCGGCGACCTGCGCTGGTGGACCTGGGCCGGATACCGGGCCAACGCCACCCTCGCCGCGACCCTCAGCGAAGTGGTCGACCCGGTGCAGCGCTTCGACGACTGCCAGATCCGGCTGCGCGCCGACCTGACCCCCGCCGACTGGTGTTCCCTCACCGCAGACGCCACCGACCGGATCTGCCTGCCCGACGTCGACGAGAAGGCTTTGGCCGGGCTCAAGTTCAGCGCTGCCCTGCCGGCGCGGCTCGCGACGGCCACCCTCGCCGCCCGACTGGCCGACCCGGTTGCCGCCCTGGCCGTCCTTCGCCAGAGCACCCGTTTCATATCGATCTAGGACGGTATGTCTCCTAACCCGTCGACGGTGGCCTGGCGGAGCAGGGCGCTGTTAGTGGTGCCGAGGAACGCGTACGACGTCGCGTCGAAGACGAGGGTCGTCCCGTCGGCCAGGCCGACCCCCACCCCGGGGCGGTTGGCAAGGTCCCGCACCTGCTGCCGGACGGTCACCCCCGGCAGCGAAGCCAACGCGGCGAACAGGGCGCTCCGCTGACCCGAGGTGAGATACCGACCGCCGACCAGCAGCTCACCGGCCCGCTGCAAGACGAGCGCATCGGCGACGCCGCCACCGGGGGCGGCAACGGACGCCGCCTTCGGCCCCGCCGCCGAGGACACACCGGCTCGGAGCCAGTCGAGCACCGCCGCCGGGCTGTCCGGCATGCCGGCGTCGAAGCCCCGCTGCGGCGTACACGGTCGGCCCGACACCGCGTCGGCCGACAAAACGGCGGGGCAGGCCGGCAGCACCAGCTCGTCGGATGCGGCCCGGTCCTGCCGGTACGGCCGGTCGCGGACCAGCCCGTCCCGGGTGCCGTCCGCCGACAGCCAGGTCTGCCGCAACACCCGAGGCCCCTGAGCGGTGCTGAAGCCACCGTCCGGCTGCTGCACCTGGTTGATCGGGCTCGCCACCGTCTCGGTGAACACGAACTGCCCGGCTCGTGGGACGGGCAGGTCCGCCTCGTGCGCCACAAACGCGGCGGTACGCAGGATGTCGGCTGCCTCGGCCGTACCCGGTGGCGGTGCCGATCCGCCAGCCGGCCAGCCACCCCGTACCAGAGCGCCGACGGTGACCACGACGAGCAACGCCGCCAACGCCCCGCCGGCCAGGCCGAGACTCCACCGACGAGCCGACCGTAGGGCCGCGCCGCCGCGCCGCATCATTGTTCGCGCGCCCGGTTCGTCGAGCCGCCTGCTCCGCCGGCATAATCGCTCGGATGACCGATCAGGACCTTCTCGCCCGTGTCCGGGAGCTGCGGGAACGGGGCAGCTCACCCAAGCAGATCGCCAAGGCCCTCGGGATGGCGCCGTCGGCCGTCGCGCCGCTGGTCCGCCAGATCGCGGCGGCCCAGCAGGCACACACCGACCCGGCCGACCGGGCGCTGCTCGGCTGCTGGATCAACCCCGGCTGGAGCGTCGGCCTCGGTCTGGCCGAAGCACCCGACGAGTGGGTGGCCACCGACCCGCAGGCCGGCGTCGAAGTCGGCCCCAGTGGCCTGGTGCACGTGCTCGTCGCCCGCCAGGAGCGCGCCAGCCGGGCCACCGTCTGCGGCTTCCTGATCGACGTCTACTGCCTCGGCGTCAAGAACGCCATCGGCCCGCTGCCGATGAGCGTCGGCGCCATCGACGACTTCCGCCGCGAGTTCTTCGGCACCCTGGACGTGTCTCCGCTGGTCGCACCGCTGGAGCTGGCCCAGCATCTGGTGCACGGCGCGGTCGCGTACGCCCGGGGTCTGGGTTTCGAACCGCACCCGGACTTCGGCCCGACGGCCGCCTACCTCGGCGCACCGGCCACCCCCACGCCGATCCAGTTCGGCCGCGACGGTAAACCGCTCTACATCTCCGGCCCGTACGACGACCCCCGCGCGATCATGCGGACCCTGGAGTCGACGGTCGGTGCCAGTAACTTCGACGTCGTCACCCACGTGTGACGCTGCCGAAAGACGACCTCGTGTCACGGCCAGAGAGCCTAGGCCAGATGCGACGGCTGGTCAGCCGATCACGTCAGCCGCCGGTGCCGCAGTCGGTGACCGGTTGCGTGGACTGGGCCGTGGCGATGATGGTCGGGTCGCGTTCGGCGGGTGCCGTTGCGCCGAAGGGTCCGACCGGCGGCAACCTGGTGTCAGGGTGCGGCTACCGGGCGGTGGTCGGCGTTCGGAGGCTGCCCGGCGGTGGCGTACCGGCGGGCCAGGGTCGTGAATGCGGCGGCCAGCTCCGGCGGGCCGACGACCTCGATGCCGGCGTCGAACATGCCAACGGCGCTCGCCAGACCCACCCACGACCAGGAGCCCAGGGTCAGCCGGCAGCGGCGTGGACCGATCTCCTCGACGACGCCGCCGTAGACGTACCGGGCGACCTCGGCGGCTGGCAGGTCCAGGATCACCTGGCCCCGGCAGGGCCAGGCACCTGAGCTCGCCGAGCCGTCGGAGCCGGCTGAGCCCGCCGAGCCGGCCGCACCGCTTGTGCCGTCCGCGCCCCGGAACCTGGCCGTGACGAACGCGGCGACGCTGTCCGCCGGCAGCTCGCGCGGGGTGAAGCGCGGCCCGGTCGGGGTGCGCGGGGTGATCCGGTCGGCCCGGAAGATCCGCCAGTCGTCGCGGTCGAGATCCCAGCCGACCAGGTACCAGCGTCCCCGCCAGGTGACCAGGTGGTGCGGCTCGACCCGGCGGGGGATGGGCGCTGATCGGAAGTCGAAGCGCAGCACCTCACGGGCCCGTACGGCGTCGCTCACCGCCAGCAGCGTCGCGCTGTCGACCGGCTGCGCGGCGGCCGGCTCGACGGTCGGCCCGGTCGTGACGGCCCCGATCGCCTCGATGGCCGCTACGGCGTCGATCCGGTGGCGCAGCCGCTGCGGCATGACCTGCCGGACGGTGTGCAGCGCCCGCGTCGCTGCCTCCCCGATGCCGGCACCGCTGGCGGTGGCGGTCCGCAGCGCGATGGCGAGCGCGACCGCCTGCTCGTCGTCGAACAGCAGCGGCGGCAGCCGGGCGCCAGCGTCCAGCCGGTAGCCGCCGGCCGGTCCCTTGACCGCCGTGATCGGGTAGCCGAGATCGCGCAGCCGGTCGACGTCGCGCCGGACGGTCCGCGCGCTGACTGCCAGCCGCTCGGCGAGCAGCCCGCCCGGCCACTCGCGGCGGGCCTGCAGCAGCGACAGCAGCATCAGCAGCCGCTCCGAGGTTTTCGGCATGTTTCTCATTCTGACCGTAGTAGCGGACACAACCTGGCCGCTACCGCTGCGAATGTTGCCCCCTGCGCCCGAGACCCGTCGGGCCTGAACCACACAGCAAGAGGCCGACCTTGTCGATCACCACCACCACCTCAACTTCCGCGGCGAGGCGCGCGTACGCGGCGAAACGGTCGAGGAGGTCACCGGCTACTGGGACAAGGTCGTCGACGTCGCTGCCCCGTACAACCGGTAGTCGGGAGCGCGACCGATGACGGTGCTCGACACCCGGGCGCTCAACCGCGCGACGCTGGCCCGGCAGTTGCTGCTTGACCGCGCCGACCTGCCGGCGTACGCCGCCGTCGCCCATCTCGGCGGCCTGCAGGCGCAGGAGCCGCAGGAGCCGTTCGTCGGGCTGTGGAGCCGGCTGCGCGGCTTCGACCCGGCTGACCTGTCGGACCTGCTGCTGCGCCGCGCGGTGGTCCGGACCCATCTGATGCGCCGCACCGTCCATCTGCTGACCGCCGCCGACGCGGTGGCCTGGCGTCCCCGCCACGACGCCATGCTGCGGCAACGGGTGCTCGGGGCGTACCGCCGGGAGCTCGCTGGGGTCGACCTCGACGCGCTCGCGGCGGCCGGCCGGGCGGTGCTGGCCGACGGCGAACCCCGGACGATGACCGGCCTGGCCCGCGCCCTGCCCGACCCGTGGCGGCAGCGCGACCCGAGAGCGCTGGGGGAGGCGCTGGTCGCGGCGCTGATCCCGATGGTGCAGCTGCCGCCGCGTGGGCTGTGGCGTACTGCCGGCGGGGCACGCTACCGGCCGCTGGCGGAGTGGGCGGGCCAGCAGCCGGACCAGCTGACCGGCGCAGCCGGGACCGACCCGGCCGAAGCTAGCACCGACCCGGCCGTAGCCGGCACCGACCCGGTCGGCCAGACGCTGGTACGGCGTTACCTGGCGGCGTACGGGCCGGCCGCCAGCGCCGACCTGCGTGCCTGGTGCGGGCTGGCCGGGCTGCCGGCCGCCGTCGCCGCCGTCCGCGACGAACTGGTCGTCTTCCGCGACCAGCGCGGCCGGCAACTGCTCGATCTGCCCGACGCGCCGCGCCCCGACCCGGACACCCCTGCCCCGGTGCGGTTCCTGCCGGCGTTCGACAACGCGATCCTCGGCTACGACGACCGCAGCCGGATCATCGACGACGCCCACCGAGGGCTGTCCGTCGCCGGGGCACGCGTGGTGCTGGTCGACGGCCGGGTGGCCGCCACCTGGACCGTCGACGCCGGCACCGTCACCGTGACCGGGCTGTGTGGCCTCACCCGCGCCGAGCGTGCCGCCGTGGCCGAGGAAGGGGAGCGCGTGGTGGCGTTCCTTACTGACGGCGACAGCCACCGGGTACGACTCACCAACGGCTGAGGGCAGGCCGGTCAGCTCAGGTTTCGCCGCCGCCGATCCGGGCACACCCGGCACCAGGGACGGGAGGGGTGACGACATGGGGCGACGAGACGGCAGCGCCGACCAGGGCCGGGACCAGTTCTCCGAGCGTGATCGCGGGCAGGCGTTCGTCGACGACCTGGAGCAGCGGTCGGCGTACCGTCAGGAGATCCTGGACGACGTCGTCGCGCCGCCGAACGACCCGGTCCGGGAGGTGAAGGAGCGCGACCTTGACGACCCGGCCGACGTGCCGATCCCGGCCGAGACGCTGCGCGACGGCGGCCCGACCCGCTCCGGTGGCGGCCTGACCACCACCGGTGGTACCGCCGGCCCGGCCAGCACCCGCCGCGCCACCGGTCCCGGTCGGGCCAAAGAGCCCGGCCGGGGGAAGAAGGGTCGTGGTCGGGGCAAGGTGGCGCCGACGACGACCGGCGACGCCACCAGCGGCGGCATGGGTACGCCGGCCGGCGGCACGACCAGCGACGCCACCACCCGCGAGGCGTAGCCCGCCGCCACCCGTGAGTAACCGCCCTGCGGGGTGCCGCCGGTCGGGGCAGGATGGGAAGGGTGACTGACGAGGGCATCAGCGACGGTGGGATCAGCGAGGACGGCGTCCGGGACGAGGGCTACCGGATCGAACGCGACACGATGGGCGAGGTGCGCGTCCCCGCCGACGCGCTGTGGCGGGCGCAGACCCAACGAGCGGTGCACAACTTCCCGGTCTCCGGCCGTACGCTCGAATCCGCCCAGATCCGCGCCCTCGCCCAGATCAAAGGTGCCGCCGCGCAGGTCAACGCCGACCTCGGGGTGATCCCGGCCGGCGTCGCCGAGGCGATCGTCACCGCCGCCGCGCACGTCGCCTCCGGCGGCTACGACGACCAGTTCCCGGTGGACGTGTTCCAGACCGGCTCGGGCACCTCGTCGAACATGAACACCAACGAGGTGCTGGCCACCCTGGCCGCCCGCGAACTGGACCACCCCGTCCACCCGAACGATCATGTCAACGCCTCGCAGTCGAGCAACGACGTCTTCCCGACCTCGATCCACCTGGCCGCTTCGCACCAGGTGGTGCACGAGCTGATCCCGGCCCTCGACGAGCTGGCGACCGCGCTGGACGGCAAGGTCGACGAGTTCGCCACCGTGGTCAAGGCCGGGCGTACCCACCTGATGGACGCCACCCCGGTCACCCTCGGCCAGGAGTTCTCCGGCTACGCCGCGCAGGTCCGCTACGGCCAGGAACGGCTGCGTTCGATCCTGCCCCGGCTGGCCGAGTTGCCGCTCGGCGGCACCGCCGTCGGCACCGGGGTGAACACCCCGCCCGGCTTCGCCGCCGCCGTCATCGCCAGGCTGGCCGAGGCGACCGGGCTGCCGTTGACCGAGGCCCGCAACCACTTCGAGGCCCAGGGCGCCCGCGACGCCCTGGTGGAGACGTCCGGGCAGCTGCGCACCATCGCCGTCGGCCTCTACAAGATCGCCAACGACATCCGGTGGATGGGTTCCGGCCCGCGCGCCGGCCTCGGCGAGCTGCGCATCCCCGACCTGCAACCCGGGTCGTCGATCATGCCGGGCAAGGTCAACCCGGTGGTCTGCGAGTCGGTACGCCAGGTCTGCGCCCAGGTGATCGGCAACGACGCGACGATCGCGTTCGCCGGCAGCCAGGGCGACTTCGAGCTGAACGTGATGCTGCCGGTGATGGGCAGCAACCTGCTCGAAGCGGTCCGGCTGCTGGCCGCCGCCAGCCGACTGCTGGCCCAGCGCTGCGTCGCCGACCTCGCCGCCGACCCGGAGACCTGTCTGGCGTACGCCGAAGGGTCGCCGTCGATCGTCACCCCGCTCAACCGCCACCTCGGCTACGACGAGGCCGCCTCGATCGCCAAGCAGGCGCTCGCCGAGAACAAGTCGATCCGCGCGGTGGTGCTGGAACGCGGCCACGTCGACGCCGGCACGCTGACCGCCGCCGAGCTGGATGCGGCGCTGGACGTTCTGCGGATGACGCGGCCAAGCTGAGTCGGCATACCCTGGTGGGGTGATTACCACCGTGGTGTTCGACGTCGACGAGACCCTCGTCGACCTGCGGCCCGCGGTCACCGGCGCGCTGCAGACCGTCCTCACCGAGCTGCGCCGGCTGACCCCGCGCGCCGCCGAGCTGACCCTCGGCGACATGGCCGACGACTGGGCGGCCGCGTTCGCCGCCGACCCGTCCGCGCCGGTGATGCAGATCCGCCGGGGCGCGCTGGCCCGTTCGCTGGACCGGGTCGGCCTGCCCGAGCAGCTGGACCGAATCACCGGGATCTTCTTCGAGCGCCGGTTCGCGCTCAGCCGGCCGTACGCCGACACGCTGCCCGCCCTGGACCGGCTGCGCCGCCGGTACGCCGTCGGCCTGGCCACCAACGGCAACAGCCGCGCCGACCGGTGCGGGCTGCGCGGTCAGTTCGCCTTCGAGGTGTACGCCCACGTCGACGGCCTGCCGAAAAAGCCGGACCAGCGGTTCTACGACGCCGTACTGA
This sequence comes from Micromonospora sp. LOL_015, assembly GCF_048060275.1. NCBI lineage: Bacteria > Bacillati > Actinomycetota > Actinomycetes > Micromonosporales > Micromonosporaceae > Micromonospora > Micromonospora sp. LOL_015. The sequence goes on from NZ_JBHMIO010000034.1 coordinate 20,633, forward strand.
CCGCCGCCGGGGTCACCGCCGCCGACCGGGTGGTCTACGTCGGCGACTCGATCCCGCACGACGTGGTCGGCCCCCAGGCGGCCGGGCTGCGGGCCGTCTGGCTGAACCGGCGCGGCGAGTCCTGCCCGCCCGAGGTGTGCCCGGACGCGCAGGTCACCAGCCTGGCGCAGCTGCCCGACGCCCTCGCCGACCTGTTCTGAACCCGACTGCGCTGCTGCACAGCAAAGCGGTCACAGCTCGCCGGCGAGCAGCTGGGACACCGCCTCGGCGGTCGCCTGCACCTGCACGCTGATCGCAGACACGTCCAGGGCGCCCATCGCCACCACCCCGACGCTGGCCTCCATGCCGGGCACGCCGAGCACCGGGGCGGCGACCCCGTACGCGCCGGGCTGCAACTCGCCGCTGCTGGTCACCGGTCCGGGCGTACCGTCGCGGCCGGCCAGGATCGCCCGGCCGGCGGCCCCGCGACCGACCGGGTGCCGCGACCCGGCCCGGTACGCCACGTGGAACGCCGTCCAGCTCGGCTCGACGACGGTCAGCGCCACCGCCTCGGCACCATCGGCGACGGTCAGGTGGGCGGTGGCACCGGAGGACTCGGCGAGCCGGCGCAGCGCCGGCAGCGCGGCATCGGCCAGCAGCGGCTGTGCCCGCCGGGCCAGCTGCAGCAGCCCGGCACCGAGCCGCAGCCGACCGGCGGTGTCGCGGCGCAGCATGCCGTGCGCGGCCAAGGTGGTGGCCAGCCGGTAGACGGCGGCCCGGCCGATACCGAGCCGGCCGGCGGCCTCGGTGACGGTGATCCCGCCGGTCGCCTCGGCGACCAGGCCCAGCAGGCGCAGCCCCCGATCCAGGGTCTGCGCCGTCTCCGCCCCTCGCGCGTGCACACCGACAGAGTACGGACGGGTGCCAGTCGGTACCCTCGTAGCGTGACGCTCCGTTTGTACGACACCGCGACCAGGTCCGTGCGGGACTTCGTGCCCCGCCAGCCCGGCGAGGTCAGCGTCTACCTGTGTGGCGTCACCGTCCAGTCCGCACCGCACATCGGTCACCTTCGCTCCGGCGTCAACTATGACGTGCTCCGCCGCTGGCTGACCCACCAGGGGCTGCGGGTCACCTTCATCCGCAACATCACCGACGTCGACGACAAGGTGCTGGACAAGGCGGCCGCCGCCGGTCAGCCGTTCTGGTCGATCGCGTACGCCAACGAGCAGGTGCTGGTTGCCGAGTACCGCAGCCTGAACGTGCTGCCGCCGACGTACGAGCCGCGCGCCACCGGGCACATTCCGGAGATGCACCAGCTGATCGAGCGGCTGATCGAGCGCGGCCACGCCTACCCGGCCGGCGACGGCAGCGGCGACGTCTACTTCGACGTCGCCTCGTACGCCGACTACGGCGCGCTGTCCGGGCAGCGCCCCGACGCGATGCAGCCGGCCGGCGACGGCGCCGATCGGGCCAAACGCGACCCGCGTGACTTCGCACTGTGGAAGGGCGTCAAGCCGGGGGAGCCCGCCGACGCGGCCTGGCGCTCGCCGTGGGGTCCGGGCCGGCCCGGCTGGCACATCGAGTGCTCGGCGATGTGCTGGCGTTACCTCGGCCCCGAGTTCGACATCCACGGCGGCGGGCTGGATCTGACCTTCCCGCACCACGAGAACGAGGTCGCCCAGTCCAAGGCGGCCGGGTTGCCGTTCGCCCGCTACTGGGTGCACCACGGGCTGTTGAACCTGGGTGCCGCGAAGATGAGCAAGTCACTGGGCAACGTCATCGACCTCGATCACGTCGCCCGGCTCGGGGTGCGTCCGGTCGAGCTGCGCTACTACCTGACTGCGGCGCACTACCGGTCCCGCATCGACTACTCCGACGACGTCCTACTGGAGAGTGCCACCGCGTACCGGCGGATCGAGGGTTTTGTCCGGCGGGCGGCGGAGCAGGTCGGCGCGGTCGCCGCCACCGACATGCCGGCGGAATTCGCCGCCGCGATGGATGACGACCTGAACACGTCGGCCGCCTTCGCCGTGCTGCACGACGAGATCCGCGACGGCAACAACCTGCTGGCCGGCGGTGATGATGACGCGGTCCGGGCCAGCCTGGGCCGGGTCCGCGCCATGCTCGTCGTGCTCGGCCTCGATCCGCTCGACCCGGCGTGGGGCGACGCCGCCCCGCGCGACGAGCTGCGTGGCGCGGTCGACGCGCTGATCGCCCTCGCCCTCGACCAGCGGGCGCAGGCCCGCGCCCGGCGCGACTGGGCCGCCGCCGACGCGGTGCGTGACCAGCTCAAGCAGGCCGGCGTCACGGTCGAGGACACCCCGCACGGCCCCCGTTGGACCATTGGAGAGCAGACCTGATGCCCGGCAACTCGCAACGACGTGGCCGGCGGGTCACCCCCAAGAAGGGCACCACCCAGGGCTCCGGCGGCAAGAACCGGTCCAGCCTGGCCGGCAAGGGCCGCACCCTGCCGGCCGATGAACGGCCGTGGCACAAGGGCTACTCCGGCACCGAGAAGCTGCCGAACAAGACGGCCTGGAAGCAGGAGAAGGAACGCCGGGCGGCGGCCGCCGAGGGGCGCACCCCGAAGATCGGCGTACCCGGGACGAAGGACACCACCTGGGGCGGCGGTGGCCGCAGCCGGGGCGGTCCGGCCACCGGCCGGCTGGCCCGGGGCGGTGCCCGGTCCGGGCCGCGGGTCTCCCCGGGCCGCAAGGCGCACCCGCCGAAGGACGCCCCGGAGCTGCTGGTCGGCCGCAACCCGGTGGTCGAGGCACTGCGCGCCAACGTGCCGGCGACCGCGCTCTACCTCGCCCAGGGCATCGACGTCGACGACCGGGTGACCGAGCTGGTACGGACCGCCGGTGACCGGGGCATCGCGATCCTGGAGATCACCCGGGCCGAGCTGGACCGGATGACCGGCGGTGTGCTGCACCAGGGCGTCGGGCTGCAGGTGCCGGCGTACGCGTACGAGCCGTTCGAGGACCTGCTGGCCGCCGCCGCCGAGCAGCCGGAGCCGCTGCTGGTCGCCCTGGACGGAGTGACCGATCCGCGCAACCTCGGCGCGGTGGTGCGCTCGGCGGCCGCGTTTGGCGCGCACGGCGTGTTCGTGCCGGAGCGGCGGGCCGCCGGGATGACCGCCACCGCGTGGCGGACCAGTGCCGGTGCCGCCGCCCGGACCCCGGTCAGCCAGGTGGTCAACATGACCCGGGCAGTGAAGAAGTGCCAGGCCGAGGGGTTCACCGTGGTCGGCCTGGACGCCGACGGCGAGACCGACCTGTACGACCTGGAGGCCGCGGTCGGTCCGCTGGTCGTGGTGGTCGGTTCCGAGGGCCGGGGGCTGTCCCGGCTCGTCGGCGAGACCTGCGATCTGCGGGTACGCATCCCGATGCACTCCGACGTCGAGTCGCTCAACGCCAGCGTGGCCGCCGCGGTCACCCTCGCCGAGGTCGCCCGCCGCCGTCTGGTCGGCTGACCGGCCGATCGCTGATCAGCGGGTCAGTCACCCGTAGCATGCCCGGGGTCGGTGTCGGGCGGGTTCGGGGTGCGGCGGAGGAACAGCTGATGACAGGGCAGGACGGGGGCTTCGCCCTCGGTGTCGACCTGGGCACCTCCAACACGGTCGCGGTGCTGCGCTGGCCGGACGGGCGGACCCGACCGCTGCTCTTCGACGGCGTGCCGGTCCTGCCGTCCGGGGTGTTCCTCGGCGACCGGCTGTACGTCGGCCGGGACGCGTCTCGGCTCGCCCAGGCCGACCCGGCCCGGTTCGAGCCGAACCCGAAACGCCGGGTCGACGAGCCGACGGTGCTGCTCGGCGACCATGACGTGCCCACCGCTGACCTGCTGGCAGCCGTGCTCGCCGCAGTGGCCCGGTCGGCGGTGGAGGCGGTCGGCTTCCTGCCACCCGCGGCGTTGACCTACCCGGCCGGCTGGGGTGCCCGCCGCCGGGAGGTGTTGGCGCACGCGGTGGCCCGCGCCGGTTGGCCGCCGGTGACCTCCGGCGGGCCGGCCACCTCCGGCCCGCCGCCGGTCGGGTCCGGCGCGCCCGGGACCCGGCTGGTGCCGGAGCCGGTCGCGGCGGCCCGCTACTTCGCCGACGTGCTACGCCGACCGGTGCCGGTCGGGCAGGCCCTCGCCGTGTTCGACTTCGGCGGCGGCACCCTCGACATCGCCGTGGTACGCAACGACGGAGTCGACCCGCACGGGCGGGCCCGGTTCGCGGTGATCGGCTCCGGCGGCCTCACCGAGCTCGGCGGTCTCGACCTGGACGCGGCGCTGGTCGAACAGCTCAGCGCGGTGCTCGATCCGCAGGTACGGCAGCAGCTGGCCGCGCCGGCCACCCCGGCGCAGTGGCGCAACCGTCGGCAGTTCTGGGACGACGTACGCGGGGCGAAGGAGATGCTCTCTCGGGCGTCGTCGGCACCGGTCGCCGTGCCCGGCGTGGACCGGGCGGTGCACCTGACCCGCGACGAGTTGGAGCAGGTCGCCACCCCGCTGATCGGTCGGGGCGTACGGGAGACGGCCCGGGTGATCGCGGCCTGCGGCCTCGGCGTCGGCCAGCTCGCCGGGTTGTTCCTGGTGGGCGGCTCGTCGCGGGTGCCGCTGGTGGCCCGGATGCTGCACAGCGAGCTGGGGATCGCACCGACCGTGCTGGAGCAGCCGGAACTGCCGGTCGCCGAAGGCGCGCTGGCCGACCTGCCTGCGCCGGCATCCGTTCCGGCCGCGCCGTCCGCCGTCGCGTCACCCGTACCGCCGGTTGCAGCCGCACCGCCGGTTGCACCCGCACCATCCCCGGTCTCACCCGCACCGTCCGGCCCTGCGCGGCGGCGTCGGCGGCGGCTGCCGTGGCTGGTCGGCGGCGCCGCCCTGGCTCTGGTCGCGGTGACCGTCGCCAGCGTCGTCTACCTGCTGCGGGATCCGGCCCGGCCGATCGAGTTCCGGGCGTTCAGCCAGGTGGGCAAGGCGATCACGGTGCCCGAGGACGCGGACGCCGGGTTCACCCAACTGGTCGACGGCCAGGCGTACGGCGGCTACGTCCGAGACGACGGCCGGCTCGGTGTCGTCGCCGTCGACCCGGCGACCGGCGACAAGCGGTGGGACGAGGCGACGACCGTGCGCGCCGACCGGTGGTTCGGCCTGCGGGCCACCCCGGACGCGGTGATCGCCGTCGCCGACGCCTACAGCAGCGCCACCCGGCCGGTCGCGGTGCTCGACCCGACCGACGGCCGGCAGCTGTGGGATTTCGAGATCCTCGGCAAGGACCAGTTGTTCGTCTTCGACGACATCCTCGTCTGGTCCGACGTGGAAGGTGCCCGGCTGGTCGGGCTGGACCTGCGGGACGGCACCGAACGCTGGGCGTACGACAACCCAGCCGACCAGTACGACGCCACCGACACCGCGGTGTACCCGGCGGTGAGCGCCGCCGACCTGACCGGCCCGGCCGGCTTCGACGGCGCCCCCACCACGCCCGACCTGGCCGACGACCGACGGATCGTGCAGCTCACCTCGACCCGGCACGCCCGGGTGTTCGACGCGGGCACCGGCGAACTGCTCGGCGACCGGTCCAACGTGGCCGCGCCGACCGACCCAGCGCTGGTCTACGCGGGCCGGTTGGTGATCGCGCCGTCGGACAGCAGCGGGTACCGGCTGGCGTCCTACGACCTGTCAGTCTCCGGCGAGCCGGTGAATCTCTACACTCCGGCCGACGACCAGCGGCGGCTGCAGAGCCTCACGCCATGCGGTGGTACCCGGATCTGCCTGCTGGAATCGACCGGCTACGGCAGCGACACGAACGAACTCGTGGTGATCGACCCGGCCGAGGACGGCGTGCAGTGGCGGGTGCCGGCCGCCGACTTCGAGGTGGTCGTGCCGGTCGGCGACCAGATCCTGCTGCGCCGTACGACGACTCCCTACCTGTCGCTGCTGCTCGACTCCGACGGCGAGGAGCTGCTGAGCCGCGACGGGGTGGCGGTAAGGATCGACCGGGCGAACCTGCTGTGGTTCCTGGACGACCCGGGCAGCTACCCGGAGGACGCCAGCGTCGCCGGCGTACCGGCTGCCGCACCGGCCGCCCGGCTCGAACTCGGCGTACTGCAGGGCGTGCGTACCGTGGCCTGCTCGTGGGACCGTAGGGTGATCTTCTGCCCGACCGCTGACGGGTTCGTGACGCACCGGTTCACCGCCGGTTGAACCGGCGCAGCACGGTGTGCAGGGCGAACAGGGTGTAGCCGAGCAGGATCGGCGCGAGGATCGGCATGACCAGCACGGTCAGTACGGCGGCGAGACCGACCACCCCGGCGGCGGCCGGCACCGCCAGCGGTCGCCGTTCGGCGATCCGCCAGCTGGCCCGCACCGCCGCCCGCCAGCCACCGGCGCCCCGGCCGATCTCGACCACGACGAGGCCGGCGAAGCCGGCCACCAGCGCGGCAAGCAGCACGGTGCCGACCAGCATCGCCGTGCCGCCGGGCACCACCTCGGCCGAGATCAGCACGGCGTTGCCGGCGAGCAGGAGCGTGCCGACCACGGCGACCACGGTGGCGACGGCTCCGGGCAGCAGCCCGCGCCAGAATCGCCCGGCCAGGTCCCGCAGATCCGGCCAGTGGCCGTCGACCGTCCACTGGTGGATCGCGGCGCTGGCGGTGGCCAGCGCCGCGCCGGCGGTCAGTACGGCCGCCGACGCGAGCGCGGTGACGATGCCGAGCAGCGCCAGGTCGGTGGCGGCCCGCAGAGTGTCGCGCCAGTCGGCACGGGCCGGTGCCGGGTTGTCCGGCCACTCTGCGGGAGCCATCGACGTCACCCCTTGAGACCGCTGGTGTTGATGCCCTGTACCAGCATCTTCTGGAACGCCAGGAAGAAGAGGAAGACCGGCAGCAGCGACAGTACCGACATGGCGAACATCGGGCCGAGCGAGGTCTGCCCGGTGGAGTCGATGAACAGCCGCAGCCCGATCGGCACCGTGTAGCTCTCCACACTCGGCAGGTAGATCAGCTGGGTCAGGAAGTCGTTCCAGGTCCAGATGAACGAGAAGATCGCCGTGGTGACCAGCGCCGGCCGGGCCAGCGGCACGATGACGTACCGGAACACCCCGAACGGCGAACACCCGTCGATCTTGGCCGCGTCGTCCAGCTCCCGGGGGATGCCCCGCATGAACTGCACCATCAGGAACACGAAGAACGCCTCGGTGGCCAGCAGCTTCGGCACGATCAACGGCAGCGGGGTGTCGATCCAGCCGAACGAGTTGAACATGATGTACTGCGGCACGATCAGCACGTGGCTGGGCAGCAGCAGCGTACCGATCATGATGGCGAACCAGAACCTGCGGGCCCGGAACCGCAGCCGGGCGAAGGCGTACGCCGCCAGCAGGCAGGAGACCGCGTTGGCGACCACGGTCGCCATCGAGATCACCGTGCTGTTCCAGAAGAACCGGCCGAACGAGATGTTGCTCAGGTAGTTCCAGCCGTCCGGGTAGTTCGCCCAGGTCGGGTCCTGCGGGATGACCGACAGGTTGCTGGCCACCTCGGTCGGTGACTTGAGTGACGAGCCCAGCACCCAGATCAGCGGGTAGAGGACCACGACCAGGATGGCGACCAGCACCGCCACCCGGGCGACGCCTCGGGCGGTGCCGCCGGCGGCCCGGCGGCGTGCGGCGCTGTCGCCGTCCGCCGTCGACATCGGAGCAGCTTCGGTAGCCATCAGTCGTTGTCTCCGTCCGAGTAGTGCACCCAGAACCGGCCGGTGCTGAAGAACAGCACCGTGATCAGGCCGATCGCGATCAGGAAGACCCAGGCCAGCGCGGACGCGTATCCCATCTGGAACTCGGTGAAGCCCTTGGTGTAGAGGTACAGCGTGTAGAGCATGGTCGAGTCGACCGGGCCGCCGGTGCCGTTGCTGATCACGAACGCGGCGGTGAAGCCCTGGAACCCGTTGATCGTCTCCAGCACCAGGTTGAAGAAGATCACCGGGGAGAGCATCGGCAGTGTCACGTTGAAGAACTGCCGGATCTTGCCGGCGCCGTCGACCGAGGCCGCCTCGTACAGCTCGGTCGGCACCTGCTTGAGCCCGGCCAGGAAGATCACCATCGGCGCGCCGAACTGCCAGATGGCCAGCACCATCAGGGTCTCCAACGCCCAGTCCGGGTCGTTGACCCACGGCTGTCCGGGGATGCCGAACAGCCCGAGGAAGTCGTTGAACGCGCCGTCGCCGCTGAACATCGCCCGCCAGATCAACGCCAGCGCCACGCTGCCGCCGAGCAGCGACGGCAGGTAGAACAGGCTGCGGAACAGCCCCACCCCGCGGGACTCCCGGTTGAGCAGCAGCGCGACGCCGAGGGCTGCGGCCAACTTCAGCGGTACGGCGACGAACGCGAAGATCAGCGTGACCTGCACTGAGTGGCGGAACGTCTGGTCGTTGACGAACAGGTCCCAGTAGTTCTCAAAGCCCACCCACTCGACGAACTCCCAGGACGACAGGATGTCGTAGTTGGTGAAACTGAGGTAGAGCGAGAAGAGCATGGGGAAGGCGGTGATCGCCATCAGCCCCAGCAGCCAAGGGGAGAGGAAGACGTACCCGGCCAGCCCTTCGCCGTGCCGCCGGCTGCCGCCCTTGGCGCTGCCCCGCCGCTTGTTCGTGTCCGCCGGGGCAGTGTTGGTACTCGTGGCCGGGACGGGTTTCGTGGTCAGGGCCACGATCTGGCTCCTTTCTCGGATCACGGGTCGTGGTGCCCACGGCCCGGATTGCGGTCGTGGTGCCCACGGCGTCCGCCGGGGGCACCACGACCGCGCAAGTCCGGCCCGGACCTACTTGAGGGTGGCTTCAGCCTGTCGGAAGAACTCCGCCGCGGCGTCGGCCGGGCTGGCCTGGCCGTAGGTGACGCTCTCGGCGACCGTGGTCAGGGTGGACCGCAGCGGTCCGTGGCCCTGCGGCGGCGGTGCCGGTGCCGGTCCCATCTGCGGGATCAGCGCGTTCTCGAACTCGACCGTCGCGGTCATGTACGGGTCGTCGAGACCCGCCTGGACCGTCTCCCGGTTGTCGATGTTGGATGGCAGGCCCCGGTCGACGCCGAGGATCTGCGCCGCCTCCGGGTCGTTGGCCAGGAAGTCGATGACGTCGGCGACGACCTCCGGATGCTCGGTGGAGCGCGACCCGGCCCAGTACAGCGATGCCCGCGCCCACTGGCCCTTCGGGTCGCCGGGGTAGGCCACCATGCCGAGTTCGCTCTCGGTCGACTTGCCCAGCTCGGAGAGCTGGTTCGACCACATGAATGAGGTGGCGCCCCTGCCGGTCACCACCAGCTGGTCGGAGACGCCGCCGCCGACGGCCTCGTGTACCACGTCGGCCGGTGGGGTGGCCCCGGCCTCCCGGGCGTCCAGCCAGAACTGGAACCACTCGGTGAGGTCGGCCTCGGTGAAAGCGAGCTGCGACCCGTCGTAGAACTCCTTGCCCTGCGAGCGGAGCCACAGCCAGAGCGCCTTGTAGTCGGAGCTCGGATCCATCGCGCCCCAGTAGCCGTCGCCGGCCGCTTCGGTCACCTGAACGCCCCAGGCGATGAACTCGTCGTAGGTCCAGCCGGTTTCCGGCTCCGGCAGGCCTAGCTCAGTGATCTTGGTTTTGTCGTACACCAGGGCCGGGGTGTTCTCGCCGGCGGCGACCGCGACCTGTTTGCCGTCGATCTGCCCGTACTGGGTCAGGCTCTCCGGGTGGTTGCTCAGGTCGATGGCCCCGGATTCCACGAACGGGGTGAGATCCAGGGTGACGTTGCGTCCGGCGTACTCGGCGAGGCCGTTGTCGTCGATCTGGAAGATGTCCGGCGCGTTGCCGCCGGCCGAGATGGTCGCCAGCTTGTCGTAGTAGCCGGTGAACGCCTGCCAGGTCGGGTTGATGGTGACGTTTGGGTTCTTCTCCTCGTACAGGTCGAGGGCCTGCTCGGTGAGCTCGGCACGGGACTCGCCGCCCCACCAGAAGAACTCGATGGTGACCGGCGCGTCCGGGTCGGACGAGCCGCCGTCGTCTCCGCAGGCGGCGGCGCCGAGGACCAGCGGCACGACAGCGGTGGCGGCGATACCGCGCAGCAGGCGGCGCCGGCCGAAGGGGGTACGGTGAGCACGCTGGGCAGGCATGTTCGCCGTCGGTGATGTTGCGGGGTGCATTGCGCTCACTCCTTGGGGTTAGGAGGCGACATCGGCTGGCGCGGCGGTAGCCGCGCCGCCCGGGTCCGCATGACGGTGCGGCCCCGGGCCCGTCGAGTCGCGGATGACCAACTCGGTCTGGAGCGTTACCTGGGCGGTGGTGCGACGGTCGTCGCCATGCTGAAGCAGCATGTCGACGGCCGCCCGACCGGCGGCCGCATTCGGCGTGGCCACCGTCGTCAATTTGGGTCGGGTGAGCCGGCTCAGCGCGATGTCGTCGATGCCGACCACGCTGATGTCTCGGGGCACCACGACCCCTTGTGCGTCGAGCCCTTCGATCAGGCCGATCGCCATCAGGTCGTTGTAGGCGAGCACAGCGGTCACCTCTGCCCGGCGGACCTGTTCCGCCGCGGCGATGCCGCCGCCCTCGGTGGGCGGGTTGGGGCCGATCACGGTCAACGTGACGTCCGCCGAACGGGCCGCCGAGGTGGCGGTCCGCCGGATCTCCCGATTGGTCCACGATCCGCGCGGCCCGCCGAGCAGCGCGATCCGCCGGTGGCCGAGGCCGATCAGGTGCTCGACGGCGAGCCGGGCACCCTGGCCGACGTCGATCACCACATTCGGCAGGCCGGTCACCTGCCGGTTGATCACCACCAGCGGCACGTCCCGGCTGAGCTGCTCGATCAGACTGTTGCTCATCCGAGGGCTGCACAGCAGCACCCCGTCGACCTGCTTGGCGAGGGCGTGGACCAGCTCCTCCTCGACCGCCGGATCCTCGTTCGTGTCGGTGACGAAGATGTGGTAGTCGCGGTGCCGGGCCTGGCTCTCCGCCGCCTTGATCAGCGGCGGGAAGAACGGGTTGGCGATGTCGGCGACGATCAGGCCGATGTTGTGGGTCCGGCCGGTGATCAACGCGCGGGCCGCCCGGTTAGGGCGGTAGCCGAGATGCTCCGCGCAGGCCAGCACCCGGCTGCGGGTCTCCGGGTTGACCAGGTGCGGCGCCGAGAACGTGCGGGACACGGTGGAGATGTGCACTCCGCAGGCCCGTGCGACGTCTCGAATGGTGGCTGGCACGCGTCGTCCTTCGTCGATGCGGCCGTCGCCCCTGGCGGGGCGGCGACCGGTGTGGCTGGGGTCACGTCGGTTCGCCAATTAATGCAAACGGTTGCTCAGGTGTCAACGGTCTTCGATTGCGAGTTTGTTGCGACCGTGGTCGTACTGGGTGATCAGACCCTCGCGTACTGACATAAAACGGGCCAGATGATCCCTGGGCATTGACGAAGGTGTCCGTCCCGTGGCAACTTCTGCTGCAAACCTTTGCAGCCAAACCCGGAGGCGGAGCAGGATGTCCCCAGAACCCGATCGGCGGCTGCGCTACGCGCTCGTCGGCGCCGGCGCCCGCGCCGAGATGTTCGTCCGGTCCCTGGTCCTCGACTACCGGGACAGCACCGAACTCGTCGCCTTCGCCGACAGCAACCAGGCCCGGATGGACGCGCACAACTCCTGGCTCGAGGAACTCGGCCGCGACGCCGTACCCACCTACCCGGCCAGTGACTTCGTCACCATGCTGAGCAAGGAACGGGTGGACGTCGTCCTGGTCACCACCGTAGACCGGGTGCACGACGAGTACATCGTCGCCGCCCTGGACGCCGGCTGCGACGTGATCACCGAGAAGCCGATGACTGTCGACGTGCCGCGTTGCCAGCGGATCCTCGACGCGGTGGGCCGGACCGGTCGCACCGTCCGGGTCGCCTTCAACTACCGGTACAACCCGCTGCACGAACGGGTCCGGCAGGTGCTCGCCGACGGCGAGATCGGCGAGATCGGCTCGGTGCACTTCGAATGGCTGCTCGACGTACGCCACGGCGCCGACTATTTCCGCCGCTGGCACCGCGACAAGGCCAACTCCGGCGGCCTGATGGTGCACAAGGCCAGCCACCACTTCGACCTGGTCAACTGGTGGCTGGACGCGGTCCCGGTGCAGGTCTATGCGGCCGGCCGGCTGTTCTTCTACGGCGAGTCCGGCCGCCGGCACGGCTACGCCCGCGACTACGACCGGGCGCACGGCGAGGTTGCCGCCGCCGGTGACCCGTTCGCCCTGCAGATGGCCGCGCACCCCCGGCTGCGCGCGCTTTACCTGGAGGCCGAGGCCGAGGACGGCTACCGCCGCGACCAGAACGTCTTCGCCCCCGGGGTGACCATCGAGGACGACATGTCGGTGCTGGCCAGCTACTCCACCGGGGCCACGATGACGTACCACCTCACCGCGTACGCCCCCTGGGAGGGCTACCGGGTGATGTTCAATGGCAGCAGGGGTCGGCTCGAGTTGGAGGTGGTGGAGAGCGACTTCGTCAGTCCGTACGCCGCCGGCGAACTCAAGGGCGCCGCGCTGCACGGCGTCCAGGCCGCGGTCGAGGAGGGCTGGGCCAAGCTGACCGTCCGACCGTTCTGGGAGCAGCCCCGGCAGGTGCCCGTCGCCGGCTACACCCGGTCCGGGCACGGCGGCGCGGACGCCAAGATGACCGCTGTGCTGTTCGGCGGCGAGACCGACCCGATGGGCCGGGCCGCCACCGCCCGCGACGGTGCGCTCGCGCTGCTGACCGGGCTGGCCGCCAACCGGTCCTTCGAGACCGGCCAGCCGGTCCGGGTGTCAGACCTGCTCACCGTCGACTGACCGGCGGGTCTGGCCACGGCGTACCGGCCGGCACCGCCCCACCGCACAGCGACGACCCCTGATTTCGTACCCCGAGGAGCCTGCTTCCGTGTCCCCGCAACCCGACCGGTCGGACCAGCTGTTCCCAGCCGAACCCGCCCAGCGGTCCATCGCCCGCGAGCTGTACGCGCACGCCCGGGACCTGCCGGTCATCTCGCCGCACGGCCATGTCGACCCGGCGCTGCTCGCCGACGATGAGCCGTTCCCCGACCCGGCGCGGCTGCTCGTCGTGCCGGACCACTACGTCACGCGGATGCTGCTCAGCCAGGGCATCCCACCCGGCGAGCTCGGCGTACCGACCCGGCCGGGGATCCGGGCCCGGCCGCCGGCCGGCGACGGCGACTACGCCACCGAGACCGACGGCCGGACCATCTGGCGCCGGCTCGCCGCCAACTGGCACCTGTTCCGGGGCACCCCGTCGCGGCTGTGGCTGGAGAAGACGTTCGCCGAAGTGTTCGAGGTGGACGCCGTACTCGGCCCGGACACCGCCGACGACGTCTACGACGCGATCGCGGCGAAGCTGGCCGAACCGGCGTACCGACCCCGGGCCCTGTTCGAACGGTTCAACATCGAGGTGCTGGCCACCACCGAGTCGCCGCTGGACGACCTGGCCCGGCACGCCAAGCTCGCCGCCGACGGCTGGGGCGGGCCCGGCGGTCGGGTGATCACCACGTTCCGGCCGGACAACGTCGTCGACTTCGAGTTCGACGGCTGGGCGGACAACGTCGCCGCGCTGGGCGCGATCACCGGCTCCGACACCGGCACATACGGCGGCTATCTGGCGGCTCTGCGGGCCCGTCGGCAGGCGTTCATCGCGGCTGGGGCGACCAGCTCCGACCACGGCCACCCGACCGCGCTGACCCTGCGGCTGGACCAGCGGGAGGCCGCCGAGCTGTACGACCGAGGGCTGCGCGGCGAGGCGACGGCGCAGGACGCCGAGGCGTTCCGGGCGCACATGCTGGTCGAGTTCGCCCAGATGTCCATCGAGGATGGACTGGTGATGCAGCTGCACCCCGGCTCGGTGCGCAACCACAACAAGTGGCTGTACGCCACCCACGGCCGCGACGTCGGCGGCGACATCCCGCAGGCCACCGAGTACCTGCACGCGCTGACCGCGCTGCTCGACGCGTACGGCAACGACCCACGGCTACGAATCGTCGTCTACACCCTCGACGAGTACACCTTCACCCGCGAGCTGGCCCCGCTCGCCGGCGGGTACGCCGCCCTCTACCTCGGCGCGCCCTGGTGGTTCCTGGACTCGCCGGAGGTGCTGCGCCGGTTCCGGGAAGCGGTCACCGAGACCGCCGGGTTCTACAACACCGCCGGTTTCGTCGACGACACCCGGGCGTTCTGCTCCATCCCGGCCCGGCACGACGTGGCCCGTCGGGTCGATGCCGCCTTCCTGGCCCGGCTCGTCGCCGAACACCGGCTCGGCCTCGACGAGGCGGCCGAGACCATCGTCGACCTGGCGTACCGGCTGCCCAAGCGGGTCTTCAAGATCGGGGAAAAGCTGCCATGAATGTGACCATCACCGGCGTCGACGTGCACGACGTACGGTTTCCGACCGCCGCGGCCGGCGACGGCTCGGACGCGATCAACCGGGGCGACTACTCGGCCAGCTACGTCGAGCTGCGCACCGACTCGCCGGACGGGGTCTTCGGGGCCGGCTTCACCTTCACCAACGGCCGCGGCAACGAGATCACCTGCGCGGCCGTACGCGCCCTCGCCCACCACGTCACCGGCCGGACCGTCGCCGAGATCGTCGCCGAACCGGTCGCCTTCTGGCGGTCACTCACCGCCGACGTGCAGCTGCGCTGGCTCGGCCCGGAGAAGGGCGTCATTCACATGGCGTGCGGCGCGCTGGTCAACGCCGTCTGGGATCTGCGGGCCAAGCTGGAGGGCAAGCCGCTGTGGCGGCTGCTCGCCGAGATGCCCACCGACGAACTGGTCGCCAATGTCGACTTCCACCACATCAGTGACGCGATCACGCCGGACGAGGCCGCCGCGATCCTGGACAAGGGGCTGGCCGGGCAGGCCGACCGGCTTGCCGAGCTGGAACGTGACGGCTTTCCGTCGTACACCACATCGGTCGGCTGGCTCGGCTACCCCGACGACAAGGTCCGGGCGTTGACCCGGGCGGCGTACGCCGAGGGTTGGCGGGCGATGAAGATGAAGGTCGGCGGCCCGATCGACGACGACATGCGCCGGGCCCGGATCATCCGTGCCGAGATCGGTTCGGACGCGTTGCTGATGATGGACGCCAACCAGGTGTGGGACGTCGACGAGGCGATCGCCAACATGGCCCGGCTGGTCGAGGTCGACCCGTACTGGATCGAGGAGCCGACGCACGCCGACGACGTGCTCGGCCACGCCCGGATCGCCGCCGCCGTCACCGAACTGTCCGACGGGCGGTGCCGGGTCGCCACCGGCGAGGTCGCCGCCAACCGGGTGATCTTCAAGCAGTTGATGCAGGCCGAGGCGATCCGGGTCTGCCAGATCGACTCCTGCCGGATCGCCGGGGTCAACGAGGTGCTGTCGGTGATCCTGATGGCCGCCAAGTTCGGTGTGCCGATCTGCCCGCACGCCGGCGGCGTCGGACTGTGCGAGTACGTGCAGCACCTGGCGATCTTCGACTACCTGCGGGTCGGCACCTCGCTGGACGGCCGGATGGTCGAGTACGTCGACCACCTGCACGAACACTTCGTCGACCCGGTCCGCACCCGGGGCGGCCGCTACCTGGTGCCCGAGCAGCCCGGCTACAGCGCCACCATGAAACCGGCGTCGATCGCCGAGTTCTCCTTCCCGGACGGGCCGGTGTGGCGGTGAACAACGACATCCCGTTGCTCAGTATGGGCACCCTGGGCCGGGTGCCCGCGGACAGCCGACCGCTGGTACGCCCCGGCGACGTCGACGCCGGTATCGTCCACCTGGGCCTCGGTGCCTTCCACCGGGCCCACCAGGCGGTCTACACCGAGCAGGCGGTCGCCGCCGCCGGCGGTGACTGGGGCATCGTCGGTGTCGCGCCACGCAACATCGACGTGGTGCGTCGGCTCACCGACCAGGACTGCCTGTTCAGCGTCACCACGCTGTCCACCGCCGCGGCCCGGACCCGGGTGGTCGGCGGGCTCGCCGGGGTCCGGCACGCCGCCAGCGACCCGGCGGCGGTGGTGGCGCTGCTGGCCGACCCGGCGATCCGGGTGGTCACGCTGACCGTGACCGAGAAGGCGTACCAGTTGGATCCGGTCACCGGGCGGCTGCGGCCGGACGAGGCGGTCGCCGCCGACCTGACCACCGACCGGCCGCCGGTGACCGTTCCGGGCCTGCTGCTGCGCGGGCTGGCGGCCCGCGCCGCCGCCGACGCCGGCCCGCTCGCCCTGGTCAGCTGCGACAATCTGCCGTCGAACGGGCGCCGGCTGCGTGGTCTGGTCAGCGAGGCTCTGGCGTACGCGAAGGTGCCCGACGAAAGCGCCGACTGGGTGCACGCCAACGTCACCTTCCCCGGCACCATGGTCGACCGGATCGTGCCGGCCGCCACTGCGCAGACCCTGGCCACTGCCCGGTCCGCGCTCGGCGTCAGCGACCTGGCGGCGATCGCCGGGGAGCCGTACTCGCAGTGGGTGGTCGAGGACGACTTCCCCGGCGGCCGGCCGGCCTGGCAGACCGCCGGGGCGGTGCTGACCGGCGACGCCGGCCCGTGGGAGCGGCTCAAGCTGCGCGGGCTCAACGGGGTGCACTCGGCCATCGCCTACCTCGGGGCGCTGGCCGGGTACGACACCATCGCCGAGGCGCTGGTCGGTATCCCCGGCCTGCCCGAGGTGCTGCGCCGGCTGATCGCCGAGGACGTGGCGACCAGCTTCACCCCGCCGGACGGGGTTTCGGTTGTCGGTTACGGCGAGTCGGTGCTGGAGCGGTTCGCCAACCCGGCGATCCGGCACCGCACCATCCAGGTGGCGATGGACGGCTCGCAGAAACTGCCGCAGCGGGTGCTGCACACCATCGCCGAGCGGCGTGCGACAGGGGACCGGCCGTACTGGTCTGCGCTGGTGGTCGCCGCCTGGATGCGGTTCGTGCAGGGGCGGGCCGACGATGGGGCCGAGCTGCCGCTGGACGATCCACTTGCCGGGCGGATCCGGGCGGCGCTGGCTGAATCCGGTGCCACCCCGGCGGGCGTGGTCGCCACGCTGCTCGGGCTCACCGAGGTGTTCCCGGCGGAGCTGGCGGCCGACCCGGAGGTCCAGGAAATGATCACGACCTGGCTGACCACGCTGGACCAGCATGGGGTGGTCGGCGCGCTGACCGGCGCGGTCGGCTGACGGCGGCCGTCGACAGGTGGAGGTTCCCGACGTGACGAGCAACCCGCCCCGGGTGGCCCTGATCGGCGCCAACGGGCATGGCATGTGGCACCGGCGGCAGATCGCCCCGCTGCACGCCGCTGGTGAACTGCGCCTGGTCGGCCTGGTTGACGTACGGCCGGTCGAGCCGGCACCCTACGCCCCGGTCCCGGACGGGGTGCAGGTCGACACCGACCACCGGCGGATTCTGGCGGACACCCGGCCGGACGTGGTGGTGATCTGTACGCCGCCGCACACCCATCTGCCGATCGCCCTGGACGCCCTGACCGCCGGCGCGGACCTGCTGCTGGAGAAGCCGCCGGTGCTGTCGCTGGACGAGCACCGGCGGCTGACCGCTGCCCTGGCCCGGCACGGCCGGGCCTGTCAGGTCGGTTTCCAGGCGCTCGGATCGGCGGCGCTGGCTGAGCTGATTGCAACGGCCACCGGCGGTCGGCTCGGCTCGGTCACCGGGATCTCGACGGTCGCGTCCTGGCAGCGCGATGACGCGTACTACCGGCGGTCGCCGTGGGCCGGGCGGCGTACGGTCGACGGCCGCCCGTCGTTGGACGGTGCGCTGGCCAACCCGTTGGCACACGCCACCATGCAGTGCCTGGCGGTGGCGGCAGCGGTGGATCCCAGCCCGCCGGTGCTGGTCGAGCTGGAGCGCTACCGGGTGCGTCCGATCGAGGTGGACGACACCGCGTCGATGCGGATCACCCTGAGTTCGGGGTTGTCGATCGTGGTCGCGGTGACCTTGGCCGGGGAGAAGTTCATTCCGGGTGAGGTGCTGGTGCACGGTACCGCCGGCACTGCGGTGCTCGAGTATCCGACGGACCGGCTGCGGCTGCCCGGCGAGCAGGCGATGCGGCCGGTGCCGGGGCGGACCGGGCTGCTGGAGAACCTGCTGGCGCACCGCAGGGATCCGTCCGGTGTACCGCTGATCGCCCCGCTGAGCCGGACCGAGGCGTTCACCGCGTTGCTGGAGGTGGTTCAGGCCGCTCCGGAGCCGTGTCTGATCGGTCCCGACCGAACGGTCGCGACCGGGGCGGCTGGAACGGACCGGGTGCTGACGATCGAGGGCGTGAACGCGGTCGTCCGGCGCGGTGCGGCCGAGTTGGCGCTCTTCTCCGAGCAGGAGGTGCCGTGGGCGGTCCGGCCACACCGGGCCCGGCTGGCGCAGGGGGTGGTGGGCCGCTGACCGGGTCGGCGGAGAACGTACTGCAAACTGGCGGCCGCCGCCGGTGTCGCGAAGTCGGACAGATTAGTCGTCCTCTCGGCAAATTGATGTCGGGTAAATAGGTCTCGCCCGAATGCAATGCAAACAATCTGCAAACAACTTGCATTGACACATTTCGTGATGAAACTTATCGTTTGGGTTCAGGAAGATTGCGTCAGTGTTACGTGATCGAGTCCAGACAATAGTTTGCGGAGTGTGGTAATGCGACTGAGGAGATTGACTGCCGCTGTTGCCGGAATCGCGATCGTGGCGGTGCTGCCGGCCCCGGCCGCCGCCGGCCGGGACACCGGTTCCGACCGGCTGTCCTGGACGGCCCGGTCGCTGGGCCGCCAGGCGTTGCCACCGAACGACGGTTGGGCGGCCGCCGGTGCCGGCACCACCGGAGGATCGGCGGCCAGCCAGGACAACGTCCACGTGGTCGACAGCCGAGCCGAGTTGATCGACGCCCTCGGCGGCGACAACGCCACCAACCGGAACAACGACACCCCGAAGATCATCTACATCAAGGGCACGGTCAACGGCTTCGAAGGGCCGGACGGCAACCTGCTGACCTGCGCTGACCTCGCCGACCCCGAGTACGACTTCGACGAGTTCCTGGTCACCTACGACCCGGCCGTCTGGGGATACGAGAACGACCCGAGTGGCCCGCTCGAGGACGCCCGTCGACGGTCGGTCACCAACCAGACCCGGTACACCCAGATCAACGTCGGAGCCAACACCACCATCATCGGGCTGCGCGGAGCCCGGCTGGAAAACCTGACCCTGATGGTGGACAGCGTCCGGAACGTCATCGTTCGCAACATCGTCTTCGACGACGCGTACGACTGCTTTCCCGCCTGGTCGCCGGATGACGGCGACGCCGGCAACTGGAACTCCCAGTTCGACCTGATGTCGGTGCGTCGCTCAGAGAATGTCTGGGTCGACCACAACACCTTCACCGACGGCGACAACCCGGACAGCGCCCAACCGATCCACTTTGGCCGGCCGCTGCAGGTGCACGACGGAGCGCTCGACATCACCCACACAGCCAGCCTGGTGACCGTCTCCTACAACCGGTTCGACGGCCGGGACAAGGTCATGCTGATCGGCTCGTCGAACACTGTCGGCCCGGACGTCGGCCGGCTCAACGTCACCCTGCACCACAACGTCTTCGATGGCAGCCTGCAACGGCTGCCCCGGATCCGGTTCGGTCAGATCGACGTCTACAACAACCACTACGACCTGTTCGGCGACGATTTCGAGTACGCCGTCGGAGTAGGCGTACAGGGCGCACCGTACCTGGAGAACAACTCGTTCCGGCTGGGCTCCGGGATCGACACCGCCGACCTGCTGCACGACTGGGGCGGCACCGTGCTGACCGAGAAGGGCAGCTGGGTCGGGCAGGGTCACCGGCCGCTGCGCCCGGCCAGCCTGCTCGACGCGTACAACGCGGCGAACGACCCGGACCTGGGCGACGACGCTGGCTGGACCCCGACCCTGCGGCACGGGCCAGTGCTGCCCGCCGCCGTCGTCCCGATCTACACCCGGCTTACCGCGGGCGCCGGCAAGCTCCCGGTCTGACCTGTCGGCAGGCTGCCGGTCTGACTGACCAGCCTGGCCGGGTCACAAGCGGGGTGGGCCGGCGAGACGCCCGCCGGCCCACCCCTTTATCCGCACCGCCACCGGCGTGGTGCCAACCGAAGGAGCGCACGTGCAGAGCAGAACGAGCAGACGCCGTCGTGGGCTGTTGGCCACGCTGGGCGCGAGCGCGGTCACCGCGACGCTGGTCCTCGCGGCGACCAGCGGCAACGCTCACGCCGCGACGTTGTTCCAGGCCGACTTCGAAAGCGGCGGCACCAGCGGCTGGTCCAAGTCGGGCGGCAGTTGGGAGGTCGTCTCCGACGGCAGCCAGGTGCTACGGCAGGACAACACCGGCAGCAACCTGGCCCGGTTCTTCGCCGGCAGCACCAGTTGGACCGACTACCAACTGCAGGCCAGAGTCAAGCCGTTGTCGTTCAACGGATCCGACCGATTCGTCGGCATCGCCTCCCGGGTCACCAGCAACACCAGGATGTACCGGTTGGCGCTGACCAGCAACAATCGCGCCGAGCTGCAGGTGGTCAACGGCAGCCAGATCACTGTGCTCGGCTCGGCGGCACTGAGCGTGGCCACCGGCACCTGGTACACCCTGCGGATCGAGTCGAGTGGCAGCACCGTCCGCGGCTACGTCGACGGCAGCCAGATCGGCTCCGGCAGCGACGACTCATACGACTCCGGCCGGATAGCCCTGGTCACCGGCTACGCCGGGGCCAGCTACGACGACGTCAGGGTGGACACTCTCGGCTCCGTACCGGAACCCACGACCCCCGCGCCGACCACCGCACCGCCGACCAGCCCGCCGCCGACCACCGCGCCGCCCACGACCGCGCCGCCGACCAGCCCGCCGCCGTCCGGTGACACCCTGTACGTTGCGCCGAACGGTAGCGACAGCGCGTCCGGGACGGTGTCCGACCCGACGACGCTCACCTCGGCGATCACCCGGGTCGCCCCCGGCGGCACGATCTACCTGCGTGGCGGCACCTACCGATACTCGCAGACCATCACCATCGGTCAGGGCAACAGCGGTACGCCCAGTGCCCGTAAGAATCTGTACGCCTACCCGGGCGAGACGCCGATCCTGAACTTCTCGGCACAGAGTGAGGATTCGGCCAACCGTGGGCTGGCGATCGGCGGGTCCTACTGGCACGTATACGGCATCATCGTCGAACGGGCCGGCGACAACGGGATCCTGCTCGCTGGCAACCACAACATCATCGAACGGGTGGTGACCCGGCACAACCGGGACACCGGCCTGCAGTTGTCGCGGCTCATCGCCGGAGCACCGCGCGACCAGTGGCCGTCAAACAACCTGGTGTTGAGCTCGGTGTCGCACGACAATGTCGACTCTGACGGTGAGGACGCCGACGGATTCGCCCCGAAGCTCACCGTCGGTCCCGGCAACGTCTTCCGCTACACCGTGGCGCACAACAACATCGACGACGGGTACGACCTTTACACCAAGAGTGACACCGGACCGATCGGCGCGGTGACGATCGAGCACTCCCTGGCGTACGACAACGGCACGCTCAGCAACGGTGGTCAGGCCGGCGACGGCGACCGCAACGGCTACAAGCTCGGCGGCGAGGACATCGGCGTCAATCACACCATCCGGAGCAACATCGCGTACCGCAACGGCAAGCACGGGTTCACGTACAACCGGAACCTCGGCACGATGACGGTGTCGAACAACGTCAGCATCGGTAGCGAGGAGCGCAACTTCAACTTCGACGGTGGTAGCTCGGTGTTCCGTGGGAACACGTCGTGCGACAGCGGCTCGAACGACCGGATCATCGGCAACTCAGACAGCTCGAACCAGTTCTGGTCCGGCTCGAACGGCCCCCGGTGCTCGGCATACTCGGGCTCGTTGGGCTGGTCGTTCGCCTCGGACGGTCGTCTCGTGGTCACCTTCGGGGGACGGGTGGTGACACCGTGACCGGCTTCGTCCACTGACCAGGACCGTCCACCGGAAAGCGTGCGGCCGGTCTTCCCAGCTGGGAAGACCGGCCGCACGCGACGAATCAAACGTCGTGACTCCCAGCCGGGGCGGCGGTGGTCAGAGCCGCTGGCCGTTGGCGGCGTGGAAGGCGTGGTGCTGGCCCGGCCGGGGTCGGACGAAGACGGTGTCGTTCATCCGCGGCATGTGCCGGCGGTCGGTCCGCACCACGAACCGCTCCGAACTGCCGTCGAGCGTCGCGTAGCCGTAGACGTTGGCGTCCGAGCCGAGGTCCTCGACCAACTCGACCGACATCGGCATGCCGCCCTCGGAGGCGCCGACCAGGTCGCAGTCCTCGGGACGGAACCCGACGGTGACCTTGTTGCCGCCGCCGTTGGCCTTGGCCGCCTCGACCTGCTCGCGGCTCAGCTCGACGACCAGGTCGGCGAAGACGGCACCCTGCTCGGTCAGCGGGACGGTCTTGATGTTCATGGCGGGCGAGCCCATGAAGCCGGCGACGAAGACGTTCGCCGGTACGTCGTACAGGTTCCGCGGGGTGTCGACCTGCTGCAGTACGCCGTCGAGCAGCACCGCCACCCGGTGGCCCATCGTCATCGCCTCGACCTGGTCGTGGGTGACGTAGACGGTGGTGACCCCCAGCTTGGCCTGCAGCGAGGCGATCTGGGTACGGGTCTGCACCCGCAGCTTCGCGTCGAGGTTCGACAGCGGCTCGTCCATCAGGAAGACCTGCGGCTCCCGGACGATCGCCCGACCCATCGCGACCCGCTGGCGCTGACCACCGGAGAGCGCCTTCGGCTTGCGGTTGAGGTACTCCTCCAGCTGCAGCAGTGCGGCGGCTTCCTTGACCCGGCGGTCGATCTCCGACTTCGAGGTCCGGCGCAGCTTCAGCGCGAAGGCCATGTTCTCGTACACCGTCATGTGCGGGTAGAGCGCGTAGTTCTGGAAGACCATCGCGATGTCGCGGGCCTTGGGCGGCAGGTGGGTGACGTCGCGGTCGTCGATGAGGATGCGGCCCTCGTCGACGTCCTCCAGGCCGGCGAGCATCCGCAGGCTGGTGGACTTACCGCAACCGGAGGGGCCGACCAGTACGAGGAATTCGCCGTCGCCGATCTCGAGGTCGAGCTTGTTGACAGCGGGTCGCTCGGTGCCCGCGTAGATGCGGGACGCCTGGTCGTAGGTGACCGTAGCCATGGTCAGTGCTTCCTTTCACCGGCAGGAACGTGCCGGACGATCCGAGTGAAGGAGCGACCGGCGCTCCGAGCGCCGGCCCACGCGTACCCGTAGCCGCCGGGGCGACGTGTTGCGCGTGTCACGCCACGGTAAACGGGATTTGCCTGGCTGCCAAGACCGGGACGGCCCGCAACTACCTCCGATAACTGGCCAAAACGGACATCGACGTGGGGTATGCCACTGTTCGTCACCCTTGGCCGGTGGTCCACGGCGACCGCCGCAGCGACGGACACCGTACGCAGAACGGGAGAGATCGATCGGACAGACCGGCCGATGCGGCGGTATCGCCACGTCAGTGGCTATGCTGACGCTGAACGAACGCTGCCCCTGTAGCTCAGTTGGCCAGAGCACTCGCCTTGTAAGCGAGATGTCGCCGGTTCGAGCCCGGCCGGGGGCTCCAGCACTGCCGCGCAGGTCCCGCCGTGCGACGCACGGCGGGTCGCCGTGACAGCGGCGCTGGGCTCGTACCGCAGGTGCAGCCGGCCACCCTCGGCAGACTTGAGCAGACCCTGTGCGTGCCTGCCGGGGCGGTTGCGCGCACGGCGCGTGCAGGTGTGCTGTACCGCTGACCCCTCGAGGCCACCTGCCAGCGAAGGTCAACAGGCCAACCCAACGATATTTTTTCTAGTCCACAAGTACCGAGAATGCGTCTGCTGCATAGAACCGACGAGTCGTGTGGCTTGATTGATGCTAGTGGGGCCAACATGCCGAGGTCAACCAGTTGTTGTACCAATACGTTTGCGCGGCCGTAAGATATTCCAAGTTCTTTTTGTGTCAATCTGACCGTGAATGCGATATGCGCGATCGCGAAATTGACGAGCGCGTGGGCAGTGTCCGCTCTGAGTGTCGAATTTCTGATCACCTCCTTCATGTGTTCACGGGCTTCGACGAGTTTGAGCATTTTTTGTGAGTGATGTTGGCGGAAGACTCAAGGCCGCTTGCGTTTACATGGGCAACCCCAGTCGCCATTTGTGCTGACTGTAAGAAGGTGGTCGTAGTATTCGGTTCGCCTAGCCTCGAACCAAGGGGAGGCAGTGAGTGTGGGTTCAAGTAGAACCCCCTGTTTCAGCAGGTGTGCAACGACGAGGAATCGCCCGGTTCTGCCGTTTCGTCATGAAAAGGATGTAGTGTTTCAAACTGATAGTGGGCGACTGTTGCTGCTACAACCGGATCTACTTCTTCCAGTACTTCGCTATCTGTCGTCCAGTAGAGAATGTCTTGAAGTCTTGCCCTGAGATCAATTCCTGGAGGTGAACGAAGCGAGCTGCATGTGCCGGTGGCGTGTTTCGGGGGACGTCCTCGGCCGATGTGTGACATGCCCTCGTGGCTGATGCGATCATGGATCGTTACCGCGCTGGCTCAAGGCTCCAGCGACGGCAACAGCGGTGTCGCCGCCGACCCAAGGTGCTCCTGTGGACCTGATGCCACAAGCGCATCCTGATTCACCTCTGGCATCAGGCTCAACCGGTGCCCGACCACAGAAGATGACGTTGCGTATCGGTAACGACTGCAGTTGGTGGCTGAGGGTTGGTGCTGGCTGTCGTGGCGTGGCTCCTGCCCCGGGTAACGGTTCGGTGGTGATTCCACCCCGTCGGTTCCTGTCGGGCGACTCAGTTGTCGCCGCCCACCGCTACGATCGGCCGGCCCCGCGTACAGCGGGTTGCCAGGAAAGCTCCGAGCCGCCTGCCGGTCAGGAGTCACGGGGCCCTCATCAGAAGTAGGTAGAACATGTCTGACCCCTCTCAGCCGCAGTACCCGGGCGCGCCCGCCGGGCAGCCGGTGCCGCCGGCTGGAGCCGCTCCCGGGCCGGCCTACGCCGGCCAGCCTGGCGTTCCGATGGCCCCGCCGCCCAAGAAGTCCAAGGCGGGCCGGATCATCCTGATCGCCCTCGCCGCCGTGCTGGTGCTCTGCCTCGGCGGCGCGGCCGTGACCTTCTTCCTCGTCCGGGACACCGTCGGTGAGGTCATCGAAGCGACCCAGACCCGGCTGGTCACCCCGGACACCCTGGCCGGCCGCGAGCTGAACACCGACCCGACCTTCCAGGGTCTCGCCGAGGAGGTGGCCACTGGGCTGGCCGCCGACGTGCCCGAGTCGACCAGCAGCATCGGCGCCTTCTACGGCGACATCGAGCAGGAGAACCTGGTGATGATCGCCGGCGTCTCCGGCGTGATGGCCGACCCGGACCAGGAGCTGGCCGACGCCACCGAAGGCGACGCGACGGGCCTCGGGATGACCAACGTCACCGATGTCGACGCCGGTCCGAAGGGCGGGTCGGCGCGGTGCGGCGACGCCGACCTGGAAGGCATCCCCGGCGGGGTCTGCGTCTGGGCGAGCCGCGGCGCGCTGGTGATGTACGTGTTTTACTTCAGCACCGGCGAGGAAGCCGCCGGCTCGCTCGTCGAGATCCGCGACGCGGTCGAGCAGACCAGCTGACGGAGCACTGCCTGACGTCGTCGACCCGCCGCACTACTACTGCGGCGGGTCGACGCCGGGCGGGGCCGACGAGTGCGGCGCCCGCGCCAACAGCCCGTACCGCCGGATTGTCCGCAGCGGCTCGGTGGCCGCGCCCTCCCGACGCAGGATGTGGTTCGCGGCCAGGATCCCGGTCACCGCTGCCCGTTCCATCAGAGCGCTCGGCAGATCAGTGTCGATCCCGTCGCCGGCCAGGAACAACCCGTCCGCGTCGGTGACCACACCGGGCCGCCCCGCCGCCGCCCCGGGCGGAAACGCCGGGGCCTGCGCCTCGACCCGCGCCCGTGACTCCAGCACCGGCAGGTCGGCCACCTCCGGCCACAGCGACGCCAACTCGGCGCGCATCCGGTCGGCCAGCACCTCCGCCGGCACCTGCTCCGGGCAGGCGTACGCGTGGAGTTCGAGCACCGCGCCCCGGCTGCGCTGCGCCCACTGCCGCGCCTGACGCTCCAGCCGGTGGTAGAGGGTGACCGAGTCCAGGGTCGGCTGGCGGGAGACCCCGCTGAACACCGGCCGGTCGGGTGCGACGTCGCCACCCAACCAGAGCCGGGCCACCGCGTACGGCGGAGCGTCGACCAGCGTGCCGACCCGCTCGGCCAGCGTCGGCGCGGCCTCGGCCAGCCGTGGCGAGCCGGCCAGCAGCGTGCGCAGCGCCGGCGGGTCGACGGCCAGCACCACGTACCGGGCGGTGTGCGCGGCTCCGGAGGCGCACCGCACCTGCCAACCGTTGGCCCGCCGGGGGATGACGGTGTGTACCGCGTCGCCGGTGACCACCCGGCCGCCGTGCCGGCGCAGATGTTCGTGCAGCGGCTGCCAGATCGCGGCGTCGTAGTCCTGCTCCGGCGCGTCGAAGCCGAGCCCTTCCGGATTACCCAGGAAGTAGAAGTGGAAGTTGGTCACCAGCTCGGCCGCCGACAACTCCCGCTCGTGGTTGAAGAACGAGTGGGAGAAGACCTCGAACAGCATGGCGCGGGCCCGGTCCGGCAGCCGCAGCGAGTCCAGCACCTCGGCGGCGGACCGCTGGTCGAGCTCGGCGTACGTCCGATCCGGATGGTAGGCCAGCAGCGGCATTGCCGCCCGACGGTCCATCTCGCGCAGTTCGCGCAGCCGCAGGCTCGGGCTGCGCAGCAACAGCGCCAGCAGGTTCAGCGGCGGTGTGGTCGGCAGCCGGCCGAACTCCTCCGGCGGCCACTGCGCCGACCACACCGGATAGCCGTCGACCGGCCGCAGCATGCCAAGCGTCGGGTCGGCCCGGCGCAGGATCGCCCGCCAGTTGTAGTACTGGCGGAAGAACGCGTGAAAACCGTGGTCGACCGGCTGGACCGTACCGTCGGTCAGCGTCTCCGGCCAGGCGGCCAGCCGTCCGCCGAGCTGGGCGGCGCCTTCCAGTACGGTGACCCGTACGCCGCGTTCGGCGAGGACGATCGCCGCGCACATGCCGGCGATGCCGCCGCCGACGACCAGCGCGTCGGTGCCGGCGGCCACCCGGTCGGTGCCGGCCGGATCCGCCCGGACCAGCTCGGACCGTACGCCGAAGAGCCGGCCGACCGTTCGGGACAGTCCCAAGAGTTCGTCCTCCCGCCCGCGGTGATGGGTCCGGTGTCGGGGTCCAGTGTGCCGGTCCGGTCGGGCGGGGAGGCGACTTTGGGGTCACCCCGCGCGTGCCGTCGGTGGCTACCATCCGGACCATGGCTGTCGACCCGTGGCGTGACCGCGCCCGCCGCGCCGTCGGCGGTCGGCTGCGCAGCAACGGCGACAACCGGCCGCACTACGTCGTCTGCGGGCACGACCCGCTGGCCTACCGGCTGGTCGGCGAGCTGGTGGCGGCGGCCGCCACGGTGACGGTCATCGTGCCGACCCGGCCCCGGCCGGACGGCCCGGACATGCGGTCGATCAAAGGGATCCGGCTGCTGCGGGCCGACCGGCTCACCGAGCAGACGTTCCGCAGCGCCGGGCTGGCCGGCGCGCGCGGCCTGGCGCTGCTCAACCAGGACGACGTCGGCAACATCAACGCCGCGCTGTGCGCCCAGGAGGTCGAGCCAGACCTGCGGGTGGTGATGCGGATGTTCAACACCCGGCTGGGTAGCCGGGTGAAGCGGCTGTTCGCCGACTGCGAGGTGCTGTCCGACGCGTCGATGGCGGCACCTGCGTTTGTCGCGGCAGCCCTCGGGGTGGTGTCGCCGACCCACTTCCGCCATGGCGGCCGGACGCTGCATGTGGCGCAGCGCGACGAGGTCCGCCCCGAGCACGTCATCTGCGGGCTGGCCGACCTGAGCGACGCCGGCAGCCCTCGGGTGCTGCCGGCCGACCAGCACACCGCCGATCTGGTGCTGGCCGAGGCGGCCGGCAGCCAGCTGACGCCGGCCCGGGCGGCCCGTCGGATCGTCCGGGCCCGCCAGCGCGCCCGGCTGTGGCGGGACCCGGTCCGGGCGTTGCGGTCCTTCGCCACCCGCAAGATCGGGATGGCCACGCTCGGCGTACTGGCGGTGGTGGTGGTCTTCGGCATGCTGCTGTCACGTGCCGAGGGGGTGAGCGTCGCCGAGGCGGTCTACCTGACCGTGGTGATGACGCTCAGCGGCGCCGATCCGGACCTGGGCAAGTCGGCCGCCGTACAGGTGATGCAGGTGGTGCTCAGCCTGGCCGGGCTGGCGTTGATCCCGCTGCTCACCGCCGCCGTGGTGGACGGTCTGGTGAACGCCCGACTGGCGATCGCCGACCGGCAGACCCGGCCGGAGCGGGCCGGGCACGTGGTGGTCGTCGGGCTCGGTAATGTCGGCACCCGGGTGATGTGGCAGTTGCACGACCTCGGCGTCGAGGTGGTCGGGGTCGACAAGGACCCGGACGCGCGGGGCGTCTCGGTCGCGCGGGAGCTGGACATTCCGTTGATCGTCGGCGACGGCTCCCAGGAGGAGACGCTGCGCGCCGCCTCGGTGGCGACCTGCCGTGCGCTGGTGATCGTCTCCACCGACGACGTGACGAACCTGCAGGCGGCGCTGTACGCCCGGGAGATCCACAGCGACGTGCACGTCGTGCTGCGGCTGTTCGACGGCGACTTCGCCAGCCGGATCCAGCGCACCTTCAACATCGGCATATCCCGCAGCGTGTCGTACCTGGCGGCACCGGCGTTCGCCGCCGCGCTGATGGACCGCGAGGTGATCGCGACCATCCCGGTGGCCCGGCACGTGCTGCTGGTCGCCGAGGTGATCGTCGCCGCCGGGTCGGCGCTGGACGGCGGGTCACTCGCCGCCGCCGGCGACAGTCCGGGCGTACGGGTGATCGCGTTCGCGCAGTTCGGCGAACCCGGACCGGTGTGGCTGCCGGCGTCGGGATTCCGGCTGCGGGCCCGGGACCGGATCACCGTGGTGGCCCGCCGGTCCGGGCTGAGCTGGCTGCTCAAGCAGGCCACCGAAGCGGTCGACGACGCCGAGCCGGCACCCTGACCCGGGCCGGGCAGGCCCTTGATCAGGGCCGGGTCGGTCAGGCGGCCGGCACCTCGGTGCCGAGCACCGCCTGCTCATCCGGGTAGTGCACCAGCACGTCGGCCAGGAACGACTGGACCGCCGGGGCCAGCCCCACGTCCCGGCCGGCCTCCTCGGACAGCCGCCACCGGTGTTCGATGACCTGGGCGAACAGCTCCGACGGCTCGACCTTGCGGCGCAGGTGGGCCGGGACGGCGCGGACCACCGGCTCGAAGACCTCGGTCAGCCAGCGGTGCGCGGCCTGCTGCTCGTCGGTCAGGTCGCTCTCCGCCCGGTGCGCGTCGAGGTCGTTGAGCAGCCGGCGGGCCTGGTTCTCTTCTGCGTCCAGGCCGGTCAGCCGCAGCAGCCGTCGGCTGTGGTAGCCGGCGTCGACCACCTTCGGCCGGACCAGGTAGGAGCCGCGGTCGACGACCGACATCGCCACCTCGGCGACGTCGAAGCCGAGTTCGTTGAGCCGGCGGATCCGCCGTTCGATGTCGTGCCGGGACTCCCGTTCGATGTGCTGCTCGTAGGTGATCTCGTGCCACAGCCGTTCGTAGCGGGTGACCACCTCGTCGGCGACGGTCTCCGGGTCGATCGACTCGTGCAGCAGGCCGGCGGCCTGCAGGTCGAGCGCCTCGCCGAAGATGTTGACCCGGGCGATCTCCAGGTCCTCGCCGCGTTGCCCGTTGGACAGGCCCGGCCGCAGCGCCCCGGTCTCGGCGTCGACCAGATACGCGGCGAACGCGCCGGCGTCGCGGCGGAACAACGTGTTGGACAGCGAGCAGTCACCCCAGAAAAAGCCGGTCAGGTGCATCCGGACGATCAGCGCGGCGAGCGCGTCGAGCAGTCGGGCCAGGGTCTCCGGGCGCAGCTGGTTGGAGAACAGCGCCCGGTACGGCAGCGAGAACTGCAGGTGCCGGGTGATCAGCACCGGGTCGAGCGGCTCGCCGTCGGCGTCGGTGCGGTCGGCGACGATCGCCACCGCCTCGACCGACGGGAAGTCGATCCGCTCCAGGGCGCGCAGCAGGTCGTACTCGCGTTCGGCGACCCGTTCGCCGGTCTCCTTCACGGCGTAGACGGTGCCGGCGAGTTTGACGAACCGGACGACGTGCCGGGAGATGCCCTGCGGCAGCGCCACCAGGTGGTCGGCAGGCCACTGCTCCAGCGGTGTCGACCAGGGCAGGTCGAGCAGCGCCGGGTCCACAAGGGCCGAGGTGATCCGCACGGGATCAAGCATGACGGGTACGACGCCGCGATGCCCCCTGCCGTGGCTCGGCTAACACTGTTGATTTGATCCATATTCAGGGTTTTTGTGGTGGTCCCGCCGTCAAGCTGTCGCCGTAGCGACACGACATCGTCACCGCGTCGGTTCGGTAACCTGGCCGGCGTGCCCGAGCCGACCGCCACCCGCCCGTCCGCGCCGCTGGCCGGCGCGCCGCGCCGGTCCGGGCCGACGCCGGCCGGCTGGTGGCTCGACGCGGTGCTGCTGGCCGCGCTGGCCGGGCTGACCGGGGCGCTCGCCGCCGGTGTGTTTCTCGACACCGACCTGGCGGTACGGGACTGGGTCGACGCGCACCGGCCGCCGGTGGCCTACTGGGCTGCCCGGGTGCTCAACTTCTTCGGCCAGGGCGGCTGGCTGCTGATCCCGGTCTCGACCGTGCTGGCGCTCTGGCTGGCCCGGCGGGTCCGCTCGGTGCGCCCGCTGCTGCCGGTGCTCGGCGCGGTGGTGGCGACCTACCTCAGCGTCGGCGCGATGAAGGTGCTGCTGCCCCGGGGCTACCCGCACAACTTCGACGACCCGTTCCCGGAGCGGCTGTTCACCGAGGCGACCCCGGCGATGGCGTACCCGTCCGGGCACGTCACCAACGCTATCGTCTGGTACGCGGTGATCGCCCTGCTGATCACCGGTCTGCTGCGGTCGTACGGCCGGCAGGTCCCGGCCCGGCGGCCGTTTCCCGGCTACCTGGCGCTGCGCTTGCTGCCGGCGGCGGTCCTGTTCTGCAGCACGGTCTACCTCGGCTACCACTGGTTGACCGACTCGGTCGCCGGGCTGCTGCTCGGCTGGCTGCTGCTGCGCCTGCTGCAGCGGGTGCCGTGGGACACCGTACGGCTGCCGGCGCTGCCCGGCGGCCTGGACCGCCAGGCCGGGCTCTTCTAACCAGTAAGCCCTCGCTGTTCGGTGCCGCGTCGAGTTGCGGGCTGCACGCCTCACCTGGCCCCTGACCCGCACCTTAGCCCGTCTAGGGACGCCGTACGCTTCGAATATGTCGGGGCTGGTGGCGCGAGCGGCTGAGCCTGCGTCATGTACAGGCCGTTGCCAGGAAGGCCGGCGAGGTCAGTCACGTGCAGGTCGGACTTGGCACACCGGTCTCCGGGTAGCTCGCTGCGGAGGACGAGCCAAGATCACCATCTCGGGGCCTCCCTCTCTGCAATGCGAGAAGCGATAGGGGGCATCCACCCCCCATCCCGTCTGCCGTCGACCCCGCACACCGTGGAGCGGGCCGCCCGCCCGGCCCGCCACGTCAAGACGGCCTTGACGTGCGTACGGACGCTGGCGGGTCGGTCAGTGGTCTGCTCGGCTCGCCCGGGTCGACGGCGGGCGGAATGGCTCCCCACCGTCACCACCCACGGACCGCGAGCCGACGGCGGCCCGTCCATTCCTGAAGCCGGAGCGCCCCCGCCGGAGGCGCAGCGACCGCAACCCCGCACGCGCCCGGCTCCCGTGCGATCGGCGCGGCGTGCGCTCGGCCACTCCGCGCCCCGGCTGGTGGCCGGCCCAACACCACACGTGCTGAACATCGGCAGTCGGCGGCGGGCGGGCGGCCGGCACCGGGCGCGTAACCGACCGCCGTAAGCCGGTCGGGACTTCTAGGGCCGCCGTACGCTCTCGGGTATGTCGGGACTGGTGGCGCGAGCGGCTGAGCTTGCCGAGGAACAGTTAGCTGCTGCTCTACCTCGGCGCTGGCGTCATGTGCAGGCCGTTGCCGGGAAGGCCGGCGAGGTCAGTCATGTCCTGGACCCGACGGACGCTGAGGTTCTCGTCGCTGCCGCGTGGCTGCACGATGTCGGGTACGCCCCTGGCGTGGCGGATACCGGCCTGCACGCTCTCGATGGCGGGCGGTGGCTGCGTCGTGTCGGGGTGTCCGATCGCGTGGCCGCTCTGGTGGCTCATCACTCGTGCGCGTTGTTCGAGGCGGAGGAACGTGGCCTTCGGGACGAGTTGGCCGCTGAGTTCCCGCAGGAACAGTCGCTCACGGCTGATGCCCTCTGGTACGCGGACATGACGACCGGCCCGGACGGACACGACGTCGCCGTTGCGGACCGGCTGGCGGAGATCGAGCAACGCTATGGCCCGGATCACCTGGTCACCAGATTCTGGGTACGGGCCAGACCGACACTGCTGGAAGCCGTCGAGCGCACCACGGGTCGGCTCGCGGTGTCCTAACCGATGTACGGCTTCGAACGCCCCTCGTAGCCGTGATCGATGCGCAGCCGCATGGACGGATGGATCGTCAGCGTGCTCAGCTCATCCTTGGCGACCCATCGGACTTCGGACGACTCGTCGCTTGTGGTGGGTTCGCCAGACAGGTACCGGGCGCGGAAGCAGATGGAGAACTGCTGCCGTACCTCGCCATCGCTGTACTCGATGACATGGTTCGGGTTGGTGTAGAGGCCGACGATCTCGGTCACCTCGATGTCAACCCCGGCTTCCTCCTTGGTCTCACGCACGGCTGTCTCGGCGATGTACTCGCCGAAGTCCTGCGCCCCGCCCGGTAGCGCCCACAGGTCGTTGTCTGTGCGTCGTACCAGGAGAACGCGGTTGTCCGCGTCGAGGACGAAGGCGGTCACAGCGACAACGATCGAGTTCGGTCGAGGGGCGTCCGGGTTGTTGAAGTGCTCGGTCCTGGCCACGGCTCCTAGCCTGCCACGGGCGGGGGCCAGATCGGTGCGGCGCTGGACCAGACGCGGTCGAAGCTGTCAGCGTAGGTGTCGAACAGATCGCCCCCGGAGAGCCGCCGGAGATGGAAGACCGGGGCATGTGCGGCGGGGAACCCGTAGGCGTGCGTGTTGACAAGCATCTCGTTGTCAAACCGGTAGATCGAGTTGTAGAGAGTCGTGCTGTGGAACCGGGCATGTACACCTGGCACGTCCTGGAGCTGATTGTAGAAGGCCATCACGTTGCGCACCTTGCCCGCTATTGCGTCGCCGATCCCCTCCTCGGCTCCTCGCTGGGCCACGGCCTCCGACTCCGGGTTGCCGAGGAGTAGTCGGACGTCGACACCGGCTAGCGCCCTTTCTTGAAGGTCTCGGATCAGGGTAGGCACCAGTTCCGGTAGGAACAGGCCGGCGTAGACGAGAATGCCGATTCGTTCGCTGGACTGCTCGATCAGTCGCCGCCACAGGTCGTACGGCACGGCGGACCGGCGGGAGTAGACGTGCACGACCTCGGATTCCGCCACCCGTGCGACGCGCTCGGGTGATGCGGCGTTGGGCCAGAGGTACGACTCACGCTCTTTCAGCAGGCCGGCGATGGCGTGTCGGTGTCGTGGGTAGGGGACACGGTTGAGCGTTATCCACCGCTCGGCCGTCTTGGGGCTGACTCCGACACGTTCAGCCAAACTCAGCGGTGTCAGGCCGGCGTTCAGGATGGCTTCCCGTAGACGGCCGTTCGCCATGACTACCCCTTCGCAACCCTTCGAGGGACGACTTTATCCTAACCAGGACGTCCCTAGACGTGCAAAGTGCGTTGTGACGCTGTGGCTTCCCCTCCGGCGAGAGTGGACCTCGTCAGCGAGCAGTCGTCCGCAAGGGTTGCGCGTTGGACAGGAGGTCCGTACTCACTCGGTCCTTGGCGCGAACCTGAGTGGATCGACACCTACGAGAAGACGAGGTGGTCATGATCCTCACGCCAATTCAACCCATCTGGAAGTCTCGATGCTAGGCGTCGGCGCGTTCGTCGGGGCGGCGCTGCTCGGCTTCTGCGCGGGGCTGTGGTCGTTCCGAGTGAAGTCCAGATGGTGCCCCAGCTGCGGATGCGCCACCTGGCCGATGGAGCGAGGCGCCGACGGCGTGGAAAGGCCATGTGGCGACGGGTGACCCGGTGAACAACCGGCTGCTCCGGACCCCGGAACCGAGCCCAGGAGATGTGCTGCTGATCGGGCGGGAGGCGAGCGTCACGGGCACGGCAAAGTCGGAGAGTGTGCGGCTGAGGACTCCGCGTTGAGGTCCGGAGTGGATTTGACGAAACGGGCACGGCTCCGGTGATCTCGAGGTTGTCTACGCCTTCGGATCACCTTGTGGAGTACCGTGCCCGCGCCTGCATCATTGCTGATCAGCGCTGTTCAAGGCCAGTCGGATGAGAGGACACGGCCTGTCCTGTTGGGCCGTGACGGGCAGGAAAGCCTGGTGGCGGCGTTGTCGCGGGTTCCCGATCCGCGAGACGCGCGGGGTGTCCGGCATCGGCTTCCGACGGTGGTCGGGTTGGCCCTCGCCGCGGTCCTGGCCGGAAGTGCGTCGGTGTACGCGGTCGGGCAGTGGATCGCCGGATGTTCGCAGAAGACGTTGAAGGCGTTCGGTGCCCGGGTGGACCCGGTGACCGGCCGGTACGTCGGCCCGGACGAGAAGACGGTGCGGGGGTTGTGTGCCCGACTCGACGGTGACGCGTTGGACGCCGCCGTGGGCCG
>NZ_JBHMIO010000035.1:0-53528 GCF_048060275.1 Micromonospora sp. LOL_015
ACACCCCCCGGATCATGCGTACGACAGGGGCATTCAGTCATACCGAGCCGGGCGACCGAGCAGTCCCCGGCTGGGGACGATCAAAAAGGTAACGGGCGGACTTCCGCCGCTGGCGGCGGGACCCGGTCGGGCGGCGCTACGGTTGCCGGATGGCCGACGATGCTGCCGGACCCGCGCCGGGCAATCCCCAACCGCCACCCGTCCCGTTGATCAGCGTCGCCGGGCCGCCGGCCGAGTACGGCGCCGGCTACGGTGCGGCGGCAGCATCGGTGATCGCCCGCAACATCGAGCACTACCTGCGGCGGTTTCGCGACGAGGCCGGGTTGAGCAGGTCGGCGGTACGGATAGCCGGCGGGACCTTCCGCAACGCCAGCCGGGCCGCCCACCCGAGGATCGTCGAGGCGCTCGACGCGGTGGCCGGCGGAGCCGGGGTGCACGTCGACGAGGTCTACGCGCTGAACGCCCGTACCGAGCTGCTGTACGGCACCGGGCGGACGGCGGCCGACCCGCCGCCCAGCGACCCCACGGAGCCGGAACCCGCCGATCCCGGCCCCGGCCGCGACGCCGGCCCGGACGGGTCGGCCGGCGGCTGTACGGCGGCCGGGGTGCTCGGCTCGCGGACCGCCGACGGCCACCTGCTGCTCGGGCAGAACTGGGACTGGCATCCCGGCCAGCGGGACACCATGGTGCTGCTGCGGACCACGGACGAGCGAGGGCTGACCGTGCTCACCCTCACCGAGGCGGGCATGCTCGCCAAGGCCGGGCTGAACTCGGCAGGGCTGGGGGTCTGCATCAACATGCTCGGCAGCGACCGGGACGGGCTGGCGCCGGGCCGATCGCCCGGGGTGCCGTACCACGTGCTGCTGCGCGCCGTGCTGGAAGCCGGCAGCCTCGGCCAGGCGACCCGGGTGGCCTGCCGTACCCCCCGGAACGCGTCGATCAACCTGCTGCTCGGCCAGGCCGGCCCGGCCGGTGGGGAACTGCTCGACCTGGAGGTGGTCCCCGGCGACGTCGGGTGGACCCACCCGGTGGACGGGGTGCTCACCCACGCAAACCACCTGGAGACGGCCCTGCCGGTGCGGGACACGACGAAGAACCTCGGCGGCTCGTCGATGTTCCGGGCGGCCCGGGCCCGTCGGCTACTGGCCGAACGGGCGGCCGGTGCGCCGTTGACCCTGGCCGACCTGGCCGACGTGTTCCATGATCATCTGGGTCGGCCGTTGGCGATCTGTCGGCATCTCGACGAGCGGGACGCGCCGGCGGACCAGGCGGAAACGGTCTACTCGGTGCTGATCGACCTGGACGCCCGCCGGCTGGGGCTGGCCGCCGGCCCGCCGTGCCGGCACGAATACCACTGGCTGGAGCTGGCCGACGCCGTCACCGGATGACCTCCGTCCGGATCAGCTGCCAGTGCTGGCCCGGCCCGCAGTGGATCCGGATCCGCAGCGGAGCCACCTTCACCCGGATCCGGGTGTGCTGGGTAAGCGTGGTGCCGTCGTCGCCGTACAGCGCGTGTTCGGTCCCGTCGTCGGTGACCAGCCCGTAGCAGGGTCCGGTGCCACCCCGGGTCACCGTGCCGACCAGCCAGTCGCCGGTGATCAGGTCGGACGGGGTCTTCGGGGGCGTCCCGGGTCGGGGCAGCGTCGGCGGTTCGGTCCGGGACAGGCCCGGCGTTTCGGTCGGCGTCGGGGTCGGTTTCGCCGCTCCGTCGGAACCGCTCTGCGAGGCGTCCGGGGTCGCCGGCATCGGTGCTCCTGAGGTGGGGCCGCCGCCGCAACCAGCGACGGCGATCAGCACCACGCCGGTCAGCATGGCGGCGACGGCCCGGGAGGCTGACTGTCGGATCAGTTTCGGCACTGCCATGCCGGTTGGACGCCGCCCGGCCGGCCGGAGTTCCACCGGCCGGCCGGGACCGCGTCACCGCCGGGTCAGGAGATCCGGATCTTCATCGTGGTGCCGTCCACCGACACCACCCGGATCTTTACGCCGACCGCGGGCAGCTTCACCCCGTGGTTGGGCAGTTCCTCGTAGAAGTACTTCCGGGTGTCGTCGAACAGCGGCTGGGCCGCCTGGCCGCGTACCCAGTGCGGTTCGCCATTGATGTGCAGAGTGAACCCGTCGGCCTTCTTGAGGCTGAACGGCGCGTCGTACACCTGGACCCGGGCCCGCCATGGCGCGCCGGTCAGGTTGTACATCGGCCGCGGCCGCGAGTCGATGTACAGGTTGCGCCCCGCACCCGGGTGCACGTTGGTGTTGTTGTCGACCTGGGAGGTGTCCCAGTACGAAATCAGCAGACCCTCCTGGTACGCGTAGTGGTCCACCATGTCGGGCTTGGTGTCGGCGTACCCGAAGTAGTACGGGCCGGTCTCCAGGTAACGGTCGTACGATACGTACGAGCGGTGCCCGGCGATGTAGTAGTTGTCGTAGTCAGCGGTCACGCTGGCCCCGACCGTGGTCCAACCGTCGAGCGCCCAACCGCCGTCGCCCTCGGCACCGTCGGTGAAGATCGGCGAGCCGTCGGCGGTCACGGTCATCTCGTCACCGAAGAAGCCGCCGTACGCCACCGCGCCGTCGGTGCGGTAGAGCAGCCGGACCAGTGCGGCATCCCCGGCGTACGCGTCCAGCGGCACGTTGATGTCGACCCACTGGCCACCGGTCGAGCTGTCGATCGCCGGGGTGCCGCTGCCGTCGGTGCCGTACGGGACACCGTTGACGGTGCCTTCGAGCGAGGTCCAGCTCGCCCCACCGTCGGCCGATGCCTGGAAGTACAGGTAGTCGTAGTCGTCCTCGATGTCGTAACGCGCCTTCATCGACAGTGCGGCGGTCGAGGCACCGGCGAGGTCGAACTCACGGGTCATCGTGTTGCTCATGTCGTCTCCGTTGCCGGAGAAGTACTGCAGCTCACCGGCGTACGGCTCGCCGAGCTCGGTGGTGACCTCCTTCTTCGGCAGCACGACGACGACCGCCTGGGCCCGCTTGGTGTTGTACTCCTGCGGACCCAGGTGCAGGGTGCGTTTCTGCCCGGCCACCACCACTTCGTAGTCCAGCCAGCCCAGCTGGAGCTTGTTCCATGCGCCGAGGTCACCGGGGCGCTCGCCGATCCCGCCGTCGGTGGCGGCACCGAGGCGGCTCTGCGCCATCAGCGTCCAGTGCTCGTTGTTGTTGTCACCGCCGCCGGAGGTGTCGTAGTCGTCCGGCAGGCCCAGGTCGTGGCCGTACTCGTGGACGAAGACGCTCAGTCCACCGTTCTCCGGCTGGATGGTGTAGTCGCCGATCCACAGCCCGCTGTCGCCGATCTGGGTGCCACCGGCCGGGTTCTGCGCCGGGCCGGTCAGCCCGATGTCGGTGGCGAAGGCGTACCAGCGGTGGCTCCAGATCGCGTCCTCACCCTGCCACGGGTCACGGTCGGCCTGGTCGCCACCGGCGTGCACGATCTGGAAGTGGTCGATGTAGCCGTCGGCCTCGTTGAAGTCGCCGTCGCCGTCGTAGTCGTACCGGTCCCA
The DNA here is from genome assembly GCF_048060275.1 of Micromonospora sp. LOL_015. NCBI lineage: Bacteria > Bacillati > Actinomycetota > Actinomycetes > Micromonosporales > Micromonosporaceae > Micromonospora > Micromonospora sp. LOL_015. The sequence goes on from NZ_JBHMIO010000035.1 coordinate 3,504, forward strand.
CTTGTCGAACTCACGCAGCTCGGCGGCGATCTCCTCGTCGGTGCGGCCGAGCGCCTGCTGGTCGGCGACCCACTGGTTGGCGGCATCGCGCAGCAGCTGCCAGACGTTGCTGCAGACGTTGCCGCCGCACAGGTCGCGACCGTACCGGGCCTCGTTGTAGCGGACCTTCACCCAGTCGGTGACGGTGCCCTCGACGCTGTACCGCCCGGAGGACTGGGTCTCGTAGTAGGTCTTGACCGACTCGACGCCTTCACCGGCGCCGAAGTACAGCTCCCGGTAGTGGTCGGCGGAGTAGTCGGCCTGCCAGATGGTGGTGTTGTCGACCGTCCGGTCCGGCTCGGGGATCTCGTTGTGCAGCGGTCCGTCGAACCGGGCCGGGCCGTCCCAGTCCGGGTTGCTGTCCACGTCCGGGTAGCTGGGGTGCCGCTCGTTGCCGAACTCGGCCAGGATCACGAAGATCCGGTCGGTGGTCTCCCGCTCCAGCTCGACGTACTGGTCCTTGCCGGACCCGGCGCCGCCACGGGCGGCCCGGCCGGCGATGCCGGTGCCCGACGTCTCACCGACCTTCGCGACGGTGCTCGCGCCGCGCCGTTCCGGGGTGAGCCGGCCACTGACCACTTCGCTCACTGCGCGTTCGCGCAGCTCACGTCGCTTTTCGCCGAGCGGGTTGGGCAGGTCGTCGAGGCTCGGGGTTTCGGCCCGGGAAGGAGCCGCCACCGGTGTGTCCACCGATGGTGCGGCCATCGCCGTCGCGGGTAGAGCAAAGCCCATGCCCGAGGCGAGCGACACGGTGAGCATCCCCACCATGACTTTGCGCACCTGGATACCTCCGGTTCGGGGGAATCAACGCCGCCACTTGGGTGAGGGCGGCACGATGTCCGGATGATGTGGCCACCGTTGTTGGGGCCACCGTGAACCTAGTCACCCGAGGGAACCCCTGTGAAGGTCAATGCGTCGATTTGTTTCACGCTCCCGGCTGGATCGCCCTGATATGTCACAACGATCACGGGGTGAAAAGTGGCCGGCCCGGCCGCCGAAGCGACCGGGCCGGCCTCGAGTCGTCCACGTCGGCGGCCCGCCGGGACCGCGCCACCACCGGCGGCGGACGTCAGTCGCCGTCGGACTTGCCGCCCTGCATGCCGGAGGAGATCAGCTCCATCACGGTGGAGTCCTGCAGCGTGGTCACGTCGCCGAGCGACCGGTTCTCGGCGACGTCCCGCAGCAACCGGCGCATGATCTTGCCGGAGCGGGTCTTCGGCAGCTCCGGCACCAGCATGATCTGGCGGGGCTTGGCGATCGGCCCGAGTGTACGCGCGACATGGTTGCGCAGCTCCTGGATCAGCGCCTCGCCGGCCTCACCCGCGATGTCCGCGCTGCCGCGCGGGATGGTGAACGCGACGATGGCCTGACCGGTGGTCGGGTCGGTGGCGCCCACCACGGCGGCCTCCGCCACCGACGGGTGCGACACCAGCGCCGACTCCACCTCGGTGGTGGAAATGTTGTGCCCGGAGACCAGCATCACGTCGTCCACCCGGCCAAGCAGCCAGATGTGCCCGTCGGCGTCCTTCTTGGCCCCGTCACCGGCGAAGTACATCTTGTCGAACCGGGACCAGTAGGTGTCAATGAACCGCTGGTCGTCGCCCCAGATGGTGCGCAGCATCGACGGCCACGGCTCGCGCAGCACCAGGTAGCCGCCACCACCGTCGGGCACCGACTCGGCCTGGTCGTCGACCACGTCGGCGCTGATCCCGGGCAGCGGGGTCATCGCGCTGCCCGGCTTGGTGGCGGTCACCCCGGGCAACGGCGAGATCATGATCGAGCCCGTCTCGGTCTGCCACCAGGTGTCCACGACCGGGCACCGGCCCCCGCCGATGTGTTGCCGGTACCACATCCAGGCCTCCGGGTTGATCGGCTCACCGACGCTGCCGAGCAGCCGCAGCGAACTGAGGTCGTACCCGGCCGGGATGTCCTCGCCCCACTTCATCATGGTGCGGATCAGCGTCGGCGCGGTGTAGAGGATGCTCACCTTGTACTTCTGCACCAGCTCCCAGAACCGGCCCTGGTGCGGGGTGTCCGGGGTGCCCTCGTACATCAGCTGGGTGGCACCGTTGGACAGCGGACCGTACACGATGTACGAATGCCCGGTGACCCAGCCGATGTCGGCGGTGCACCAGTAGACGTCGGTCTCCGGCTTGAGGTCGAAGACCGCGTGCTGGGTGTAGGACGCCTGGGTCAGGTAGCCGCCGCTGGTGTGCAGGATGCCCTTCGGCTTGGCCGTGGTGCCGCTGGTGTAGAGGATGAACAGCGGCTGCTCGGCGTCGAACGGCTGCGCCTCGTGCTCGGTGTTCGTCTTCTCCACTGTCTCGTGCCACCAGTGGTCCTTGTCGGTCCAGGTGACCTCCTCGCCGGTCCGCCGGACCACCAGAACGTGCTCCACCGACGGGCACCGGGCCACCGCCTCGTCGACGGTCGGCTTCAGGGCCGAGGGCTTGCCGCGCCGGTAGCCGCCGTCGGCGGTGATGATCACCTTGGCGCTGGCGTCCTGTACCCGGCCGGAGAGCGCGTCGACCGAGAAGCCGCCGAACACGACGTTGTGCGTCGCGCCGATCCGGGCGCAGGCCAGCATGGCGACCGCGGCCTCCGGGATCATCGGCAGGTAGATCGCCACCCGGTCACCCGCCGTCACACCGAGGTCGGTCAGCGCGTTCGCCGCCTGGCAGGTCATCCGGTGCAGGTCGGCGTAGGTGATGGTGCGGGTGTCGCCCGGCTCGCCCTCCCAGTGGATGGCGACCCGGTCGCCGGCCCCGGCGGCGACGTGCCGGTCCAGACAGTTGTACGCGACGTTGAGCTGACCGCCGACGAACCACTTGGCGAACGGCGGGTTGGACCAGTCCAGCACCTGGTCCCACTCCTTGGCCCAGTGCAGCCGGCGGGCCTGGCCCGCCCAGAAGCCAAGTCGGTCGGCGGCTGCCTGGTCGTACCCGGCCGCGGTGACGTTGGCCGCCCCGGCCAGCTCGGCGGGCGGCTCGAACCGGCGATTCTCCTGAAGCAGATTCTCCAGCGTTTCGCTCATGCGTGGGGCTCCTCACACGTCGCTTGACTTGCTCCGAGGTTAGTGTCGCCGTCCCGCCGGCACGAGACTTGGCGGATACCCGGGTACCCATCGCGCGCCGAGCGGCCACACCGGCGCGGCGGGCGGTTCGGCTGGCCAAGCTTGTACCGTGTCGTTGGTGACCGAGACCGACCCGCTGGCCCCGCTGCTCGACCTCGCCGACGTGGCACCCGCGCTGGACCGCGCCCGCGAGCAGGTCGACGGCGCGTTGCGGCACCGGGCGCTGCGTCGGCACGGCGGGGCGGTGGCGGCCGAGATCAGCCTCCGCTCGGCGGTGGCCAGTGCCGCGTTGGACGGGCACGATCATCCGGTCGCCGACGTACGCGCCGGGACGGTGACCGATCCGGTGGTGCAGGGGGCCCTGCGGGTGGCCGAGGCGGTTCCCACGCTGGCCGACCGCTGGCCCCGTACCCCCCGTCAGGTGCTGGCCCGGTTGCACGTGCTCGCCGCGCGCGGACTGGTGCCGGCCGACCAGCTGGGGCGTCCAGCCGCCGGGCCGGGCGTGACGGTGGGGCCGGATGCGGCGCCGCGGCTGGACGGGGTCTGCGCGCTGGTCGGCGGCGGCACCTCGGTGCCGGCGCTGCTGCTGGCCGCCGTGGTGCACGCCGAGCTGCTCGCGTTGCGGCCGTTCGCCGGGCCGGGCGGGGTGGTGGCCCGGGCCGCCGCGCGGCTCACCCTGGTCGCGGCCGGCACGGACCCGCGTGGCCTGCTCGCCGTCGAGGTCGGCCACCGCGAACGGCAACCCGAGTACGTGGGTTCAGCGGGCGCCTTCGCGACGGGTACGCCGGACGGTGTCCGCTCCTGGCTGCGGCACTATCTGACCGCGGTCGAGCTGGGCGCGCAGGAGCTGACCCGGGTCGCCGACGAGGTGCTGGCCAACGCCTGAGCCGCGCGACCGGGTCGGCTGGACGACCGGTTCAGGTGCGGGGTCAGGCCGAGGCTGTCTTTGTCCGGCGGTGCCGGCCGTACCAGGCGATGCCGATCGCGACCCCGACCCCGACGCTCAACGCGGCGGCTGCCACCGGGACCGCCGGCCGCTCCCGCAACCTGCGGCCGAGCGGGATCGGGTGGCGGAAGGCGAGGACCGGCCAGCCCTGCTCGGTGGCGAGCTTGCGGAGCTGGCGGTCCGGGTTGACCACCGTCGGGTGCCCGACGCATTCGAGCATCGGTACGTCGGTGACCGAGTCGGAGTAGGCGTAGCACTCGGCGAGGTCGTATCCGCGCTGCTCAGCGAGCTCGGTGACGCCGGTGACCTTGGCCGCCCCAGCCGCGTAGAACTCGATTTCTCCGCTGTACCGGCCGTTCTCCACAGCCATCCGGGTGGCGATCACGTCGGTGACGCCGAGCAGTTCGCCGATCGGGCGTACCATCTCCTCGCCCGACGCGGAGACCAGCACCACGTCCCGCCCGGCGTTCTGGTGCTCCTCGATCAGCGCCGCCGCCTCGGCGTAGACGTACGGGTTGATCAGCTCATGCAACGTCTCCGCGACGATCTGGCGGACCTGCTCCACCTGCCAGCCCTTGCACAGCGCGGCCAGGTAGTCGCGGGTGCGGGCCATCGTCTGCTCGTCGGAGCCGCCGAGCCGAAACATCAGCTGGGCGTACGCCGACTTGACCACGTCCCGCCTGGTGATCAGCCCGTCGCGGTAGAACGGCCGGCCGAACGCCAAGGCGCTGGACTTGGCGATGACAGTCTTGTCGAGATCAAAAAAAGCGGCGCTGCGGCCCACGACGGTGCAGTCTAGCCGGAGCGGGACGTCGGCGACGGCCGGTGCGTCGTCGCCGGTCGGCGACGGGGATCCCCGGGATCTGATCCGACGATCAGGAAGCTGAGTGGCCCAACCTGCGTCCCGTGCCGGCAGCGGTGCGACTGCCGGTGAGAACGCCACTCGACGGGTGGCGGTCTGCTCAGGCATGCTTGTCATGACACAGTTATCTTTCCGTCCCAGGCTTCATCCGGAAGACACTCGGCGGTTGCACCCCCCCCGTGACCGCTGAGCGGGTTCGGCTCGACCCCCCCGGAGCCGAACCCCAGGCGACCCCCGTCTCCCCCCGGCGGGGGTCGTCGCTATTCCTGGCATGTTCCGGCTCCCGGCGTCCTGCGCGTCCGGTCGTCCTGCCTAACAGATCAGCTGACCGGCGTCGGCGTTGTCCACAGGCGGTCCCGTTGTCCACAGGCAGCCCCGCCGAGGGCACGCCGGCACCGGGTCGGCACCCACAGTTGCGGCATCCCTCACCGACCGCAGGAGGTCCGGATGCCGCCGCGCACCAGCATCGCCGTACCCCGTCGGCTGCCACTGGTCGTCACCGCAGACGAACGGCTGCTCGACGACCTGCTGCGCCTTGCTGCGCTCGCCGGCACCGACGTCGACCTGGCGGCCGACCCAGCCGCCGCCCGGTCCCGGCAGGCCGCCGCCCCGCTCGTCCTGGTCGGCGCCGACCAGGCGGACGCCTACCTGCGGGCCAGAATGCCCCGCCGACCCCGGCTGGTCCTGGTCGGCCGGGCCGACCAGGACCAGCCATGGCAGGTCGCCGAACTGCTCGGCGCCGAGCACGTCGCGATCCTGCCGGCGGCGGAGCCGTGGCTGGTCGACCGCCTCACCGACAACGGCGGCACCGACAAACCAGCCGCAGCTGTCATCGGGGTGATCGGCGGCCGGGGCGGGGCCGGCGCCAGCGTGCTGGCCGGTGCCCTGTCGGTCACCGCCGCCCGGCTCGGGCTGCGTAGCTTGCTGGTTGACGCCGACCCGCTCGGTGGCGGCCTCGATCTGGTCCTCGGCTGGGAGCAGATCGACGGGTTGCGCTGGCCGGCGCTTGCCGACAGCGACGGCCGGATCGACCCGTCGGCGCTGGCCGGCGCGCTGCCCTGCCGGGGCGACCTCGGGCTGCTCTCCTGGGACCGGGGCGAACCGCTACCGCTGCCCGCCGCCACGATGACCGCCGCGCTCGACGCGGCCCGGCGGGAGCGCGACGTGGTCGTCGTCGACCTGCCCCGCCGGCCCGACGACGCCGCGATCGCCGCGATGCACGCCACCGACCGGGTCCTGGTGCTGGTTCCGGCCGAGTTGCGGGCCACGGCGGCGACCGCCCGGGTGATCACCGACATCCAACCGCACTGCACCGACCTGTCGCTGGTCGTGCGCGGGCCGGCGCCGGGTCGGCTGCGGGCCCGGGAGATCGGGCGGACCCTGGGGCTGCCGGTGACCGGGGTGCTGCAACCTGAGCCACGGGTCAGCCGAGGGCTGGAGCGCGGTGACGCTCCAGGTTCGTCGGGCCGGGGTCCGTTGGCGGAGTTGTGCCAGCGGGTCGTCGCCGGCCTGGTCGACCGTACGGCGGCAGCGTCGTGACAGCGGGTTCGGCCCGTTCGGGCGCGGGTGACCGACGTTCTGGTGAAACGGCCTCCAAGCACCCGCCACTATCGCAGTTCTGCTATAATTCTCAGGTATCATGGCCGGTCTACTACCACCCCGGGGCGGAAGCTGAGTTGCGCGAGTTGCCCGCTGTCGAGCGGGTAGCGATCGGCCATGCAGTAGACAAATTGGTAGCAATCGGGCCAAACCTGGGGTACCCGCACTCGAGCGACATCAAGACAGCTACCAGCCTCCGGGAGCTACGCCCACGAGCCGGCAGTAGTCGCTGGCGAGCCCTTTATCGCCAGGTCGGCAACGCCTACGTCCTCGGAGCCATCGCCCCCGAGGCCAGTGTCAACCCACGAGCCTTCTGGAAGGCAATCGCCGCAGCAGAGAAGCGCATCGACGAAGTGAAGGGCGACGAGTGATGAACCTGTCTGATCTGAAGGCCTCGGCCCAAGTCCACGGCGAGCAGCGCCACGACCCAGAGTTTCGCTCGGAGTGGGACCGCACAGCGTTCGCCAACGACGTCGCGCTGCGAATCTTGCGCTACCGCCAGGAACATGGCCTCACCCAGGCGGGGCTTGCCCGCGAGGTCGGGATGACTCAGTCGGTGATCGCGCGCCTTGAGTCGGGCGATCAGCCTCCGTCGATCGCGACCCTGGTCAAGCTGTCGAAGGGCACAGGCATGGATTTCAATATCAAGGTCAGCGGCGGTGCTGTCGAGTTCATCGCAGCCTGACTACCTGCCCTGACGCCAGGGTCTGGCCCTGGTCCTGGTTGTGGGATCAGGGGCAGACAGTCGTCTAGGTCATTGGTCGAACTGGCCGATCTTGATCCCCTTGACGAAGCCGGTCCAGGTGTCGGCGGTGAACGACAGCGCCGGTCCGGCCTGGTCCTTGCTGTCGCGGACCAGGACGGCTCGGCTGGGGTTGGCGACCTCGACACAGTCCCCGCCGGCGTTGCTGCGGGTGCTCTTCTTCCACGCGAGTTCGGTCATGACGGTTCCTCCGCGATCGATGCGATGAGTTTGCGAGACTGCGCCTCGCTGAGTGCCGTGGACTCGACGGCTGACCAGACCTCCTCGTACGCCGCCGCCTCGGCGGGCTTGTCGAGGTAGAGGGCGCCGGTCAGTCCGTCGGCGTAGATGATCGTCGGTTCGTCGGAGCCGTCGAAATCCAGGATGGTGAACGCGCCGTTCGCCAACGTGGCGCGGTGCAGGCCTGCGCTGAACGGCACCACCCGGACGGAGACGTTGGGCTGGCGGCTGACGGTGACGATCAGGTTGAGCTGCTCGGCGTCGATGTCGCGCCGGAGCACAGCCTCGTCGAGGATGATGTCGACCTGCGGCGCGGGTGGGGTGGCTCGGGTCAGCAGTGCCTGACGGTCGAGCCGCAAGGCGACCCCTCGGTCGATGTCCTCGCGCTTCATATCGGGGCGTCCGGCCTCGTATACCCGGGTCGCGTACGCCTTGGTCTGCAGAAGGCCGGGGACCAGGTGCGCCTCGTACTTGCGCAGCCGGGTCGCGCCTGACTCAAGGCCGACGTACAGCTCGAACCACTCGGGGATGGCGTCGCCGTACGAGTGCCACCAGCCACGGGCCCTGGTCTCCTTGGCGAGCCCCATCAACGCCTCGGTGATTTCTGGTGACGCTCCGTAGACCTTGCACATGGCTTCGACGTCGAGGGACCGCATCGACGTGGCACCGGTTTCGATGCGCCAGATCTTGGGCGTGGACCATTCCAGTGCGGTGGCCGCAGCCTTCACGGTCATGCGGGCCTCCTCGCGGAGCTGCCGTAGATGCCTGCCGAGCTGTCGTCTCGGGACGGTCGAGCCGGTGTCGGTCGTCACTGGATTCTCCTCTCCGTGACTACACACCGGGCGACATTCGCACTCGATGTGTAGCACCCATCGACCACGCTCGGCAATACAACATCACTAGGTGAAGTATCGTCAAGCGTTTCATCTAAAATGTAATATTGCATTGACGGTGGTTCGTGGGAACCATGGTTGCTGGGTGTGGCGGTCGGATGACCGATAGGCCCGGCCGTCGAATCCCCTCACTGAAGGAGGGGCGGATGACCCAGCGTGTCAGCTACGAGGCGTACGTCGTCGCAGTCGCACGGACTCTGGCCAGGCGACACCGGCCGGTGTGGTCCTGGAGCAAGTGGCAGCAGGTCTGTCGGTGCGGGGCGGCGCTGCCCTGCCGGGCGCGGCACCGGATACCGATCAACCGGGGTCACTGGCCAGGGGAGGGCGCGTGAGCTTCCACATCCCGATCCAGCCGGCGTGGACCTGCGCGGGATGCGCGGATCCGTGGCCCTCACCCGTCGTGAGGAGCTGCTCGCGGAGTACGCGGGGGCGACGGTGTCGCTGTCGGGCTATATGGCGACCTGTCTGCTTGACGCGATGATCGACCTGGCGGACAACCGCAGCGGGTACCTGTACTGGCGATTCATGGGGTGGTGGCGCTGATGTCGGTCATCCGGCCCGGTGACGAGGACATGCACTTCGAGGACGGTTCGCACCGCTGGTACCCGTTCGATCCCGCCGACGACGACCAGCAGGCGTGGGAGGACCGGGTGCACGAGCACAAGCGTCAGCACCGTGAGGAGGAGCCGCGCCCCCGCAAGCGCTGGCCACGCCGCTCGATCTGACCCTGCCGGTTCATTGCCTACGCGGCCGCCGTAGCAGATCACCTCCGGCCGGGAGGAGTTATCCACAGGCAGGTCGGTTGTCCACAGCCTGCCTGATCGTCCAGGCATGAACGCCGCGTCAGCGTCCACAGTTTCGGCATCGCTTCCCGAGCCGTAGGAGGGCTCAGATGCCGCCGCTGTACCCCGTCACGGTTCGCCGCACCTGTACGCCGCTCGTCACCGCCGAGGGAAGACCTCGGCGTAACGTCGCGGGCCTGGTCGATCGTGCGGTGGTGGCGTCATGACGGCCGGGTCGGCCCGTACGGGCGGTTTCGCCGCGCCGGCTGGGTGGCCGGGTGGTGCGAATGTCGACGAGGCGGCGGTGGCGGCCCGCGTACGGGAGCGGTTCGTCGCGGACGGCACGTCGGTGACGCCGGCGTCGGTGGTCGGTGCGGTCCGGGCCGAGCCGGGGGCGGCGTTGCGAGGTGACGTCGGGTTGTTGCGGCTGGCCGACCGGGTGCACGGTGAGTTGGCCGGGGCGGGGCCGTTGGCGCCGTTGCTGGCCGATGTGCGGGTGACCGACGTTCTGGTGAACGGCACCCAGGTGTGGGTGGACCGGGGTGCCGGGTTGGAGCGGGCGGCGGTGGGCGTCGGTTCGGTGGACGAGGTACGCCGGTTGGCGCAGCGGTTGGCGGCTGCCTGTGGGCGTCGGCTCGATGACGGTTGCCCGTACGTCGATGCCCGGTTGCCCGACGGTACCCGGTTGCACGCGGTGTTGCCGCCGGTGGCGGCGACGGGGCCGTACCTGTCGTTGCGGACCTTCCGGCAGCGTCCGTTCCAGCTGGCCGAGCTGGTGGGCAACGGCATGGTCGATCCGCCGGTGGCGGAGCTGCTGCAGGCGGTGGTGGCGGGGCGGCTGGCGTACCTGATCGCGGGCGGCACGGGGTCGGGCAAGACGACGCTGTTGAACACGCTGCTCGGGTTGGTGCCGGCCGACGAGCGGATCGTGATGGTGGAGGACGCGGCCGAGTTGCGGCCGGAGCATCCGCACGTGGTGACGTTGCAGGCCCGGACAGCCAACGTCGAGGGGGTCGGGTCGGTCGGGCTCGGTGCGTTGGTCCGGCAGGCGTTGCGGATGCGGCCGGACCGGCTGGTCGTCGGTGAGTGCCGGGGCGCCGAGGTCGTCGACCTGCTGGCCGCGCTCAACACCGGCCACGACGGCGGCGCCGGAACCCTGCACGCGAACGCGGCCAGCGACGTGCCGGCCCGGCTGGAGGCGTTGGGGCTGCTCGGTGGGCTGCCCCGCGCCGCCTTGCATGCGCAGATCGCGGCCGCCATCCAGGTGGTCGTCCAGTTGCGCCGGTTCGCCGGGCGGCGATTCGTTGACGCGATCTGTCTGCTCACCCCGCACGGGCCGGAGCGGCTCATCACGGTCACCCCGGCCTGGCGGCGCGGGGCCGGGCCGCAACCGGCCGGCCCGACCCTGGCCAGGTTGCTCGCCGAACGCGGCGTACCGGTGCCGGCGGTGCTCGACAGCCGGGGGCCGCGATGAGCCTGCGACCCGGCACGTCGCACCGGCGTTGGCCGCTTCGGCTGCGCCGCCCGTGGGGACACCGTCGTCGGCTGCTGGCCGTGACCGGTCCGACCCCGGTCCGGTCCAGTGGCGGTCCGAACTCGCCACCACCAACCACCGTTCCGTTCAGCGTCCGGCTGCGGTCCCGGGCGCTGTGGCTCGGCAGCGCCGCGTGCCGCCATCCGCGCCGGGCGCTCGTGGCCGTCGCCGGCACCGGCGGGCTCGCCGCCGGCTGGCTGGGCGGGCCGGTGGCGGCGACGATCGCCGCCGCGTACCTGGGGCTCGGCCTGCGAACGGCAGCGAACCGGGCCGCCGCCAAGGCCCGGCGAGACCGGCGGGTACGGCAGTTGGACGCACTGGCCGCGCACGCCGCCGACCTGCGGGCCGGCCTGCCAGCGGGGCCGATGACGTTGCGGGACCCGGGCCCAACGACGGGCACCGCCGCCACCCGGCTCGCCGGCCTGTCGACCGCCGCCGTACGGCTGGCGGAGCGCACCGGCGCGCCACTGGCCGACCTGATCGAACGGATCGAAGCCGACGCCCGTGCGCTGGACCGGTCGCGGGACGCTGCCGCCGCGCAGGCCGCCGGTGCGCAGATGACCGCCTGGCTACTGGCCGGCCTGCCCGCCGGCGGCCTGGCCCTCGGCTACAGCATCGGGGTGGATCCGGTAGCGGTGCTGTTGCGGACTCCGATCGGCGCGGCCTGCGCGCTCGCCGCCGTGGCGCTGCAGGTCGCCGGGCTGGCCTGGACCGAGCGGCTGAACCGGGCACCGGAGGCGACCAGCTGATGGCCGGTACCCGCGTGATGCTGCCGCCGGCGGTCCGCCCGGTCACGGCACTCGCCACCCGTCGCCGGCTCGCCCGGCTCAGTGACAGTCCGCCACCGGAGCCCGACCTGTCGCGGCTCGTCCGCCCGGTCGCGGTGCTGTCCGGCCTGGCGGTGCTGGTGATCGGCGGCGGTTGGCTCTCCGTGCCGCTGGCCATCGCGGCCGCTGCCGGTGTCGACCGGGCGCTGCGCCGGATCGAGCCGCCGTCGGTACGCCGTCGGCGGCTGCGCGCGGCAGCCGACCTGCCGCTGGCCGCCGATCTGCTGGCGGCGGCGCTGCGCGCCGGAGCGCCGGTGGATCGGGCAATGGTCGCGGTGGCTGACGCGCTGGCCGGGCCGCTCGGTGCCCGGCTGAGCCGGGTGGCTCGGGCGTTGCGGCTCGGTGCCGAGCCGGCCGAGGCGTGGCGGCATCTTGACGCGGTCCCGGGCGGCGAGCGCCTGGCCGCCGCCGCGATCCGCTCCGCGGCCAGCGGCGCCGCCCTCGCCGGTGCGGCGACCAGGCTCGCCGACGATCTGCGGGCCGGTCGTTCGGCGGCGGCCGAGGCGGCGGCCCGCCGCGCCGGAGTGCTGATCGTGCTTCCCCTCGGGCTGTGTTTTCTGCCCGCCTTCATTCTCGCCGGTCTGGTGCCGGTGATCGTCGCCGTCCTCGGCGACGTCCTCTGAGGAAAGGAGTCATCATGCGGTCGACGAAGGTTCCGCCCGACGCGGCGGCGGACCCGGCAGCGGCAGCGGCCACGGCGGTGCCCGGTCGGTGGCGCGGCCAGCTGGCCGGCCGGTTGCGCGACGACGCCGGGATGAACACCGCCGAGTACGCCGTCGGCACCCTGGCCGCCGTCGCCTTCGCCGGGATTCTGCTCAAGGTGTTGACCAGCGAGGGCGTGCAGGCTGCCCTCGCCTCGGTCATCGATCGGGCGCTCGGATGAGGCCGCGCCGGCAGGCCGGCGGTGACCGGGGCTCGTTCACCGCCGAGTTGGCCGCCGGCCTGCCGGCGCTGGTGCTGCTGCTGGCGGTGGGGCTGTCCGCCGTCAGCGCCGTGGTCACCAAGTCCGAGTGTCTCGACATGGCACGGTCGGTCGCGCTGGCCACCGCCCGGGGCGACCGCGATGCGGCGGCCCTGGCCGGACCGCCGGGAGCCGAGGTCTCCGTGGCCGTCGACGGTGACCTGGTCACCGTCACGGTCCGGGCACCGCTGCGGGCGTTGGGTGCCCGGCTCGGGCCGGCGTCGGTCACCGCGTCCGTGACCGCTGCGGTCGAGCCGGGCGTCACTGGGACCGCAGCCGGTGTATCTGGGAGCGCAGTAAGCAGCGGTGCCGTCGGCGGTGGTGACGGCGCGGGATCGCTGCCGGAGCGTCACCGGTGACCGGCCGACGATGTCGGCGTGGGCCGCGTGACCCAGGCCGCCCACGCCGGCCCGGGGTCGACGCCGGGCAGCGCGGCAGCGCCAGCCTGTGGCTGCTCGCTGTCGGGTTGACGCTGGTCGCCGCCGGCATCGCCGGTGCACTGATCGGTGCGGTCCGCCTCGCCCGCCAGCAGGCCTCGGTGGCCGCCGACCTGGCCGCGCTCGCCGGTGCCGCCCGGGTGTTCGCCGGCCCCGGCGCGGTCTGCGACCGGGCGGCCGAGGTTGCCGGACGCAACGGCGGACGGTTGCGTGCCTGCACCGTCGACGGGCTGGAGGTGGTGGTCACCGTCGAGGTGACGCCACTTCCGGCCACCGGCGTCGGCCGGCCGGTGAGGGTGACCGCCCGAGCCGGTCCGCTGCGGGCCGACCCGTGGGAGGGTGCCGCCGCGCGGGCCGATCCCGGGTCAGCGCGGCGGGCCGTCGGCGGTGGTGGCGTGCATAACCCAGCGGGAAATCACCTGGTGGATGTTGTAGAGCCGCTGCTGAATCAGTTCGAGGCGTTCCGCCTGGGCCAGGGCCGCGTACCCCTGGGCCAGGGCGATCTGCTGGTCGACGGTGAGGTTCTGCGGGTCGATCGAGTAGAGCAGTTCGACGGTGTCGGCCACGGTGTCGGCCACGGCGTTCTCCTCCGGTGGCGTGGTGGAAGCGCTCCCACGTCTAATCTATCCAGATCAGGAGAAATTCATGCCAGTAGATCGCACATGGTCTGGTGCCGGATCAGTCAGCGCTTTCCGGCAGGCTGGCCAGCACCACGTCGAGCACCCGGACCGCGTCGGCCTTGCCCAGCGGGTTGTTGCCGTTGCCGCACTTCGGCGACTGCACGCAGGACGGGCAGCCGGTCTCGCAGCCACACGCGGCGATCAGATCGCGGGTGGCCCCCAACCAGGTCCGGGCCGCCTGGTAGGCGCGTTCGGCGAACCCGGCGCCCCCGGGGTGGCCGTCGTAGACGAACACCGTCGGCGCCTCGGTGTCAGCGTGCCCGGCGGTGGAGAGTCCGCCGATGTCCCACCGGTCGCAGGTGGCGATCAGCGGCAGCAGGCCGATCGCCGCGTGCTCGGCGGCGTGCAGCGCGCCGGGCACGTCCGCCGGCTCGACCCCGGCGGCGGCGAGCGCGGCCGGCGAGACGGTGAACCACACGGCGACGGTGCGCAACTGTCGGGCCGGCAGGTCCAGTGGTCGGGTGTCCAGCACCTCGCCCGACCCGATCCGGCGCCGCTGGTAGGAGACGACCTGGCTGGTCACGTCGACGTCGCCGACGAACAGGCCGACCGGGCCGGCGTCGCGGTACTCGCGTACCGCCGCCACCGACAGCGAGGTGACCTCCCGGGCGTGGGTGGACCAGTCCGGCTCCTCGGCGTGCACCAGCGCGCACGCCCCGTCCAGGTCGAGGTCGTCCACCACGTACGACCCGCCCTGGTGCAGGTAGACCGCGCCCGGATGGATGAGGAAGTGTGACGAGCCGGGGTCGACCGTGCCGAGCAGCCGACCGGTCGAGGTCTCCACGACGTCGACCGGGGTGCCGCCCTCGCCGCGCAGGTCGACCTCGGGACGGCCGGCGGCGGTCCAGTACCACCCGGTGGGGCGTCGCCGCAGCAGCCCGGCGGCGACCAGCTCGTCCAGCGTCTGCTTGACCGACGCGCCACCGAACAGTTCGATGTCGGCCGAGGTCAGCGCACCCTCGGCGGCCGCGCAGCACAGTTGCGGCCCGAGCACGTAAGGATTGGTCGGGTCGAGCACCGTCGCCTCCACCGGCCGGCCGAAGACCGCCTCCGGATGGTGCACCAGGTAGGTGTCGAGCGGATCGTCCCGGGCGATCAGCACCGCCAGCGCCTCGCGTCCGGCGCGTCCGGCCCGCCCGGCCTGCTGCCACAGCGACGCCCGGGTGCCGGGGTACCCGCAGATCAGCACCGCGTCCAGACCGACCAGGTCCACCCCGAGCTCGAGGGCGTTCGTCGAGGCCAGCCCGAGCAGTTCGCCGGAGGTGAGCGCACGCTCCAACGCCCGTCGCTCCTCGGCCAGGAAACCCGCCCGGTACGCCGCCACCCGGTCGCCGAGCCCGGGAGCCACCTCGTCAAGTGCCCGGCGCGCGTTGCTGGCCACCACCTCCGCCCCGCGCCGGGACCGGACGAACGCGAGCGTGCGGACCCCGGCGGCGACCGCGTCGGCGAGCAGGTCGGCGCTTTCCCGCAGCGCCGACCGCCGTACCGGGGTGAGATCGTCGGTGTCGGCGCGGGCACCGGGCAGCAGCGGCGGCTCCCACAGCGCGAAGGTCACCGCCCCGCGCGGGGCGCTGTCCTCGGTGACCGGCTCCACCGGCAGCCCGGTCAGCTGGCTGCCCGCCCGCGCCGGCTCTCCCGAGGTCGCCGACGCCAGGATGAACACCGGCGTGCCGGGCCCGGTGGTGGGCCGGGCTCCGGACCCGAGGGCGGGTCGGGCGCTGGGCACGGTACTGGGCCGGACCCGCTGGTACCGCTCGGTCTGGCGACGCAGCCGACGCAGTACGTGGGCCACGTGCGAGCCGAACACGCCCCGGTAGCTGTGGCACTCGTCGACGATGACGTAGGTCAGCCGGCGGAGGAAGTTCGACCAGGCCCCGTGCCGGGGCAGGATTCCTCGATGCAGCATGTCCGGATTCGTCAGCACAAAGCGGGCGTGCTGCCGAATCCAGGCCCGCTCCGGCTGCGGGGTGTCGCCGTCGTAGCAGGCCGGCCGTACTCCGTCGAGTCCCAGCTCGGCGACGGCGCGCAACTGGT
Organism: Micromonospora sp. LOL_015; assembly: GCF_048060275.1. NCBI lineage: Bacteria > Bacillati > Actinomycetota > Actinomycetes > Micromonosporales > Micromonosporaceae > Micromonospora > Micromonospora sp. LOL_015. The sequence continues at coordinate 19,153 of NZ_JBHMIO010000035.1, forward strand.
CGGCGGCGAGTGCCTTCGTCGGCGCCAGGTACAGCACGGTGGCCCGAGGGTCGGCCAGCAGCTTCGCCAACGCCGGCAGCAGGTACGCCAGCGACTTGCCGGACCCGGTGCCGGTGGCGACGATGACGTGCCGGCCGGAGTGGGCCAGCTCGGCTGCGTACGCCTGGTGCCGCCAAGGCTGCTGGACCCCGCGTGCGGTCAACACGTCCCGCAGGTCGGCGGGTGCCCAGTCGGGCCACGGCGCGGTGGCACCGGGGCGCACCGGCAACCGCTCGACATGGGTGACCGTGGGTGCTGCCTGGTGCGTCGGGGCGGCCCCGGACTGGCGTGGCAGTTCCCCGGCGGCGCCCCACCGACGCAGCAACCCCGCCGGGTCCGAACCCGGTCCGGGCGTTACGGTGGCGGGTGAGGTCACGTCTGCACTCTCGCACCGGGGTGCCGACGTCGGCACCCCGGGGTAGGTGTGCGGGGTGCAGGGAGATCATCGACCGTGCGGAGTCGCGCGGCGCAACCGCGCCGCGCGGTGGTTAGATGCCATAGGCGTGCATCGCAGCCGAGGAGGGGACCGATGGAGCTGTCGCTGTCGACTCGCACCGTTGGCGAGTACACGGTGCTGGAGGTCGGCGGCGAAGTGGACGTCTATACCGCTCCCCGGCTGCGGGAGCGGTTGATCGAGCTGATCGACGCCGGCAACCACAAGATCGTCGTTGATCTCCACCGGGTCGACTTCCTCGACTCCACCGGGCTCGGCGTGCTGGTCGGCGCGCTGAAGCGACTCCGCCCGGCCGGCGGCACCTTTGGGCTGGTCTGCGACAAGGAGTCCCTGCTGAAGATCTTCCGGATCACCGCGCTGGACCAGGTCTTCCCGATCTTCCCGACCGTACAGGCCGCCACCGGTGGGGAACCGGATGGCTCAGCTGGCGCAGCGCCGACGGCGTGATGGCCACCGTCCGCCTCTCGTTCTCCCCGGCGCCGGTGCACGTGCGCACCGCCCGCCTGGTCGGCGTCGCCGTCGCCCGCCGGGCCGGGGTGGCCGAGGAGTTGCTCGACGAGGTCCGGCTGGCGATCGGCGAGGCCTGTACCCGGGCCGTCGCCCTGCACCGCCAGTACGGGCTGGCCGACCTGGTTCAGGTGGAGATGTCCGATGAGGAGACCTACACCGTACGGGTGATCGACCGGGCCCCGATCGAAGCCGGGCTCGGCCTGAGCGCCCTGCCGCCCGACGAACTGGCCGACGAGTCGTTGACCGACGAAGCCCTGACGGTCGGTGTCGGTTTCGCCCTGCTGGCCGGTTTCGTCGAGGACCTCCAGGTGCGGCCGGTCGACGAAGGTGTCGGGACCGAGGTGCGGATGGTCTGGCCGGTCGGCCGGTGAGACCCGCGTCGGCCCCGCCCACCAGCTGAAGATCAACCTCCGTCGTCACAACTGTCCGTTCCGCCTGCAGGAATGGTCCACAACTCGGTGGGTGGACGGTGTGACCTGCCTTACCCGGTCCGGCTAGAGTACGCGGGTTATCACCAACTGTCCTGGCCCCACAAACCTGTGGGTGCCAGCAGACCTCGTTGCTCCCCGCGTGGAGTCGCCCCGCCGGTTCGTCCACCGACCGGGGCGAGCGTTCGGTACAGGAGGACACTGATGTCCGGGACCACCTTGGCCGCCGAAGGCGGCGGGCTGTCCCTTACCGGCACACACCTGACGTACGTCGTCATCGCCGCGGTCATCGCGCTGGTGGCGCTGGGTTTCGCCGCCGCCCTGGTACGGGCGGTGCTGGCGACCGGTAAGGGCACCACGAACATGCAGGAAATCGCCGGCGCCGTGCAGGAAGGCGCGTCGGCGTACCTGTTCCGCCAGTTCAAAACCCTCGGCGTGTTCGTCGTACTCGCCGTCATACTGCTCTTCCTGCTCCCTGTGCACGAGACACAGGGCAGCGAGATGATGGTGAAGGTCGGTCGATCCGTCTTCTTCGTGGTGGGCGCGGTGTTCAGCGCGTTCATCGGCGGTGCCGGGATGGCGCTGGCCACCCGGGCGAACCTGCGGGTCGCCGCGGCGGCCGGCACCGGCACCGGTGGCCGGGAGAACGCGATGAAGATCGCCTTCCGGACCGGCGGCGTGGTCGGCTTCCTCACGGTGGGCCTCGGCCTGTTCGGCGCGGCCCTGGTGGTCGTCCTCTACCGGGTCGACGCACCGACCGTGCTGGAGGGCTTCGGCTTCGGCGCGGCCCTGCTGGCCATGTTCATGCGGGTCGGCGGCGGCATCTTCACCAAGGCCGCCGACGTCGGCGCCGACCTGGTCGGCAAGGTCGAGCAGGGCATCCCGGAGGACGACGCCCGTAACCCGGCGACCATCGCCGACAACGTGGGCGACAACGTCGGTGACTGCGCCGGCATGGCCGCCGACCTGTTCGAGTCGTACGCGGTGACCCTGGTCGCCGCGCTGATCCTGGGCCGGGCCGCGTTCGGCGAGGAAGGCCTGGTCTTCCCGTTGATCGTCTCCACCATCGGTGCGGTGATCGCGCTGTTCGGCGTACTGATCACCCGGCTGCGTCCATCGGACCGCAACGGCATGGTGGCGATCAACCGGGCGTTCTTCACCTCGGCGGTGCTGGCCGCGGTGCTGGTCGCCGTCGCCGCCCTCCTCTACCTGCCGGGCAGCTGGACCGAGTTGCTCGGCGACGACTGGCGTGCGCAGCTCGGTGTCGACGACGGGGCCGACCTGCCGCTGTCCCCGGCCGGCCTGGCCGTCGGCGCGGTGCTCATCGGCATCGTGCTGGCCGCCGCGATCCAGCTGCTCACCGGCTACTTCACCGAAGTGCACCGCCGCCCGGTGCAGGACATCGGCAAGAGTTCGCAGACCGGCGCGGCCACCGTCATCCTGGCCGGCATCAGCGTCGGCCTGGAATCGGCGGTCTACTCGGCGCTGCTGGTCGGCGCCGGGGTGTTCGGGGCGTACCTGCTCGGTGGCGGCTCCATCACCCTGTCGCTGTTCGCCGTGGCGCTGGCCGGTACCGGCCTGCTCACCACGGTCGGCGTGATCGTGGCGATGGACACCTTCGGCCCGATCTCCGACAACGCGCAGGGCATCGCCGAGATGTCCGGTGACATCGACGAGGCCGGCGCCCGTACCCTCACCGAGCTGGACGCGGTCGGCAACACCACCAAGGCGATCACCAAGGGCATCGCGATCGCCACCGCCGTGCTCGCCGCGACGGCGCTGTTCGGCTCCTACACCGACACGGTCAGCATCGCGCTGAACGACGCCGGGATCGACGACGTGCCGGGCTACCTGGCCGACTCGCTCAACGTCGCCAACCCGGGCAACCTGGTCGGACTGATCATCGGTGCCGCAGTGGTCTTCCTCTTCTCCGGGCTGGCCATCAACGCGGTGTCCCGCTCGGCCGGCGCCGTCGTGCTGGAGGTCCGCCGCCAGTTCCGCGACAACCCCGGAATCATGGAGCGGACCCAACGGCCGGAGTACGGCAAGGTGGTCGACATCTGCACCCGTGACGCCCAGCGGGAGCTGCTCACCCCGGGTCTGCTGGCGGTGCTCGCGCCGATCGCGGTCGGTTTCGGCCTAGGTGCCGGTGCGCTCGCCGCGTACCTGGCCGGCGCGATCGGCACCGGTGTGCTGATGGCGGTGTTCCTGGCCAACTCGGGCGGTGCCTGGGACAACGCCAAGAAGCTGGTGGAGGACGGCGCGCACGGCGGCAAGGGTTCCGAGGCGCATGCCGCCACGGTCATCGGCGACACCGTCGGCGACCCGTTCAAGGACACCGCAGGTCCGGCGATCAACCCGCTGCTCAAGGTGATGAATCTGGTGGCGCTGCTGATCGCCCCCGCAGTGATCATGTGGGGCGTGGGCACCGACCAGAACGACCCGCTGCGCATCGCCATCGCGGTGGTGGCGACCCTGGTCGTGGTGGCCGCGGTGGTGTTCACCAAGCGCAAGCCGATGGCGATGGGGGAGAACATCGACGGCGGCCCGGCCGGTGGCGGCAGCGCCGGGTCCGAATCGGAGCGGGTGAGCGTCTGACCGACCGGTGGCTCCACCCGATCCTTGTGGACCGGGTGGAGCCACCGGCTTCGACGTACCGCCGACCGGCGGCGGGCCGTAGGGCTGTCGTCGCCGGTGCGTACGCTGCACAGCATGGGAGCGCGCCGCGTGGTGTCAACTGCTCGGATCGCAGTGGTGCTCACCGCCGTGGCGTTGACGCTGTCGGGCTGCGGCGGAGGGCCCAGCCCGGTCGTCTGGGCGGCCGAGGTGTGCACCGCGCTGCGCCCGTGGCGGGCGGAGATCAGCAATCTGACCAGCAGCACCCAGCAGCAGATGACCGCGCAGACGACGCCGGCGCAGGCGCAGGAGAACCTGATCCGGCTGCTGTCCGGCGCGGCCGCCGCGACCGAGACCGCCCGGGTCCGGGTGGTGGAGGCCGGGGTGCCCGACGCGGACCAGGGTGAGCAGGTGGCCACCGGGTTCGCCGACTCGCTCGGCGCGGTGCGCGACGCGTACGGCAAGGCCGAAGAGGGCATCGCCGGGCTGGACGCCACCGGACCGGCGGACAGCTTCTACGACGGGGTCGAGGCGGTGCTTGCCACCCTCACCGACGACTACCAGCGCAGCGCGCTGGACACCAGCTCACTGGGTTCCGCGGAGCTCAATAGGGCCTTCTACGAGGTCCCGGAGTGTCGCTGACGCCGCCGACCGACTCCTCCGCCGGTGTCCCGACGGCCCGGCAGTTGTCGCTGTTCGGCGTGGCGGCGGCGGATCCGACGCCCGGCGACCTGGCGGGTCTGCTCGCCGGTCCGGGCCGGATCAGCCGGATGGGCGGCACGGTACGGGTGTCGGTGGACGTCGAGCCGGCCTGGCGAGTGCACGTGCTGGTGGCCGAGTTCCGGCGGCGCGGGCTGGCGCCGAGTTGGCGTCAGCTGCCGGACGGCCGGCTGACGGTGCGGACGGCGTACACGGCGGTGCTGGCCCGGCTCGGCGCGGCCTGGCTGCATCCGCCGACGCCGGACCAACCGGACGCCGACCTGCCGGCGGCCGAGCCGGTGCACGGCGGCGAGGACGACCGGCTGGTCAAGCGGCCGCCGACCGGATTCCACCTGGCCGGTCAGCGGCTGCGGTTGTGGGCGGCGGCGGCCGGCGCCAGGGATCCGCTCGGCTACCGGTTGCGGCTGGTCGAGTCGGACGCGGACAACTGGCCCCAGGTGGGTGCCGCGCTCGCCGCGATCGGGTTGCCGGCGGTGCTGCTCGATGCCCGGTCCGGCGGTCCGGCGTACCGGATCGTGGGCCGACGCCGGCTGACCAGACTGGCCGAGCTGCTCGGCGACCGGCCCGCCGCCGCCCCCGAGGACGGCTGGGCGTGATGGCGCGGCTGCTCTCCGACCCGGTCCCGATCGCTGTCTGATCGCTGACAGAACAGCCGGGACATCGACCGACGCCAGCGGCTGTTGCGGTGCGGTGCGCCACGTCACGCCGGTCGGTGGGTGTACCGTGTCGCCGTTGGTGCGGTAGGAACGAGCTGGGTCGGCATCGGGTGGGCTGCTGACCGGCTGCGGTGAACCAACCGGACGACCGACGCAAATCGGGCCGAAGGCTTGGGTGCGTGTGCTCCACCGGCCCCGGGTTCGCGTTACGTTGGACATCGTGACCGTCGCCCGCCCGCTTGTCGTGGCGGGCGCCGGTCGATCTGGGCCGCCGCCTGTCGCCGGGCGGTCCGAGTGGGTCGAGGTCAGGAGAGACGTGCCGAGCAACACCTCAACCAGCCGTCTGGTCATCGTCGAGTCGCCGGCGAAGGCCAAGACGATCTCGGGCTACCTGGGCCCGGGGTACGTCGTCGAGGCGAGCCTCGGGCATGTCCGGGACCTGCCGCGCAACGCCGCCGACGTGCCGGCCCGCTACAAGAAGGAGCCGTGGGCCCGGCTCGGCGTCGACGTCGACAACGGCTTCGCCGCGCTGTACGTCGTCTCGGCCGACCGTAAGCAGCAGATCGCCAAGCTGACCAAGCTGGCCAAGGAGGTCGACGAGGTCCTGCTCGCCACTGACGAGGACCGCGAGGGCGAAGCGATCGCCTGGCACCTGGTGGAGACTCTCAAACCCAGGGTGCCGGTGCGTCGGATGGTCTTCCACGAGATCACCCGGGCCGCCATCCGGGCCGCGGTGGCCAATCCCCGGGAGATCGACCGCAACCTGGTCGACGCCCAGGAGGCGCGGCGGATCCTGGACCGGCTGTACGGCTACGAGGTCTCGCCGGTGCTGTGGAAGAAGGTGATGCCCCGGCTGTCCGCCGGCCGGGTGCAGTCGGTGGCCACCCGGATCGTAGTGGAGCGCGAGCGGCAGCGGATGGCGTTCCGTACCGCCGAGTATTGGGACATCCAGGCCACCCTGGCAGTGACCGGCCAGTCGGCGGCCGACGCCGACGGACCCCGCTCGTTCACCGCCAACCTGATCGCGCTCGGCGGCGACCGGATCGCCACCGGCAAGGATTTCGAGCCGAGCACCGGACGGGTCCGCCCGGAGGCGTCGGTGGTGCATCTGGACGGCGACGGGGCGCGGGGCCTGGCGGCCCGGCTCGACGGTCGGCCGTTCACCGTCACCCGGGTCGAGGAGAAGCCGTACCGCCGCCGGCCGTACGCCCCGTTCATCACCTCCACCCTGCAGCAGGAAGCGGCCCGCAAGCTGCGGTTCTCGTCGCAGCAGACGATGCGCACCGCGCAGCGCCTGTACGAGAACGGTTACATCACCTACATGCGGACCGACTCGGTCAACCTGTCGGAGACGGCGATCGCCGCCGCCCGCAGCCAGGTCGCCGAGCTGTACGGCGACCGTTTCGTCCCGCCGGAGCCGCGTCGCTACACCGGCAAGGTCAAGAACGCCCAGGAGGCGCACGAGGCCATCCGCCCCGCCGGTGACCACTTCCGCACCCCTGGGGAGCTGGCCAACGAGCTGTCCGCCGAGGAGTTCAAGCTCTACGAGCTGATCTGGCGGCGGACCATCGCGTCCCAGATGACCGACGCGGTGGGTTCCAGCGTGTCGGTGCGGATCCGGGCCGTCTCGACCGTCGGCGAGGAATGCGACTTCGGCGCGACCGGCAAGACGATCACCGACCCGGGCTTTCTGCGCGCCTACGTCGAGTCGTCCGACGACGAGTCGGCCGAGGCGGAGGACGCTGAGCGCCGGCTGCCGAACCTGGCCAAGGACCAACCGCTCACCGCGCGGGAGTTGGCGGCGGTCGGGCACAGCACCCAGCCGCCGGCCCGCTACACCGAGGCTTCCCTGGTCAAGGCGTTGGAGGAGCTGGGCATCGGGCGCCCGTCCACCTACGCGTCGATCATGCAGACCATCCAGGACCGGGGGTACGTGGCCAAACGCGGCCAGGCGCTGATCCCGTCGTTCCTGGCCTTCGCGGTGATCGGGCTGCTGGAGCGACACTATCCGCGACTGGTCGACTACAACTTCACCGCCAGCATGGAGAACGAGCTGGACGAGATCGCGTCCGGCGACCACCAGGCAGTGGACTTCCTCACCTCGTTCTACTTCGGCAGCGACACCGCGGGGGACGAGTCGGTCGCCCGCTCCGGTGGCCTCAAGCGGCTGGTCACCGAGAAGCTCGCCGAGATTGACGCCCGCAGCGTCAATTCGATCCCGCTCGGTGTCGACGACGAGGGCCGTCAGGTCGTCGTCCGGGTCGGCCGCTACGGTCCGTACCTGCAGCGGTTCCTGCCCGACACGGAGGGTGCCGACCACGCGGCGGCCGGGCCGACCGGAGATGGCTCAGCGGCCGCGCCCACAGCGGGTGCTGCCAGCGGTGCCGAGCCGGCGGCCGGTGGCGGTGACGAGGCGGAGGGGGCGGCAGCCGGAGCCGGCGGGGACCGCGTTTCGCTGCCGGAGGGGATCGCGCCGGACGAGCTGACCCCGGAAAAGATCAACGAACTGTTTCTCGGCGGTGGTGGCGAGCGCAAGCTCGGCGAACACCCGGAGACCGGCGAGCCGATCGTGCTCAAGTCCGGCCGGTTCGGCCCGTACGTCGCCAGTGGCGAGCGCCGCTCCTCATTGCTGCGCTCCCAGTCACCGGAGACGCTGAGCATCGCCGAGGCGCTGCGGCTGCTGTCGCTGCCCCGGGTGGTCGGGGTGGCACCGGACGGTGCCGAGGTGCTCGCCGCCGCCGGCCGGTACGGCCCGTACGTCAAGAAGGGCGACGAGTTTCGGTCGCTGGAGTCCGAGGAGCAGTTGTTCACCGTCTCGCTGGACGAGGCGCTGACGTTGCTCGCCGCGCCGAAGACCCGGCAGCGGCGGGCCGCCGCGCCGCCGTTGCGGGAGATGGGCGCGGATCCGCTCACCGAGCGTCCGCTGGTGATCAAGGACGGCCGGTTCGGCCCGTACGTCACCGACGGCGAGAGCAACGCCTCGCTGCGGCGTGGCCAGACGCCCGAGTCGTTGACGATCGAGCAGGCGTCGGAGATGTTGGCCGAGAAGCGGGCGAAGGGCCCGGCGCCGCGTAAGAAGGCGGCGAAGAAAGCGCCGGCGAAGAAGGCCACCGCCAAGGCGACCGGTGCGAAGAAGACCGCGGCCAAGGCGACCACCGCCAAGGCGACCGGTGCGAAGAAGGCTACGGCCAAGAAGACCGCGCCGAAGAAGGCCACCGCCAGCCGGGCCGCAGACCGGTCCGACGACTCCTGACCGCACCGCAGACCACGCCGCAGACCACGCGCCAGGTGGATGACTCCTGGCCGTGCTCCTGGCCGGCGGTGGCCCGCCGAGGGCCAGATTGTCATGAATGATCTTCTCAAATGATCTTCATGGTCAGGATGATGTGGGACAGGTGAATACCGATATCCGTTTCGCTCGTTAATCCGAGTAACGTTTTTGATCTCACTGCTGCCGACGGTGGTTCCGACGCGCGGGGGATCTTTCTCGGAAGGAGTGGGACGAGTGTCGACACCAGCCGTCACCAGTGGCCCGCTGCGGCGGGTGCCGGTCCAGGGGCGCAGTCTCGCCCGGGTCCAGCGCATGCTCGACGCGTGCGCCGAGATCGTGGACGAGGTTGGCTACGAGGGTCTGACGACGACCCTGCTCGCTGAACGAGCCGAGGTGGCCATCGGTTCCGTCTATCAGTTCTTTCCGGACAAGCGGGCGATCGTGCAGGCACTGACGCTGCGCAACATCGAGGCGTACGTGCAGCGGCTCAACGAACGGTTCACCGGCGGCGAGTTCGACCACTGGTGGGACGGCGTCGCCGCCGGCATCGACGAGTACATCTGCATGCACCGTACGGTGCCCGGATTCCGCACCCTGCACTTCGGCGACGTGGTCGACGTACGGCTGCTGGACGAGAGCAGGGACAACAACGCGGTGATCGCCAGTGAGCTGTCCAAGGTACTGGTGGGGCGGTTCGGTATCCCGGACGAACCCCGGCTGCGGTTCGCGCTGCAGATCGCGGTGGAGGCCGCCGACGCGCTGATCAAACTGGCGTTCCGGCGCACCGCCGAGGGCGATGAGAGCGTACTGCGCGAAGCGAAGGCCCTGATTCGCGAATACCTGCACCGCCACGTCGACCCCGCCGCGACCGGTGACCGCGACGGTGACCGTGACCGACCGGGCTGAGCGCCAGGATTAGAGTGTGACCGGGGCCCGGCCGCCGGGCCGACGGGGAGGAACGGTCATCGACGACAACGCCACCAGGCCGCAGCGCGGTGGTGCGCCCGACACACCGCCGGCCGACCAGGCTGCCGCCCCGGTCGACCTGTCCGGTCTGCCGGCGCTGCGTTCGGTGCTGCGCATCCGTCCGTTCCGGCGGCTGTGGATCGTGCTCGGGGTCGCCTCGTTCAGCGACTGGCTGGGCCTGCTCGCCACCTCGATCTTCGCGGCCGGGCAGGTCTCCGGCGGTGCGGCGCAGGGCGCGGCGTTCGGCGGTGTCATCGCCGTACGGCTGCTGCCGGCGTTGGTCCTCGGCCCGGTCGCCGGGGTGCTCGCCGACCGGTTCGACCGCCGCTACACGATGGTCATCTGCGACCTGCTCCGGTTCGTGCTGTTCGCCTCCATCCCGCTGCTGCCGATGTTCGGCGCGAGCGGCGCCCTCACGGTCGCCTGGGCGGCGATCGCGATCTTCCTGATCGAGACGATCACGTTGATCTGGATCCCGGCGAAGGAGGCGGCGGTCCCCAACCTGATCCCCAAGGCCCGGTTGGAGATCGCCAACCAACTCACCCTGATCGCCACGTACGGGTTCACCCCGGTGCTCGCCGCGATCAGCCTGGCTGTCCTCGACGCCGCCGTCCGGGCGGCGGCGGTGACCGATCTGCCGGCCTGGGCGGAGCCGGCGCAGTTGGCGCTGTTCTTCAACGCCGCCTCCCGGCTGGCCACGGCGATCGTGGTCTTCTACGGCATCAAGGAGATCAGCGGACGGGCCGGCGCCGCCGGGCGCGCCGACCAGAGCCTGATCCGGCAGTTCGTCGAGGGGTGGCGGTTCATCGGCCAGACCCCGCTGGTCCGGGGTCTGGTGCTGGGCATCTTCGGCGCGTTCGCCGGTGGTGGCATCGTGATCGGCACCGCGAAGTTCTTCACCGCCTCGCTGAGCGCCGGTGACGCCGCGTTCTACCTGCTCTTCGCGGCGATCTTCGTCGGTCTGGGCGCCGGGATCGGGCTGGGCCCGACGGTGGTGCGTGACCTGTCCCGGCGGCGCTGGTTCGGGCTGAGCATCATGCTGGCCAGCGGCTCGGTGCTGATCCTCGCCCTGTCCATCCATTTGTCCATGGCCATCCTCGGCGCGGTGCTGGTCGGCGCGGCGGCCGGGATGGCGTTCCTGGCCGGGATCACCCTGCTCGGCGGGGAGATCGCCGACGACGTCCGGGGCCGGGTCTTCGCCGTGGTACAGACCGGCACCCGGGTGGTGCTGATGCTGGCCATCTCGGTCAGCAGCGTGCTGGTCGGTGTGGGCGGCTCCCGCCAGCTGCAGATCGCCAACCTGGGCGTCTCGTTCTCCTCGACCCGGTTGTTGCTGCTGCTCGCCGGGGTGTTCGGCATCTTCGCCGGGCTCAGCGCCTTCCGCCAGATGGATGACAAACCAGGCGTTCCGGTCCTGGCCGACCTGTGGGGGTCGATCCGGGGGCGGCCGTTGGCGTCGGCGGAGCCGTTCACCGCGAACGGGGTCTTCGTCGTCTTCGAAGGCGGCGAGGGCGCCGGCAAGTCGACCCAGGTGACGGCGTTGGCGCAGGCGCTGCGCGAGCGGGGCCGGGAGGTGGTGGTGACCCGCGAACCGGGGGCCAGCGGGCTCGGCGAGAAGATCCGCCGGCTGGTGCTCGACGGCGGACCCGACGCGCCGTCGCCCCGCGCGGAGGCCCTGCTGTACGCCGCCGACCGGGCCCACCATGTGGCGACCGTGGTCCGGCCGGCGCTGGCCCGGGGCGCGGTCGTGGTCAGCGACCGCTACGTCGATTCGTCGTTGGCGTACCAGGGTGCCGGGCGGACCCTGCCGGTCGATGAGGTCTCCTGGCTCTCCTCCTGGGCCACCGGGGGTCTCAAACCCGACCTGGTGGTGCTGCTGGACATCGAGCCACGGGCGGGCCTGGACCGGGCGCAGCGGCGCGGGGCCGGTGCCGACCGGCTGGAGAGCGAGTCGCTGGCGTTCCACGAACGGGTCCGGTACGCGTTCCTCGACCTGGCCGCCGCCGACCCGAAACGCTACCTGGTGCTGGACGCCACCCGTGGCGTCGACGAGGTACGCGGCGCGGTGCTCGACCGGGTCGAGGTGCTGACCGGCCGGGCCGACCCGGCGGCGCCCGCCGAGCCGAACGCCGACGCGGAGCCGAACGCCGACGCGGAGCCGAGGGCCGACGCCGAAGCGGGGCGACCGACGTGACGACCGTGAGCATGCCCGCTGACGTCTTCGCCGACCTGGTCGGTCAAAACGAGGCGGTGCAGACCCTGCGCCGGGCCGCTGCGGCGGCTGGCGAGCTGCTAGCCGCCGGCGACGGCGACCCGCCGCCGTCGGCCGGGGCGATGACCCACGCCTGGATTTTCACCGGGCCACCCGGCTCCGGGCGGTCGGTGGCCGCCCGCGCGCTGGCCGCCGCGCTGCAGTGCCTGCACGGGCAGGGCTGCGGCCGGTGCGCCGGCTGCCACACCACCCGGGCCGGTACCCACGCCGACGTCCGGTTCGTCGTGCCGGACGGCCTGTCGATCAGCGTCGGCGAGATGCGCGCGCTGGTGCTGCGGGCGGCCAGCACGCCGTCCGCCGGACGCTGGCAGGTGCTGGTGATCGAGGATGCCGACCGGCTCACCGAGGCGGCCGGCAACGCGCTGCTCAAGGCGATCGAGGAACCGCCGCCCAGGACGGTGTTCCTGCTCTGTACGCCGTCCACCCACCCGGACGACATTTCGGTGACCATCCGGTCCCGCTGCCGAGTGGTCAGCCTGCGGCAGCCGCCGGCCGAGGCGGTCGCCCAGGTGCTGGCCGAGCGGGACGGCGTACCGGCGGAGACCGCCACCTGGGCGGCGGCGGCCGCGCAGGGGCACGTCGGCCGGGCCCGGCGGCTGGCCCAGGACCAGCAGGCGCGGGAGCGCCGGGACGCCGTTCTGGCGGTGCCGCGTCGGCTGACCACGGTCGGGGCCTGCTTCGACGCCGCGTCGGCGTTGATCGCCGCCGCCGAGGCGGAGGCCGAGGCAGCGGTCGCCGATGTTGACGCGGCGGAGCGTACGGCGCTGCAGACCGCGCTGGGTGCCGGCGGCACCGGGCGCGGTGCCGCCAGCGCTGCCCGGGGGACCGCCGGGCAGATCAAGGAGCTGGAACGGCGGCAGAAGTCCCGGGCCACCCGGGCGCAGCGGGACGCGTTGGACCGGGCGCTGGTTGATCTGGCCGGCTTCTACCGCGACGTACTGGTTTCCGCGCTGCGGGCCCCGGTGGCCCCGGTGCACACCGACATCGCCGGGCTCACCGGCGCAGCTGCCGAAAAGTGGACAGCGGAGTCGGCGCTGCGCCGGCTGGAAGCAGTGCTGAGCTGCCGAGAAGCGATCACCGGCAACGTCAAGCCACGGATCGCCGTCGAAGCGATGATGCTCAGCCTCTGGCGCGGCTAGGTCGCTGCCGGTACGGTTCGGTGCCGTAGCGCAGCCCCATCCGTACGTAGGGTGCAGACCGGTCTGTGCCCGTTTGCCGACGATGGTGAGGACCCCGTGGTACGGCAGATCGACGAAGCGTGGATCGAGGACGCGGTCGAGCGGTACCGCCAAATCGAGGCCCGGCAGGTCGAGTTCGACAAGGCGGTGCACACCGTCGAGGTGACGGTGCGCTCGCCGGACGGGTCGGTCGAGATCGTGGTCAACGCCGCCGGCACCGTGACCGACGTACGGATCCTCGGTCCCCTGCACACCCGGAGCAACACCGAACTGGCCGCCGCCGTGCGGTCCACGGTGGCGGCGGCAGCCGACGCCGCCCGCTGGGCGCGCGAGAAGCTGTGGGCCGAGACGTTCGGTGCCCACCCGTCGCTGCGGGAGGTCTGACATGGACGCCACCGTGCAGCTGATCGCCGCCGAGCTGACGCGCTGCGCCGACCAGTTGGCTGGCACCGCGAGCCAGCTGACCGGGCTGCGCGACAACGCAGACCGTGGACTGGGCGGCGAGTTGAGCGGCGCCGCCGGCGGCGGGTCGCAGGCGGTGTCGGCCGGCCGGTTGGGCGCGCTCACCGCAGCGCTGGGCCGGCAGTGGCGGGACACGATGGCGCAGCGGGCGGCTGAAGCGGACGACGCCGGCCGGCGGCTCGCCGACACCGCAGCCGGGTTGCGGTCCGTGGTCGGCGCGTACCGCGACGTCGACCTGACGGCCCGCCGCCGGCAGTCGACGGAGGGCAGCTGATGGACGTGTTGGACCGGGTCGCCGCCCCGGCCCGGGATCTGCTGGCCCGAGTGGACGCGCTGCTCATCGGCACCGGCGCGCCGCCGGGGCATCCGGTCTGGCCGCTGCTGCGCCAGGTGCGGGCGTTGCCCGGTGACGCGGTGGCCGCGTTCGTCGCGGTGCGCCCGGAGCCGCTGGCCGCCGCCGGCGCCGCGCTCCGCCCGCAACTGGACGGGTACGCCGAAGCGGTCGATGTGCTGTCCGGCCGGCTGGACTGGTCCGGCCCGGCGGCTCAGGCGTACGACGCGGCACGCCGTACCCTCGCCACCCGGCTGACCGGTGGTGGTGGCGGCGGCGCTGCCGACCCGGACAGCCTGGCCGGGCGGTTGACGGCCACCGCCGGGTACGCCGAGGCGGTCGCCGGCTGGGCGGCGCTGAGCCGGGCCGGCCTGGCCGCCGTGCTGGCCGAGGCACTGGGCTCGGCCGAGGCGGTCACCGTACGGACCGTCGACGCCGAACCCGGATGGTCGGCGGTTCCGGGTTCCGGGCCGCCGGGGTCGGCAGCGGCCGACGCCGCCGCCACGATCGCGGCGGCGGTGCTGACCGCGATCCTGGAGATCGCCGAGCGGGGCGAGGACCTGCTGGAGCGCTGGCGGCCCCGGTTGGCGCCGGCCGGCGGGCACCGGCCGGCCGATGTCGCCAGCCCTGGTGCCGGTGCCGACGGGACGATCCGGCTGCGCTACTGACCCGGAACAGGCAACGGCGCCGCGCTCAGGAGCACGGCTATTCGCCTGTTGCTCCGGCTGCGACGCCGTGACCCTTCCTGCACCCCCCGCAGGCTCTTGACACCGAAGGGAACGCGGCCGGCCCGGACAGGTTGCGGGCCGCCCGGCACATTCAGCCGTTCAGCCGGCTCCATCCGGCGGATCGGCTGCCGCCGGCTGCCTTCTCGATGCCGCGAGGTCGACGTAGGGTAGGGCCATGGGGATGCTCTGCGCGGTCAGCTTCAACCGGTACGGGCGCCTCTTCTACCTCGACCCCGGTGATCTGCGGCCGGCGGTCGGCGACAAGGTGCTGGTGCCCACCGACGACGGCACCGAGGTCGCCGAGTGCGTCTGGGCCCCGCAGTGGGTCGACGATCCCACCGACGGCTTTCCCCGGCTGGCCGGGCTGGCCACCGAGCAGGATCTGCACCGTGACGAGGTGCAACGCAAACGCAAGGCGGAGGCGAAGGTCGCGGCGAAGCGGCTGATCCGCGAGCACGGGCTGCCGATGAAGGTGGTCGCCGTTGACCACGTGCTGGAACCGGGGTCGCTGCACAGCGCCCGGGCCACCATCTACTTCACCGCGCCGCACCGGGTCGACTTTCGGTCGCTGGTGCGCGACCTCGGCGCGACCCTGCACTGCCGGGTGGAGCTGCGGCAGTTGGCGGCCCGCGACTCGGCCCGGGTGCAGGGCAGCATCGGCTCCTGCGGCCGGGACCTGTGCTGCGCGACCTTCCTCACCGACTTTGAGCCGGTGACCATCCGGATGGCCAAGGACCAGGATCTGCCGCTCAACCCGCTGCGCATCTCCGGCGCCTGCGGCCGACTGATGTGCTGCCTCAAGTACGAACATCCACTGTACGCGGACAGCAGCAGTTACCCCACCTCGGGCCAGCGGGTCGAGACCCCGGACGGTCCGGCCAAGGTGGTGTCGCGGCATCCGCCGAGCGAGTCGGTCACCGTACGGCAGATTGCCGACGGGGCGGTGCAACGCTGTGCCCTGGCCGACGTCTGCGGCCCGCGCCGGGCCCACGACCAGGCGTACGGCTGACCTCGCGGCTCACCGGACGTCGCCGGCTCAGCGGATGGTGATCGGTTCCTCGGCGAGTCGGGTGGTCAGCGGCTGCTCCGGCACGATCCACGGGGCGTGCGCGGGCGCCTGCGGGTCGGCCCGCCAGCGCTGGCACACCCGGTCGACGGCCACCGGGTAGAGGGTCAGCGACCCGTCGGCGGCGATCCGCATCCGGATGAAGCACTTCGAGTCCTCGATGCCCTGCCCGGCGAACAGCTCGTTGAGGTTGACGTCGAACGCGCCGGCCAGCACCAGGTAACCGGCGGTCAGCTGGCTTGCGACCAGCCCGGCGACCGGGCCGTAGACGACTGCGGCGGCGACCACCGGCAATGGCCAGGGCCAGTCGACGAACGGTAGCTCCAGCCAGATCAGCGCACCGACCCAGGCCAGCGCGATGTGCGCGACACCGTGCCCGAGCCCGAGCAGCCAGTGCCGGGAATGTCGGGCGCCGCTGGCGCTCGGCGGTTTGGCGAAGACCACCGACGCGGCGAGGGTGAGCACCACCATCGCGACCAGCGGGATGCTGAACAGTCGCTGGTTGTCGGGATCGGCCCAGGTGACGATGACCCCGGCGACGGCCAGCATCAGCAGCGTCTGCAGGGTGCCGAGCAGGGTGGCGAAGCCCGGGTTGCGGCGCGGCAGCCGGTGGAAGATCCCCCAACTGTAGCGGCGGGACCGGGCCGCCTCCGGGTAGCGGCCGGCCAGCTCGTAGTCGCGTTGCGGGCTGGCGTTGCGGGAAAGGGTGTCGACCGGCGGTACGGTGATCCGCTCGGGCAACTTGTGCGTCGCCGACAGGTAGGCGCCGCCGCCGCCACAGGTGATCAACTGCCGGTCCGGGTTGGCGTACCGGGCGTAGTGGTGCTGGTCGCCGGAGATCATCAGCGGCACCCGGGCACCGGTCGGCTTGACCACCGTACGCAGGAAGTAGTCTACCGCGTCGTAGGCCTGCGGGTCGCCGACCGCCTTGACCCAGGTCGGTTCCGGCACCGCCAGGATCACCCGGTCACCCGGCTTGAGCTGCTCGGCCGCCTTCTCGAAGTAGATCAGCTGCGGGTCGTCCAGGTACGCGCCGAACTGCTCGTCGATGGCGAACAGCCACCAGTCGTTCGGCAGCCGGGTGGCGAAGTACGACCGTTTCTGCTCGGTCCGCCAGCCGCCGATGATGGCGTCGCGTCGGCGGGCGAACAGCCGCAGGAACGCGGTGAGCCCGTCGTACCAGTCGTGGTTGCCGGGGATGGCGTACAGCGTGGGTCGCGGCTGCCCGGCCGGCGGCTTCGGGAAGGCCGCCTGGTACGGCCCCTTGCTCCGGTCCTCGTACGCCTCGCCGCTGGCCGCCGGGTAGACCTGGTCGCCGCCCATCACCAGCAGGTCGCCGCGGCGCAGCCGGCCGACGCCGTCGACGTCCAGCTCCGGCTGTGCCAGCAGGTACGCCAGCGAGTAGGTGGCCGGGAAGCCGTCACCCAGGTCGGCCACGTAGTCGATCCACAGCTCCCCGTCGACGGCGTCGTGGTGGTGCACGTCGTCGGGGAGCGCGCCCTGCAGTTCCCGCTTGTCGAGGTACGCGCCGAACAGCATCGCCAGCAGGGTGCGTAGCCCGGTGCTGAGCAGCAGCATCGGGGCCAGCCAGGGCACCGGGGGTCGCGGGGCGAAGCCGAGCTCCCTCGGGTCCAGCGACCGGGGCCGGTGATGTTCGGCGGCGGCTGGGTCCGGATCGATCGGGTCGGGGCCGGCCGGGTCGGCGGCTGGGGCTGGCGTGCTCGGTTCGTCCGTCACACGTCTGGAGCCTACTGTCGGTCATCGACGCCTGTCACCCGTGGCCGGCCCTCGGCTGCCCCGTCGGTGCCTCTCGGCCGCCCGGCGTGATCTCCGCCCGGTGCCGTACACTGGTTGATCGTTGCCGCCTTAGCTCAGTCGGCAGAGCGACGCACTCGTAATGCGTAGGTCGACGGTTCGATTCCGTCAGGCGGCTCAGAGAGCGGCCCTGACCAGCAGGCTTGCTGGTCAGGGCCTCACTTGCGTCGATGTAATCTTGAAGTACCCCGAGAACCACCAGCACGGAGGCTGTAGCAGGGCTGTATGAGCTGAGCGCCGGGTTCGGGTCTACCCGACACGATCGGTATGCGGCAAGGCGCCCGGTCCGCACGGCGTTAGGTAGCAACCGCCGATCGCTGGCCGTAGGTGGCCCGGAACGGCAACCTGTTAGACCGAGACGTTCCCGAGGGGCACTGCGGAGGGGAAGGGCCCGTCCCTTGAGCGGAAATCAGCAGGTGCGGCTCCTCATCCACGGCTCCGGCACCGTCACCGAAGAGGACACTGGTGCGCCGATCGGTGGAGTCGAGACCCCCGGACACGGATCACCCACGTCGACCACCCGTCCCGCGAGGTTGGCGACCACCTGCACGTTCTGCCCGCAGAAGCCCTTCTTCTCGGAGAACAACCCGTCGACGTCGTCGCGTTCCCCGACCGGCACGACCAGACCATCGACCAGGACCGCGTCCCGACGGGCCGGGTCACGGACCCGCTCGTACAGCGGGGTCAACACGTCGTCCACCAACGGTTCCACCTCCTCCCGGTAGCGCTCCACGGTCGTCGAGCCGCAGCCGAACACCTCACCGAGCACGTCCGACGCGAGGTTGTGCCGCAGCCCGAACAGCACCATCACCAGCGCCGTGTCCAGCGGCAACGCCCGCGGCCGTCCCACCGGCAGGTCCCAGTCCAGCAGCGCGTCCACCTGCTCGACCAACCAGTCGACCTGATCGGAGTCCAACCCGGTCATCCGCTCGCAACGCGGCGGCCGGCCGTTGATCGTTCGAGTCCACACAACCCGAATGATCCAGACGATGCCGGTCGCCGTCTCCACAAGCGACACGCCCGAGTTGATCACACCCCGGCCGTCACGCCACGTTACATAGACAAAGGTCGACTCCGAATCGGCGGACCCCTTTCGGGAAGTCCTCCGGGGCCGTGGAGCCATGGGCACCTCGCCGGCGGCCCACTTCACTCTGTGGGAGCCCGGGGGTGAGATCCCACCCCGGGCCACCCGGCGGACTTGTCCCGGCACCGCGCGGTGAAACGGTAACCCACCAGAACGCCGCGCGTGTCACGCGCGGCGTGGCTGGAATCGCCGCCGTTTGGTTTAGGGCGGCGAGGATGTCAAACGGCGACCAGGACCTTGCCCCGGTTACCGCCCCGGTCGTGGTAGAGGCTGTGGTACGCGTTCGGAATCTCGTCGAATCCGTGGTGGACGGTCTGCTGGTAGGTCAGTTCCCCGCGACGGACCATGCCGCCGAGTTCGTCGCGCATCTTCGACAGGTTCTCCTCGGTGAACCACTCGTGTGCGAAGATGCCCCGGATGGTCGCACGGGGGTACATGATCATCGGTAGGAGACGTAGCCCGGTCTGTTCGCGGCCCACCTGGGTGGCCCACTGCCAGCAGACCGCGACCCGGCTGTGCACGTTCAGCATCGTGAAGACCATGTCGGTGACCGTGCCACCGAGGTTGTCGAAGTAGCTGTCGATGCCGTCCGGGGCGGCTTTGACCAGCGCCTCCCGTACCCGGCCGGGCTCGTCGCCGTGTCGGTACTCGACGACGGCGTCGAAGCCGAGTTCGGTGAGGAACGGGACCTTCTCCGCGGACGCGGTAGTCCCCACCAGCCGCGCACCGGCCCGCTTGGCGAGCTGCCCGACCAGGGTCCCGATGGCCCCCGAGGCGCCGCTGATCACCAGCGTGTCACCAGGGCGGACCGTCAGGAAATGCGTCAGCGTGCCCCACGCGGTGATGCCCGGCCCTCCCATGATTCCCAGCGCCGTCGTCACCGGCAGCACGTCGTCGTAGTGCTGCGGATTCAGCTTGCGGTAGGCGGGAAAGACCATCGGGAACGTCTCCCCCTGCCACAGCACCTCGCCGCCGGTGCCGACGACGTGGCTACGCCAACCGCCATAGCCCTGGACCAGGTCTCCCACCTGGAAGCGGGCGTCCGGTCCGGCCTCCACCACCTCCATGATCGAGTCGGCGATCATGTGCTGCCCGACCGGCGTCTCCAGGGCGAGCCCGTGCAGGTACGGATCGACCGAGACGTACCGCGTCTGAAACAGCATCTCGTCGTCACCGAGCGCGACCGGTGCCTCCTCGGTCACCTTTTCGTAGATCCGGTCGGTGTCGGGGACGCCATCGACGTGCTCGCGTACGACCCACTTTGCGATCTTCAAGTCAGGCTCCTTGCCGGGTGAGAACGGACGGGTGTCCCTCAGCGGGGAAGGCCAGCGAGGGTGTGGCCGGTACGGGCACCGTCACCTGCGTGGGCGGCGGCGCTGTGTCGTCGATGTCGGCGGTGAAGGGCCGACCGTCGTCGCGGCAGATGAACTGCACGACATGTCGGCCGCTGGCAGCGGCCCGGATGAGCCCGCCGATCGTGGTCCAGACACCGGCCAGATAGAAATTCTCCAGCCGAGGGAGCACTGGGCCGTGCTTTTCCAGCTCCTTCTCCATCGTTTCGCCGCCGTCGACGAACGGTTGCCAGCCGGCGATCGAGCCGTCGTGGTTGGCGGTGTAGCGGATCTGTGTCAGCGGCGTCGCGATGTCGTGCGCCACGACCGAGTCCGCGAGCCCGGGGTAACGCTCGTCCAGCAGGCCGAGCAGGGCGGTGCGTACCTGTCGCTTCGCGGCGTAGTAGGTGCGGCCACGGCGCACCCGCAGGGTGTGCAGCAGTTCGCCCTTGCGGACCCGGCTCGCCTGCTCCGGTCCCGCCACCAGCTGCCGCCAGGCTCCGGTGTCGGAGAAGAAGGTGACGAACACGACCGAGGTTTCCGCTGGGGAGAGCTCGGGGTAGTGCCGGCTGCGGAACTGTACGTTGACGCTGGGGTGCTCGCCGATGCCGACCAGGCCTGTCGCCTCCTCGGGCGACAGCAGGTGAGTGGTGCACGGGTCTGCGTCCGGATACGGCCGGTCGAGGCCGAAGAACGCACTGACGTACCCGGGGTAGACCTGGCCTGGCTCGTCGATGGTCTCGGTGTACAGGCGACGGTAGGTCTCGTTGAGGTAGCGGCCGTTCAGGAGCTTGGTGACCGTCGTGTGCCCGTCGCAGGTGGCGACGACGATGTCGGCGCGGTGCTCACGTCCGTCGCTGAGTCGGACCCCGACCGCCCGGTCGTTCTCGACCAGCACCTCGTCGACCTTCGCGTTGTACGTGATCTTGCCGCCGAGCCGCAGGTAGCGCTGCTCGATCGAGCGGGCCAGGCCGAGCGAACCCCCCTCCGGCACGCCGGCGGTGCGCCCGGCGTGCGCCGCGAGTTGGAAGTAGAAGGGCAGCACCGGAAAGCTCGCATGTCGCTCGTACAGGATGAAGTTGAACGCCTCCCGCAGCAGCGGATCTTTGAATTTGGCGGAGTAGTCGGTCATCAGTGTCGTGATCGACCTGCGGATGGTGTTGAAGTGCGGCAGGAAGGCGGCGAGCATCCGCCACCGTTCCCACGGCCGCATCAGGCCGACCGGCTTGAGGAACGGGTAGGCGTTGAGCAGCTTCTTGAAGGTGCGGATTCCGGCGCAGAAGTCGCGGATGAGCCGCGCGTCGGCGGGCGAGTGCCACAGCAGGTGCTCCTGCAACCGGTCGGGGTCGGAGTAGAAGTAGACGGTCCGTCCGTCCCGGCCACGGACGATGTTGAACGTCTCGAAGTCGCGCATCTCCTTGCCCTGCAGCGCGCCGAGTTCGAGCCAGATCTGGTGCATGTCGTTGCCGGGCCCGCTGCCGAGCAGCCAGCTCACACACCAGTCGAAGGTGAACTCACCCTGGTCCCAGGCGGTGCAGCAGCCGCCCGGCAACTCGTGCATCTCGAACGTGTGGGTGCGGTAGCCGTTCATCTGCGCGTAGCAGCCGGTGGCGAGACCACCTAGGCCACCACCGATGATGATCATCGTTTCCCGGGCGGGTTTCGACTCTGGCATGGTCGGTGCCTCCTCGATGGTCAGTCGACTGGAGCAAGCGACGGGTCGCGGTTCGTAGCGGGCGTGGGACGTTCTCCGGGGTCGGAGCCGGGGTCGGGGTCGGGGTCGGGGTCGGGGTCGGCCAGGACGCCGCGGACCAGGCCGGCGTTGCGGGCGGCGAACTCCCGGTCGAACATCTCGGCGTGGGTGCCGAACCCGGCGAGCAGGCCGTCGTGCCTGCGTGACGCGCCAGCCCAGCTGCCGCGCGTACCCGCCGCGTAGAACTCCATCCGGTCCTGGTCGCTGATCACCGTCACCGGTGCCGCGACGGACCCCAGGTTCGGGGTACGGGCGCAGAACTCGATGTATTCGCGGGCCTGTTCCCGGGTCTCCTGGGCGACAATCTCCGAACCGGTGTGCCGGCGCAGGTGCTCGGCGAGTTCCCGCTCGAACGCCGCGAACTGTTCCGGGCCGAACTCGAACTCCGCGCCGATGCGGTACGAGTCGACGATGACCACGTGCCGCACGGTCCGGCCCCGGCGTTCGAGCTCCTTCGCCACCTCGAAGGCGAGGTTGCCGCCGAGCGAATAGCCGAGCAGCCGGCAGTCGCCGTCCGGCTGTAGCTCGTCGACCAGGTCCGCATACTGGACGACCTTGTCGTCGCCGGGAACGTGGTTGAACCCCACGGCGTGGTACTCGGACAGGTGCATGACGAACTGCCGGTAGATCAGCCCGTGCCCGCCGGCCGGTGGGAAGCAGAACAGCGCGGGACGGTTCGCCGGGTTGAACGTCAGATACGGCTGCCCGCCGCTGAGCCGCCCGGTGACGATGTGCTCCACCGTTCTCGCCATGCCGTGCAGGGTGGTGATCTGGAAGAGACGGCTGACCGGGATCTCTATGTTGAACTCGGTCTGCAGGCTGTAGATCAGCTCGACGAGTTTGATCGAGCTTCCTCCCACCTCGAAGAAGTCCTGCCGAAGTCCGATCTCGTCGAGGTTGAGCAGCGCCCGCCAGTGCTCGGCCATCCGGGTCTCGTACAGCGTCACCGGCGGGTCGTACCGCCCCTGTTCGGGGTCTGGACCAGGCGGTGGGAGCGCCGCCACGTCGACCTTGCCGTTGGGGGTCAGCGGCAGCGCCGACAGTTGGCCGAGGTACGCCGGGATCATGAACGTGGGCAGCTGGCCGGCGAGGTGGCTGCGCAGTTCCCGCCGGTCCAGCTCCGCACCGTCGGCCGGCACGTAGTACGCGCACAGGACGGCTTCGCCACCGGCGTCCGGGCGGACCACGACCACCGCCTCCGCCACGGCGGGCAGCGCCTTCAGCAGGGACTCGACCTCACCGGTCTCGACTCGATGTCCGCGTACCTTGACCTGTGTGTCCGCCCGGCCCAACAGGTGCAGGACGCCGTCGGCCGCCCAGCGGGCGAGGTCTCCGGTGCGGTACAGCCGCACCGGCAGGGCACCCGGCCGACGGCTCAACGTCCGGGTGACGAAACGCTGCGCGGTCTGCTCGGCGTCGCCGACATAGCCGGTCGCTACGCCGTGGCCACCGACCCACAACTCGCCGGGTACGCCGGGCGGCACCGGCCCGCCCTGCTCGTCGAGCAGATAGACGGCGCTGTTCGGGAACGGCCGCCCGATCGGTACGACGTGGCCGGGATCGAGGGCGGCCGGCGAGCCCTCGAAATAGGTGCTGTCGATGGTCGCTTCGCTCAGGCCGTACGAGTTGACCACCCGGGTGCGCGGGCCGCCGAGCGCGCGCAGCCGTTGGTACTCCTCGACGGTCCAGATGTCGGAGCCGACGATCAGCAGGCGCATGAAATCCAGCCGGCGCCCCTCCCGTTCACAGTAGGTGACCAGCCCGCGGGCGACGGCGGGGACGAACTCGCCGCAGTCGACGCGTTCGCTGATCATCGTGCGGTACAGCCGGTCGGTGTTGAACAACAGATCGCGGTCGACCAGGACCAGGGTGCCGCCGGAGCAGAGCGCGCGGACGAGGTCGCCGGCGAACACGTCGAACGCGAAGCTGGCCATCTGCAGGTGTACCCGCACCTCGTCGAGGCGGTACTCCTGTCGCCAGCCGCCGTACACCGCGGCCAGGTTGCGGTGGGTGACCTGGACGGCCTTCGGCAGACCGGTTGAACCGGAGGTGTAGATGACGTAGGCCGGGTCGTCCAGGCCGATGCGTACGTCGAGGGCGGCGTCGGGCTCGTTTCCGGCCGCCCGCAGCAGCGAGTGCAGGTCCAGCACCTGGCCGGACCCGCCGACCATGCCGCTGATGCTGTCGTGGGCCGCGCCGTCGGCGAGCACCAGGGTGGCTTCGGCGTTGCGCAGCATGTACGCCATCCGTTCCGCCGGATAGCCGGCGTCGAGCGGCAGATAGGCACCGCCGGCCCGCAGTACCGCGAGCACCGCGGTGATCAGCTCCGGAGACTTGTCCAGGCAGAGGGCGACCACCGCGCCGTCACGTACGCCGAGGCGGCGCAGCTGGTGCGCGAGTTGCCGCGACCGCCGTTCCAGGGTGGCGTAGTCCAGCCGGCGAGTGTCGACGGATCCGCCGGCCGCGCCGCTGGGACCCGCCGGCGCCACGACGGCGACGGCGTCCGGCTGCTGCGCGGCGACCCTGGCCACCAGCTCGTGGACCGGGACGTCGTGCGCGACCTGCTGCCGGGCGCCACTCCAGTCGTCGAGGAGACGTTCGCGTTCGTCCGCGTCGAGCAGCTCCAGCTGCCGGACCGGCTGCTCGGGCGCCGACCTGCTCATCGTGTCGAGCAGCTGGACGTAGTGCCGGGCGATCCGTCGTACGGTCTCGGGCAGGAACAGGTCGGTGTTGTACTTGAGGACGCAGTGGAACTGGTGGTCGGCCTCGTCCTCGTAGACCGACAGCGTCAGGTCGAACTGCCCTTCCTCCTCCGGAAGTTCGATGTACTCCAGCCGGTAGCCGTACTTCTCCGTCGCCACCTTGTGGGTGAGCAGGATGAACATCGTCTGAAAGACCGCCGACCGGCTGGGATCGTGGTGCAGGCCCAGCTGTTCCACCAACAGCACGAACGGGTAGTCCTGGTTGTCCAGCCCGTTGAGCACCGTCGTGCGTACCTGGTTCAGCAGGTCGGCGATCGACGGATCGCCGGACAGGTCGGCGCGCAACGGCAGCGGGTTGACGAAGTACCCGTAGGTCGAGGCGAATTCTTCCTCGGTCCGCCCGGTCACCGGGCTGCCCACGATCACGTCGTCCTGCCCGGAGTAGCGGTGCAGCAGGACGAAGTAGGCGCACAGCAGCACCATGAACACGGTCGCGTTGTGGTCGCGGGCCGTCGCGTGCACCCGTGCGGTGAGGTCCGGATCCAGGGTGAAGAACTCCGAAGCTCCGTTGTTGGTCTGCACCGCCGGACGTGGTTTGTCGGTCGGCAGGTTCAGCATCGGCACCTCGGCTGGCAGGTGCGAACGCCAGTAGTCCAGCGACCTGCGCGCCTGCGGGCTGCCGAGAAACCTGTTCTGCCAGTTGAGGAAGTCCAGGTAGCGGGCGGACACCGGCGGCAGCTGCGCGGGTGCGCCCCGGCGCAGCCCTTCGTAGACGGCGAGCAGCTCTTCGATGAAGGTGAAGGTGGAGATGGCGTCCGAGATGATGTGGTGAACGGCCTTCATGATGACCCACCGCTGTTGGTCGAGCCGGAACAGCCGGAAGCGCACCAGCGGATCGCGCTCGAGGTCGTACGGGCGGCGGTACTCCTGAATGATCATCTGGTAGACGTCGGGCCACGCCCGGTCGCGCACGTCGAACAGGGCGACGTCCGCCCTGATCTCCGAATGGATCCGTTGTACCGGCTGGCGGTGCCCGGCCCGGCCCCGGTCCGACTGGCCCTGTTCGAGCAGGAAGTTCGCCCGCAGGCTGGGATGGCGCGCGATGAGGGCCCGGACGGCCTCGAACATCAGCTCCGCGTCCAGTTCGACCCGCACCTCGACCGCGCCGCCGATGTTGTAGGCGTAGCCGTCGGGGTTGAGCTGCTTGAGGAACCACAGCGCCTTCTGGTTCTGGGTCAACGGATAGCATTGCTCGTCGCTGTACACCTCGACGTCGGCGCCGACGGTGGCGGCGTCCGTGGCGAGCAGGTCGACGAGCTCCTCGTGCGCCTGCTCGACAAGGTCGGCGACCGGTGCGCCGCTGAGTAGCGCCACCACCGGCAGGGCGACGTGGATCTCGGCCGCGATGCGGGCGCGCAGCTCCATGGCGAGCAGCGAGTCCAGTCCCAGCGCGGCGATGCTGGATGCCGGGTCCACCCGTTCCGGGGGAACCCTGAGCACGGCCGCCACCACCGCGGTGAACCGCTCGCGGAGCAGCTGGTGCCGCTGGTCACCGTCGGCGTCGCGGAACACGCCAAGGAAGGTGTCGCCGCCCGCGTCCGGCGGCTGCGCGGCCGTCGCCGCGAGGTCGGCCACCAGCGGGGGTACGGAGGTGTACCAGGACAGGAAGGTTGGCCAGTCCACGATGGTGGCCACCAGCAGCTGGGCCCGGTCCTGACCGATCACCCGTTCGAGCACCGCCATGCCGGCGGCCGGCGACAGCGAACTCATCCCGCGGCTGTGCCGGTAGTGGTGGACCAGGCCGAGTTCCTCGATCATTCCGGTGGCCCACGGCCCCCAGTCCAGGCTCAGCGCCGGCAGTCCGGTGGCGCGGCGATGCTGCGCCAGCGCGTCCAGGAAGGCGTTGCCGGCCGCGTAGTTGCTCTGCCCGGCGGTGGTGAGCAGCGAGGCGATCGAGGCGAACAGCACGAAGTGCTCCAGCGGCTCGTCGCTCAGGTGGCGGTGCAGCAGGTAGGCGCCGAGCACTTTCGGCGCGTACGCGGTGTCGAACGCCGCCCGGTCCATCTCGGGAAGCAGCGTGTCGCGGACCTGGCCGGCGAGGTGGAACACGCCGCGGATCGGCGGTGCCTGGCTGGCGCGGTGATCGGCCAGCCAGCCGGTCAGCGCGGCTTCGTCGGTGACGTCGAGTTGGGCCAGGATCGGTTGGCAGCCGCGCGTCTCCAGCTCCATGAGGAAGTCGATCCGGTCGCGGACCGCGCCGTCCCAGCCAGGCTCGCCCCACCGCTGTCGGGGCGGGACCGGGCTGCGCCCGACGAGGATGAGCCGGCGGGCACCCCGACGTACCAGGGTGCGGCACAGCAGCCGGCCCAGCGCGCCGAACGCGCCGGTCACCAGGTGGGTGCCGTCGGCGCGCAGGCGCAGCGGTAGCGGGCGGGTCAGTTCGCCGGCCGGGCGTAGTCGGCTGGTGTACCGGTGGTCGCCGCGCAGGGCGATCTCGTCCTCGTCGTCGACGGCCAGCTCCCGTAGCAGGGCCGCCGCCTCCGCCCGCCGTCCGGCCCGGTCCCGGCCGCCGGCCGGGTCGAGGTCGATCAACTTGCCCGGGTGGTTGATCAACTCCTGGTGGCGCAGCACTCGGCAGACGCCCCAGGCGGGCGCGGCCATCGGCGCAACCGGATCCGCTGCCTGCACCGCCTGGGCGCCTCTGGCGACGACGTGCAGCCGACCGTCGTGTCCCTGGGCCAGCAGTGCCTGAGCGAGCGCGACCAGGGAGTAGACGCCGAGGCTGGTGTGCTCGGCGAACTCGCCGATGGCGGCGCGGTCAAGCGGCGGCAGGTCCAGGCCCCACAGGTGCACCACGTTGTGGAACGGTCCGGAGCCGGCCGCGCGCAACTCGGTGAGGAGGCGGTGCAGTTCGTCGGCGCGGCCCGGTCGCACCGTCGAGCCCGCGCCGTCGTGGTCGAGGTGGTAGCCAGGTCCGGGCCGTACGAGGTGGCATTGACCGCCGCGGATCGACACCAGATCGGCCAGCTCCTCGGCCAGGCCGGCTCGGTCGGCGAAGACCAGCCACCGGCCATTGGCGCGATCGGCGGCGGTGGGTTGCGCCGCAGGGTCGGCCAGGGGTTCCCGCCGGATCCACTGGAGTTCGGCGAGCCAGCTGTCGATCGTGCCGACCCCGACAGCGGCGGTGGTCTTCTCCACGTCTGTGGCGCGGAAGCCGCCGATCCGGCCCACCGGGGTGCCGTCGTCGGCGTAGACCGCGATGTCGCCGGTCAATCCGTCGGCGTCACGTTGCACGATCGTCGCGTGCGCCCACAGCGCCTGGCCACCGACGGGGTCGAGGCGTACCTCCGCGATCGACAACGGCAGCCGGATGCCGGTGTGTTCCTCGCCCGGACCTGCGGCGTCGAGCAGTTGCGGGGTCAGCAGGGTCTGGAAGCAGGCGTCGAGCAGCACCGGGTGGACGTGGTAGCCGTCGGCGGAGCCGTCGAGTGCGGCCGGGAGCCGGATCCGGGCCAGTGCCTCGTCCGGGCCGATCCACACCTGCTCGATGCCCTGGAAGGCCGGGCCGTAGTGGTAGCCGAGGGCGGCGAGGTCGGCGTAGCACCGCACGCCGTCGCGGTGGTGTGCCAGGCGCTGCCGTACCGTGTCGGCGGCCAACCGGGGAACGTGCCGGCCGGGTTGGCCGGCGAGCAGGATCCCGCTGGCGTGCACAGGGTGGTCGGCGGCGTCGCCGGTGATCGAAGCCACGGTGAACTCGCCGGATTCGGCGGTCACCGACAGCTGCACGGTCCGGGACTCACCGGCGGACAGGAACAGGGCCTTGCGCAGTTCGATGCCGGCCAGGGTCGCCCCGCCGCCGCCGGTGAGCGCGTTGACCGCCTGCGCCGCCATCTCGAGGTAGCCGGCGGCCGGGAACACGGCGTTTCCCTGGATGCGGTGGTCGTCGAGGTACGGCATGTCCTCGGTGTCGAGCTTCACCTCCCAGGTGGGCTCGGCGTTGGACAACCGGCGGCCGAGTAACGGGTGGTCCCGCTGTCCGAGCCGGATCTGCGCGACCGAGCGCGGCTCCACCCAGTAGCGGTCGCGTCGGAACGGGTACCGGGGGAGCGGCACCGGGGCTCCGACCGGTTGCAGGACGTCCCAGGCGATCTCCACACCGAGGCTGTGCAGGGCGGCGAGGGTCATGACCACGCGCTGCGGTTCGTCTGCGCCCCGCCGGATCGACGGCAGGGTACGACCATGCACGTCCCTGCTGGCGAGACATTCCTGGATGGAGTGGCTGAGTACCGGGTGCGGGCCGATCTCGAGAAACTGGCGGTACCCGTCGTCGATGAGCCGATCGACCGCGCCACGGAACCGTACGCTGTCGCGGACGTTGCGCCACCAGTAGCCGGCGTCGAGTTCGGGGCCCTGCGCCACGCCGTCCTGTCCGGTGAGGTAGACGGGCACCCGGGCGGGGCGCGGGGCGAGGCCGTGCAGTGAGGCGAGCAGCTCGTCCTTGATCATGTCCATGGCGGGGCTGTGGTACGGCACGCGTACGGCGACGAGTTTGGCGAAGGTCTGTTCCGCGGTGAGGTCGGCGGCGAGGTCGGCGAGGGCGGTCTCGTCACCGGCGAGGGTCACCGCTGCGGGGCTGTTGACCGCGGCCACGGAGACCCGTTCGCCGTACGGTCGGATCCGGCGTTCAGCCTCGGCTTCGGTGAGCCCGACCGCGAGCATGGTGCCGGTCCCGACGAGCTTCTGCTGCAGCCGGCTGCGGTGTACGACGATCCTGACCGCCTCGTCGAGGGAGTAGACACCGGCCTCGTAGAAGGCCGCCACCTCACCGGTGCTGTGTCCGACGATCGCGTCGGGCCGTACGCCGTAGCTGCGCCACAGAGCTGCCAGGCCGACCTGGACCGCGAAGTTGGCCGGTTGCGCGAGCCAGGTCTCGGCCATGCGCGAGTCGACCTCGTCGGCGTTCAGCTCGTTGATCAACGACCAGCCGGTGATCCGCCGGATCGCCCGGTCGCAGCGGTCGATCGCGTCCCGGTACACCGGCTCGTCGGCGTACAGTTGGCGACCCATCGCCCACCACTGCGGACCCATGCCGGTGAACACCCATACCAACGCGCGCTCGCGCGTGTCACGCCGCTGGTCGACGAACACGTGTGGATGCGGATCGCCCCGCAGATAGGCGGCCAGTGCCGCGTCCAGCGCCGCCCGGTCCGAGTGCGTCGGAGACCGGCTCGGGTACACGATAGACACACGGTGTTCGTGGTGCTGGCGGCGGCGGGCCAGCGTGTAGCCGAGATCGGCCAGCGCGACGGCATCGTGTCCGTCGGCCCCGGCCAACTCCCTGCGGATGCCTTCGGCGAGAGCCGGCAGCACGTCGGGGTCGCGGGCGGTCAGGGGAAGGATCGTGTACGCCGGAGGGCCGGCCGAGGGCGCGACCACGGCCGGCCGTTGCGGTGGCTCCTCGAGCAGCACATGTGCATTGGTGCCGCCGAAGCCGAAGGAGTTGACCCCGGCACGGGCCGGCCCCTGGTGCTGCGGCCACGGTGTGGGCGCGGTAGGG
The DNA here is from genome assembly GCF_048060275.1 of Micromonospora sp. LOL_015. Classification (NCBI taxonomy): domain Bacteria; kingdom Bacillati; phylum Actinomycetota; class Actinomycetes; order Micromonosporales; family Micromonosporaceae; genus Micromonospora; species Micromonospora sp. LOL_015. The sequence goes on from NZ_JBHMIO010000035.1 coordinate 49,092, forward strand.
ATCTCGAACGGCAGGGACGTCAGATCGATCTCGGGGTTGACCTGATCGAAGTTGATCTGCGGGGCGATGGTGCGGTGCTTCACGGACATCGCGGTCTTGATCAGGCCGGCGACGCCGGCGGCGGACTCGGTGTGCCCGATGTTCGTCTTCACCGACCCGATGTAGCAGGTCTCCCCGGGCCGGCGGCCGATCGCCAGCACCCGGCCCAGCGCCTTGGCCTCGACAGGGTCACCGACCGGGGTGGAGGTGCCGTGCGCCTCCACGTACTGCAGGCTGCCCGGGGCGATCCCGGCCTCGGCGCACACCCGCTCGATGAGGATGGCCTGAGCGTCGGCGTTCGGCACGGTGATGCCATTGGTCCGGCCGTCCTGGTTGACGCCACTGCCGATGATCACCGCGTGGATCGGATCACCGTCCGCCAGCGCGTCCGACAGGCGTTTCAGCGCGACCGCCCCGACGCCCTCGGCGCGGACGTACCCGTTGGCCGACGCGTCGAAGGGGCGTGAGCGGCCCTCCGCGGAGAGGAAGCCCCCCTTCGTCTCGGCGATGGTGTACTGCGGGGTCAGGTGCAGCAGTGTCCCGCCGGCGAGCGCGAGGTCGATCTCCCCGCGCAGCAGGCTCTGCCGGGCCAGGTGTACGGCTACCAGGGAGGAACTACACGCGGTGTCAATCGACACGCTGGGGCCGCGGAAGTCGAAGCAGTACGAGATGCGGTTCGACACCATGGTCATCATGGTTCCGGTCGCGGTGTGCGCCGCCAGGGTCTCGAAGCTCAGGTCCGCGAACTGCAGGATCTTGTAGTCCAATGTAAACGCGCCGATGAACACCCCGACGTCCCGTCCGGCCAGCTCTGTCGGCTTCTGTCCGCCGTCCTCCAGCGCATCCCAGCTGACCTCCAGCAGCTTGCGCTGCTGCGGATCCATGTGCTCGGCCTCTCGGGGGCTGATGCCGAAGAAGGCCGGGTCGAATTCGGCCACTCCGTCGATGTAGCCGCCCCGGCCACCGACCAGTCGCCCCGGCTTGGTCCTGTCCCGGCTGCCGAGGGTGGCGACGTCGTAGCGGTCCGAGGGCGTTTCGGTAATGCAATCCCGACCCTTGACGACGTTCCGCCAGAACGTCCGGTAGTCCGAGGCACCACCGGGCATACGGCAGCCGATGCCGATGATGGCAATCTTTTCCGAGCCGCCGGCATTTGCCGGATCCTGCACTTGTGCCCCGGCCGCGCGGGAGTACATCATGGTCAAGTCCTTCTGAGTCGCGGTACGGACGAGCTGTGGAATGCGCGTGGTTGTCAGCGACGTGGACCCCTGGCGCCGGCGCGGGCGCGCCATGGGTGCAACAGACTGGCGACGACGTCGCCGGTCGGTGGGAACGATGTCGGATCGTGCAGCCCGACCGCTACCGGGAGGCGACCCGAACGCCATGTGAAGGTGCCGAAAAGCTGATCCCAGATCGACAGATCGGAGCCAAAGTTACCTGCCTCGGCAAGGTCCGTGCTGTGATGCAGACGGTGCTGCTCAGGACTGGTGAAGACATAGTTCAGCCAACCGATGCGTACGTCGATGTTGGCGTGGATGAAGTAGCCCTGCACGATGACAAACAGGCCGATGACGAAGACGGCCGGCTCGGAGAAACCGGTGAAGGCGAGCGTCAACTGCACCGCGCTCTGGGCGAGCACGATGTCGAATATGTGGTTGACGCCGTTGTTGCCGACATTGACCTTGTCAGGCACGTGGTGTACCCCGTGGAGTCGCCACAGCCAGGCGTTGGTGTGCCCGAGCCGGTGCATCACATAGCTGGCCAGCGAACCGAGCAGCAGCGCGAACGGCATCTCCACCCACAGGGGCAGCCACCCCTGGGGCGCGGCGACCGCGCCGACGACAGCCATGATCGGCAGCTGTGCCAGCCCGCCGCCGAGTAGAGTAAGCAGAAAATAGATCCCGTACCAGCGCCACTCACGTAGGCTCGGGTGCCAGGTAGGTTCGTACGGGATCAGACGCTCAAGCATTGCGAGATAGGCGAGCGTGCCGATCAAAAAGGCGAAGTTGACGGCACCCAGGTTCCACCCGTGCCGCAGCGCGATCACACTGACCACGATCATGGCGATGATCAGGATCGGATACGTCACGATCCGTGCGGCGGCGCGTGCCACGGTGGTGGGGCGGGGCTCTGGCGCAGGTGGGGACAGGGTGCTGTCGTACTCGTGGGAGATGTTCATGTTCTCTCCATCGCAGGTCGTTCAGCTGGTCACCGTCGAGGGGTGACCAATCGCGTTGAACACAGGGGGTGCGGTGGAGGCGCACTTTCCAGCGGATGAACAGCTAGCCTTGCAGGGTGGCCTGGCTCTTTGTTGGAAATGCGTCTTGTGAGACGACGAGTGCTCCCTTGGTGTAGGCCTGAATCTTGCTCCGATGCATCGGGTGTGGGTCGTGCGTGAACGTCGTCCGTGAAACCGATTCACGTCTGGGCGGTGTCAGGTCATTCTTTGCTCTGTATTTCCGGTCCCCAGTCAGTAATCCAAATAGAAGTCATGATCGGTAGTTCTCTATCACCATCTGAATATCTCAAGTCGGCAACTCAAACAAGAACTGGTTCATTTTTGTCATGACATAAGGGTCTTTTTGATAGACCACGCGGCACCTGATCGGATTGCGGGGTACGGGCGAGATTGGCGGCGATCAGCGCAGCGATGCCCGCGGGTGCGGTCGGCCCGCGCTTGACATGGTGCCGACGCACCGGTCTGCCGACCCCGACCCTGCCGATCACCGTCACCGCCGCCACCGCGTCGGCGGTCTCGCTCTGCTGGCCCCGGCACCCGCTCGGCGGCGAGCTGGACCTGCGGGTGGACGGCGTCAGCCTGGGCTGGACGTCGCTGACCAGCGCCCCGGGTCGGCAATCTGGCGCCCGCCACCGATCACCAGATCCGGCTCTTCCGGCTCGACCAGCGCAGCCCCGGATCCACCGAACTGGTCGGCTCGACCAGCGCCACGACCGCCGCCGGCGATCCCGCGCGGTCCGCCCCGCCTGCGGTCCTGCGGCGAGACCCCGCGCTCCGCCCAGGTGCGGGTCACCACCGCGCCCGGTCCCGCCGCCCGGCCGGCGGCGCCGGCGTCGCTCGAGGTGGCCGGCAACGCCCCCGGCGCCTGGCCCACCGACGCTCGGCTCACCCTGGTGTGGTCCGCCTCCACCGGGGGCGAGCCTGCCGTCAGCTACCGGGTGTACGAGGGCGCGACCGTCGTCGGCGCGACCGACGGGACCCAGCTGACGCTGCCGGTGGGCGGGGCGACCTGGCACACGTACACGGTGGTCGCCGTCGACGCCGCCGGCAACGAGCCGGCGGCCAGTCCGTCGGTGACCGCACAGGGCATGTTCTATCCGCCGCCGTAGGGCAGGCGAAGCCGCGTGGCTCAGCGGCGGCGGCCTGACCCGCCGGACGACGACGCAGGCTTTCTGGCGCGGCGCTTGGCCGGCTGCTGCGGGTTGGGTGCGGTGGCCTGTGGCGGGCGCCGCCGGTCGGCGAGGTTCCAGTGGTAACGCTCGTAGAGTGCGATCCCGGCGCAGACGGAGACGTTCAGCGACTCTGCGGCCGGGTCGATGGGGATCGACACCGAATGGCGGGAAATGCTCTCGAAGGAGCGCGACGTACCGGTCTTCTCGCTCCCCAGCAGCAGCGCCAGCTGCTCGTCCGCGTCACGCAGATCGCTGACCGCGAGGTCACCGTCGGCGTCGAAGGCGATCAACGGAATACCGGTACGCCGGAAGTAGCCGGTCGCCTCGGCCCGCGACGCGAGCACGATCGGCAGCGAGAAGACGTAACCCCGGCTGGCCCTGATCAGCCGCCGGTCCGCGATGGTGGTCAGGTCGCTGTCCACCAGCACGATGCCACCGGCGCCGAGCGCGAACGACGTCCGCACGATGGCCCCGATGTTGCCGACGATCTTCACCCCGTCCAGGACGACGAGGTCGCCGGTCGTACGGGACAGCTCGTCGAAGCTCCACGGTCTCGGGACCCGGGCAATCCCGAACGCCTTGGGCTTCTTGTCGGTCCGGAACAGGTCGTTCATGATCGGGGCCGCGACCAGGCGGACCGGGATTCCCTCCCGCCGGCATGCGGTGATCACCTCGTCGGGCAGCGGGCTGGTCTGCACCCCGTAGACCTCGATGAACTCCAGCCCGGCGTGGATTGCCTGCACCAGCGGCTCGGCGTCCTCGATCAGCACGGTCCGCACGACGGATCGCGAATGCTTGGTGACGTCGATGATTCGCTGGACGGCCGGATCCGACCGCTCGGTGATGACATCGAGTTCCGCCACGGCAACGACCCTAACCCACCCCGGGCCCGGCCCCGCCGCCGCCGGTCCGGGCCGAAGCCCGGCCCTAGGGCGTGTATCAAAGTCGGCCGTGGGCGGGTGACGACTTTCGGCGTGTCGCTGCCCG
>NZ_JBHMIO010000036.1:0-48502 GCF_048060275.1 Micromonospora sp. LOL_015
TTCGTTCAGGCATGACCAGCGCTGTTTCCACCACACCACTCGGATCCGGCGGCTGCCGTAGTAGTACTTTGTTAGGTCGGTACCAGTTGGTGGCAGAGAGGGCAGAACCCGAGCCAGGTTGCGAGTTGGTACTGCAGTCCACGCAGGACGGCGTACAGGCTCAGGTCTGCCCCGCCGCTTTTGGGTCGGCGAGCCGTAGCTGGGTGAGGAACAGTTGGGCGGTGGCGGCGAGGGTGACGTGGCGGTGCCAGCCGATCCAGGAGCGGCCCTCGAAGTGGTCGAGTCCGAGGGCGGTCTTGAGTTCGCGGTAGTCGTGTTCGATGCGCCAGCGGCTCTTGGCCAGGCGGACCAGTTCGGTCAGGGGTGTGTCGGCGGGTAGGTCGGACAGCCAGTAGTCGGTGGGTTCGTCGCGGCCGGGTGGCCATTGCACGAGTAGCCAGCACTCGGGTAGGACGCCGTCGTCGCCGCATTGTGGTCCGCGTTGGATGACACGGCCCGCTGGCCGGACCGGAGGGCGAGGAAGTGCCCGGCCAGTTCACGGCCGGGTTGCTGGCCGGAGGCACGGTCGGCGCCGGTTGCCGGGGCCCGGTCACGCCAGCGCACCAGCCGTGTCGCGTCAGCGCCGTGGATGAGGGCGATGGCCTTGATACTGCGTGCGGGTGTCGGGTATCTCGGGGTCGGACGTCTGCCGACTCCGGCGTAGGGAACGTGCACCGGTCGGGCGTCGCCGGGTTGGGCGGTGGTGGACGAGGTGGTCGCCACGATGTAGCTGATGCCGCGTTCGGTCAGGCCCTGGCGGAACTCGGCGACCTGGCCGTAGCCGGCGTCGGCGGTCAGCAGCGGTGGGCGTAGACCCCACCCGGCCAGCTCGTCGAGCATCTCCAACGCCATCATCCACTTCGGCCGGTACCGTTCACCGTCGGGTAGCTTCGACGCTGCCCGCCGACTGCGGATCTGGTCGATCTGTTCGGCGGGCGGAGCCTGCCGGCGTGTGTACGGCTTCTTCGCCCCCGCCTGGTCGCGGGTCGTGGGTTGCTGGCGGAGTCTGCGGGCGTGCGGGTTGGTGATCTTCCCGTCGGCGTCGGGGACGCAGGTCTCGTCCCAGGACTCGGGTACGAACAGCCGCCAGTCCAGCACCGCCGACGCGGTGTCGGTCGCGGCGTGGACACTCACGGCGATCTGGCAGTTGGCGACCTTGCCAAGGGTTCCGGAGTACTGGCGGGCCACGCACGCCGACGCCTTACCGTCCTTGGGGAAGCCGGTGTCGTCCACCACCCACACCTGCGGGTCGACCAGGTCGACAGCTGCCGTGGCCGACCGACGCCGCACGTCGGTGACGTCCCAGGTCGACGAGGTCAGGAACTGCTGCAACTGCTGGTGGTCCACCCCGAGGCGCTGCGCCATCGGCTGCATCGACTTACGCCGGCCGTCCAGCATCAGCCCTCGCAGGTACCGCAGCCCGGTCGCCCGCTGATCCGACCTCGGCAACCCCGCGAACACCCCGGCCGCGAAGTCCTCCAACCGTTCCCTCACCTGCGTGAGTCCCCGCTCGTCCACGCACGGAAGTCAAACCCAGCCTCGGCGGCCCTACAAGCGACACGCCGCAACGACCTAACAAAGTACTACTAGGCGAGCGCGCCAATCGGTCCCGCCGGACCATGATCCGTCCGCCGTCATCCCCACCGACAAGCCCATACGCCGCCGAAGACGCCTCAACGGGATAATCAACGAGTACCACCGAGCGGCCTGAAATGATCATCAAAGCACCAGTTCACCGCCGATGAACCAGTTTTGGCACGGGGCAGGGCCGCGCTGCTCAGGTTGAGCGGCGCGGCCCGTACGGCGGTTTCTGACTGCGGCTCGGCGCGGCACCGGCGGCGCTCAGCCCAGCATTGTCACCTGTGCCGGGGTCGACCGGTGGGTGGTGGTGCCGTCACCGAGCTGCCCGAACGTGTTGTCACCCCAGCACCACAGGCTGCCGTCGATGCGTGCCGCGCAGGCGTGGTAGGTGACGGAGAATCCGTCCGTCCAGGTGGTCGCGGTGCCGACCGATGCCGGGGTCGACCGGTGGGTGGTGGTGCCATCACCGAGCTGCCCGGACGAATTCTTGCCCCAGCACCACAGGCTGCCATCGGTACGGGTCGCGCACGACGAGTCGAGGCTCGCGTCCACGCTTGCCCAGTTGCTGGCGGTGCCGATCCGCAGCGGGGTGGTCTGGGAGCCGACGCCCCCGCCGATCTGGCCGTACCCGTCCTCACCCCAGCACCACAGCGTCCCGTCGACGCGGACCGCGCAGGTGTGTACGTAGCCAGCCGTCACCTCGGCCCACGTCGTCGCGGTGCCCACCTTCGTCGGTGTCGCCCGGTAGCTCAGGATGCCGAGACCGAGCTGGCCGTCCGAGCTACTGCCCCAGCACCACAGGGTACCGTCGGTCCGAACGGCGCAGGTGTGGGCGTAGCCGGTCGTGACGCTCGCCCAGGTGGTCGCCGTACCCACCTGCAGCGGGGTCGTCGCCTTGTAGGGAGACAGGCCGACGCCGAGCTGAGCGTGACGGTTCAGGCCCCAGCACCACAGGGTGCCGTCGGTCCGAACGGCGCAGGTGTGGTTGCTGCCGGTGCTGACGCTCGCCCAGGTGGTGGCGGCGCCTACCTGCACCGGGCTGGTCCGTTTGGTGGTCGAGCCGTCGCCGACCTGCCCGCTGGAGTTGTTGCCCCAGCACCAGAGCGTTCCATCCGTGCGTACCCCGCAGGTATTGCCGCTACCGGCGTCGATACCCGCCCACGTGGTGGCGCTGCCGATCTGAACCGGACTGGTCCGGTTCGTGGTGGTCCCGTCGCCGAGCTGGCCGTAGAAGTTGTTGCCCCAGCACCACAGGGTTCCATCGGTCTGGGTCACACAGGTGTGCAGATTGCCGGCGGCGACCTGGGATGCCGACGTGGCGGCGATCGCCACCTCCCGCGCGTTCCGGTCGGCGGAGCCGACACCTGCAGTTGCTGCGCCCGCCGTGAACCCGATTGCCAATACGGTGATCCCGACGGAGGCCGTCACCGCGACAGCGGTTCGGGCTGCCCGCCGCCATCGCATCCGCAGCCAACTCTCCTGGCGTTCGTTCATGTCCTGTTCTCCCAGACATCGTCGGTTCCGGTGAGGCGGCGTTGCCCCGGCAGGTCACCAGCGACCCGCAACTACATGCCAGTGAACTATACATCGATGCAGATCGAACCCTTACCGAGGCCACGGGACACCGTTGCCAGTGACGGGAATGCCCCGCATGAGAGCACTGTAGGAATACGTCACATGAACGCGCTTTCCTGATGATGTATGGTCAGCCGCGCCACCAGGATCGCGGCGTAGTGCTGGCGGGCCTGCTACCGCCACCAGTACCTACGTGGACAGTGGCAGGCTGGTGGAGGACTGCACGACAGCACCGTCTGCCAGTCGTACGCTGAGGAATGCGACCTTGTCGGCGGCACCTCGCCACGGTTTCTCCGGACACTCCCCGGACATCGACCGAATGGCCGTTGCCTGACAGGTCGGCCACTCCGTCCGGGCAACTGCGACGGCGGCGATGGTGGGCCGTGCCGGCTACCGCGCGCCGAGGTGCTCGGCGGCGTACGCGGTGATCGTCTTGCGGAGGATCCCGGCGAGTTCTGCGCACTCGTCGGTGCTGATGGTCACCGGCGGCAGCAGCGGCATCACGCCGTCGGAGTAGCTGGTCAGCAGCCCGTTGTCCCGGCAGGCCAGCCGGAGCCGGTAGACGTCGCGCACCGTCCACGGCGTACCGTCGTCGCGGTAGCGCAGCTCCAGGCCGAGCAGCATCCCCTCACCGCGTACGTCATCGACGTGCGGATCGTCGGCCACCGTGTCACGCAGGATGTCGCACAGCTGCCGGCCACGGTCGCGGACGCCGTCGAGAAACCCGTCGGCGGTGAGGATCTCCAGGACGGCGAGGCCGGCGGCGGCACCGAGCGGGTGCCCGTCGGTGGTGCTGCCGTTCGGGAAGCCGAGCCGGAACGGCGGCTCGGCGAGCGCGTCGAAGATCGAATCGGCGACCGCGAGCGCGGCAAGCGGGAAGTAGCCGGCACTGAGACCCTTGCCGAGCACGATCATGTCGGGCGGGCTGGGCAGCCGCTCGCTGACCGTCATCGCCGCGACCCGGCCGGCGCCGGTGGTCACCTCGTCGGCGACGACATGGATGTCCCGGGCCCGGCAGTAGTCGATCAGCGCCGCCAACTGGTCGACGCTGGCGGCATGCAGATAGTTGCCCATCACCGGTTCGACGATGACGGCGGTCACCTGCGACGCGCCGAGCCGGTCGACGACACCGGCGACGGCGTCGAGCAGTCCGTCGCCCCCGGCGACGTGCACCACACGGTCGTCCAGCGGCGCCGACCACTCGTGCAGGATCTGCTCACCGGTGAGCGCGGTGGCCAACGGCCCGGTGCCGTGATAGCTGCCGTGCACCGCGATGATCCGGTCACGGCCGGTCTCGCCGGTCATTCTGCGGTGGAAACGGGACAGCATGCCGGCCGCCTCGGTCATCTGGCTGCCGGTATTGCCGAACCGGATGTGCCGCAGGGTCGCCGGCAGCGTCGCGGCGAGGGCGGCGGCGTACCGCACGGTGACCCGGGGCGGATGCTCGTAGCGCATGACCGTGCCGGACGGCAGCTCGTCGAGCTGGCGGCGCATCGCCGCCTTGACCGGCTCGCACGAGTAACCGAGGGTGACGTTCCACATCGACGAGCGGGCGTCGAGGTAACGTCGGCCGGCCTGGTCGACGGCGTAGCTGCCGTCGCCGCCGACGAGGAACATGTCCGGGTCGGAGTCGGCGAGGAACTCGCCCATCGGGGTGATGCCGTGCCAGGCGTGGTAGGTGGACCGGTCGATCATCGGGTGACTCCTCGGCGGGCGACGGATACGACGCGTTCCTCGTCCGGCAGCAGGGCGGCGCTCAGTGGCGGGCTCACCGGCGCCGGGACCGGCGCACCGGCGAGCAGGTCGAGCCGGTGCGGCGCGACCGCGCCGGCCCGTACCAGATGCAGGCCGAGCGCGGACATGACGCTGACGCCGGCCGGGGCCTCGTCGACCAGGATCACCTGACCACCGACGGCCCGGACCATGGCGGTGACGCCGTCGAGGTCCAGCGGTGCGGCGGTACGCAGGTCGACCACCTGGGCGTGTAGCCCGTCCCGGTCAAGGACGGCGGCGGCCCGCAGGCAGGTGGCGACGGTGTTGCCGATGCCGACGAGGGTGAGGTCGCGGCCGGGGCGGGCGCGGCCGGCGACGCCGAACGGCAGCGCGGCGTCGGTCGGCTCCGGCTCGGGCAGCGACGCCCAGTCGGCGGCGTACAGCCGGGGCGATTCCAGCACCACCACCGGATCCGGGTGCACCAGCGCGGTGCGCAGCAGCCCGGCGGCGGCGTTCGGTGACCCGGGAACCGCGACGACCAGCCCGGGAATCTGGCTGAGCAGGCCGTGCGCGGCGTGTTCGTGCTGGGCACCGAGCTGCTCGCCGCCCTGGGTCAGCCCGCGCACCACCACCGGTACGGTGAACTGCCCGTCGGACATGTACCGCCACTTGGTGGCCTCGTTGACCAGCTGGTCGAAGGCGGTGAACAGGAAGGCCGCGCGGGCGATGCTGACCAGCACCCGGCGGCCGAGCAGCGCCATCCCGACCGCCATGCCGAGCATGGTGTTCTCAGCGATCGGCAGCCGGACCATCCGCTCGGCACCGAACAGCTCGATGAGGTCGGGCTGCTGGTACGTACAGAACATGCTCATCGTGGGCTGGTCGGCCAGGGCGCCGCGGACCGCCCCGACGGACGGGTGCCGGCGGGTCATGCCACCGGCTCCCGCACCGTGACGGCCTCCGGCCAGGTGGCACCGGGCGGCCAGGCCGCGGCGGTGACCGCGGTGACCGCGCTCGCCGGATCCGGTCGGTCGGCGGCCAGCGCGTCGGTGAAGACCTCGGCCAGCTCCGCGGTGACCTGCTCGCGAATCTCGACGGTCCGCTCGTGGATCTCGGCGGAGAGTCCGGCGAGGGCCGCCTCGACGCGGGACAGCGGATCCTGGGCCAGCCAGCGCTCGCGTTCGGCGGCCGGACGGTACTCACCCGGCGGCTGGGGGCCGATCTGGGCATGGAAGTGCCGCAGGTAGGTGTGGGCGACGAGGACCTGCGGGCGGCCGGCCCGGCAGTGGGCCAGGGCCGCCGCCGCAGCCCGGTGCACCGCGGCCACGTCGTTGCCGTCGACCTCGTCGCAGTCCAGCCCCAGGCCGCGGGCGACCTCACCGGGGGTACGGTGCCGCACCAGGTCGCTCGGGGTGTGGTCCTGCCAGCCGTTCTCCTCGCAGACCAGCAGCAGCGGCAACCCGAGCACGGCGGCGACGGTGAGCGTCTCGTAGGCGGCACCGGCGCCGAACGCGCCGTCACCGCAGAACGCGACGACCGCCCGGCCGCTGCCGGCGGTCTTCTCTGCCAGCGCTGCTCCGGCCGCGATCGGCAGCTGTGCGGCCACAATGGAGCTGGCACCGAGCAGGTAGCGGGACCGGTCGGCGATGTGCATCGACCCGGCCTTGCCGCCGCAGACCCCGCCGACCCGGCCGAGGATCTCCCGGGCCAGCCCAGCGGCCGCCACCCCGGCGGCCAGCGCGTGCCCGTGGCACCGGTAGAAGCTCACCACCCACTCGTCGGGCTGCCGGGCGGCCAGCACCCCGACCGCGACAGCTTCCTGCCCGGTGCACGGGTGGACCGATCCGGGCACCTGGCCGGCGGCGGCGCACCGCAGAACCTGCTCCTCGAAAACCCTGATCCGAACCATCTCGCGGTACGCGTCCGACAGGTCCATCGTCTGGGCGTTCCCCGTCCCTGCGCCGGCGGAGAACCATGCACCGGCCGCATCGGAAGCAATCATGATCACCTGCTGAATGTTGCTAATTATAGGTTACTGATCGACGCTGGTCGCAATACTGGAATTGGTCGGGGTCCGGTCAGGATGAGGTCAGGTTGTGGGTGGCCACCCGCCGGGAAACGACGGTGACGGTGCCCAGAAAAGCTACGGCGGCGAAGCAGATCAGGGTGGGCAGCAGCCCCCAGAGTTGCGCCGCGACACCAGCGAGCAGCGATCCGACCGGCACCGCCAGCACCGCGAGCGCCCGACTCAACGCGAGCACCCGGCCCAGCAGCGGGCCGGGTACCACGGACTGCTGCAGCGACACTGAGGCGATCAGCCAGACCGTGGCGCAGTACCCGAAGATCATCTCGTAGACGATCAGGGTCAGCACCGACGGCGTGACGGCGGCCAGCGGGATCAGCATCAGAGCGGCCCCGGCGAGCGGGGCGAACGCCGGGACCACCCGGGGATGGCCGAGCCGGGCGATCACCCGTCGCGCGGTGGCCACGCCGACGACGGCGGCGACGCTGTTCACCGCGAAGGTCAACCCGAGCACCCACGGCGACAGGTCGAGGACCCGGTAGGCGTACAGCACGTAGAGGCCGCCGATCGCGGACCCGCCGAGGTTCAGCGCGGCGGCGGTGACCGCGATCCGGACCAGCTCCGGACGGCCGCGTAGCGCCGCCACTCCGTAGCGCAACGCCCGTAGTGGATGTTCCGGCACCGGCGGCGTCCCGCCCGGCCGGGGCCGCAGCGCGGCGAAACCGGCGGCGGCCAGCGCCTGCGCCGCAGCGTTCGCCGACATCGCCAGCGCCCCGCCGAGGGTCTGCACCAGCCAGCCGGCCAGCGCCGGCCCGGCGATCTGGCCGGCCGACTGGGCACCGGCCAGCGCGGCGTTCGCCGGCACCAGCCGGTCCGGTTCGACCAGTTGCGGCACGGTGGCCTGCAGGCCGATGGTGACCAGCCCACCGAGGATGCCGGACAGGCCGGCCACGGCGTACAGCAGCGGCAGCGAGAGCACTCCGGCCAGCGCGGCGACCGGTACGGCCAGCACCACGGCGGCGGTTCCGGCGCTGGCGGCCATGAGCAGCCGGCGCCGGTCGACGACCCGGTCGACGACCACCCCGAGCAGCGGTGCGGCGAGCGCCTGGGCGCCGTACTCGAGGGCGAACAGGGTGGCCGCCGCCACCGGCGAGGCGTGCAGCGCCACCACCGCGACGGTCGGCAGGGCCAGCGCGGCGACGTGGGTACCGACGACGCTGGCGGCCTGAGCGGCGACGGCCGGGCGCAGCGGTCGATCCACCGCGATCGACGTGGCGAGACGGCCGGGCATGGGCACCACTCCTCGGCTCGGTCGGTCGGGTCACCTTCCCACAGCCGCGGTCACCATCGGAAGTCACGGTGATCAAGGTAAATACCCTTCGCCCGTTTCCTGGCCGCGAACCGACCACTGGACGGCCCGGTAATGCTTGCCGTTCCGGCGCGAGGTCATTTATGCTCATCACATCGTGCGCCGCAGACGGCGCGCATCCTCGCCGAGGCACACGAATCAGCGCACCGAGAATCTCCTGCTTGTCGTAATCCCGTGACCGACGCTGGGCGGCAAGCCTGTTGGGGAGTTGCCAATGGCACTCATCGATGCCAATGATCTTGATTGCAACGAGTTGGCGTACCGCGTCTTCGGCATGACCCGCGACAAGACGCCGTGGCGCGCCGCGGACATCATCGCCGACGGGCCGGCGGACCCCAGCTGGGAGCGGGCCGAGCTGGCCTGGCGGATGTCCTCGCGCGGCTACTACGCCGAGCAGGCCGGGCTGGTCGCCGCCGCGACACTGGCCGCGCAGACCGAGGACGCGCCGCTGCGGTTCAGCCTCGCCCTGGCCACCGCCGACGAGGCCCGACACGCGGACGCCTTCTACCAGTACGCGAAGCTGGTCGGCGGCGGTGAGCCGGAGCCGGAAGCGCCCGAGCTGATGGAGCCGCTGGACACGGCGCTGACCCGGCTGCCGTACCTGGGCCGGGCGCTGGTGCACACCATGCTGGAGGGGTTCGCCGCCGACGAGTTCATCCTGCTGCACGAGGTGTTCGCCGGTGACCCGCTCGGCCTGCTCTACCACCACGTACGCCGCGACGAGATCCAGCACGTCGCGATCGGCCTGAACTACCTGGCCCGCGAGTCCGCCACGGGCGAGGGGCGCGAGCTGTGGCGCGAGTACGGGTCGCAGTGGCATGAGATCGGCATGCGACTGACCTACCTGGACAAGATCTCGGTGTCCCTCGCCGATTTGACCGGCCGCGAGCCCGACCGGCTGCGGCACTGGTTTCTCCGCCGGCACCGGGCCCGCCTGAGCGCCGGCGGAGTCGACATGGACGGAGGGAGGTGAAGATCTTGACCATCAAGAAGGTCACCATCAAGACGCCGGCTCACGGCACCTGCAAGTACCTGGTCCCGACTCGGAAGGCCGAGAAGTGACCGCGGCCGGCGAAGCGTGGCTAGGACCGCGTGGAGGGCCGAAGACGTGATCGGCCGGATGGGGCGGTCCCGCCCCATCCGGCGCACCTCGGTACGACGCGCTCACCAACTGGAGGCCCGGCCCATGTCCGTATGTCTGGTCGCCATGCCCTGGCAGGCCATCGAATCACCATCACTGCCGATCGGGTTGCTCAAGGCGGTGACCGTCGCCGCCGGGCGGCCCGCCCCGACGGCGTACCACGGCAGCCTGCGCTGGGCCGAGTTCCTGATGGGAAGCAGCGGCGGCGAGCTGAGCCCGGCCGACTACACCGAGGTCGCCGAGGTGGGCCTGTTCGACGGCCTCGGCGACTGGGTCTTCGCCGGGGTGCTGCACGACGACCCCGAGTTCGGCGTCGAGACGCTGCGCCGCTACGCGGCCGAGTACGGTACCGGCATAGCCGGCCCTACCGCGATGCGCCAGTACGCCGCCGACTTCGTCGAGCTGGCCGCCGCCGAGATCCTCGCCAACAATCCCCGGCTGGTCGGCTTCACCACCACGTTCATGCAGAACGTGCCGAGTCTCGCGGTCGCCCGGCGGATCCGCCAGCTCGACCCGGGCGTACGGATCGCGTTCGGGGGCGGCAACTGCGACGGCGCGATGGGGATCGCCCTGCACCGCAACTTCCCGTTCGTCGACTTCGTGGTACGCGGCGAAGGCGAGGTCGCGTTCCCGATGCTGCTCGACGCGCTCGACGCTGGTGACGACCTTGACGCCCGGCTCTCGCGGATACCCGGGCTGTCCTGGCACCGGGCCGACGGCACCGCACGGCACAACCCGCAGGGCGCGCTGCTGCCCCCGGCACGCATCCCCACCCCGGACTTCGACGACTGGTTCGACCAGCTCGCCGCATCGCCGGTCGGCGAGTACATCGAACCCAAGCTGGTCCTCGAGGGCGCCCGGGGCTGCTGGTGGGGCGAGAAGCACCACTGCACCTTCTGCGGGCTCAACGGCACCGCGATGACGTTCCGGGCCAAGCCCGCCGAACGCATGATCGCCGAGATGACCGAGCTGGTCGGCCGGCACCAGACCCTCGACGTGATCATGGTCGACAACATCATCGACAACCACTACTACGCCGAGTTCCTGCCCCGCGTCGCCGCGCTCGGCTGGGACCTGCGGCTGCACTACGAGGTCAAGTCCAACCTACGGCCGACCGAGATCGACGCGCTGCGCGCGGCCGGGGTGGCCCACGTACAGCCCGGTATCGAATCGCTGGTCAGCCCGGTGCTCAAGCTGATGGACAAGGGCGTCTCCGGCGTCCACAACGTACGGACTTTGCGCGACTGCGAGTCCGCCGGGCTCACCGTGTCGTGGAACTGGCTGTACGGGTTCCCCGGTGAACGCCGCGTCGACTACGATTCGGTGCTGCGTCAGCTCCCTCGGCTGATGCACCTGCAGCCGCCGGCCGGTTCGTCGCGAATCCTGCTCGAACGCTTCAGCCCGTACTTCGAGAACCCGGTGCTCGGCTTCCCGACCCGCCGGGCCGCCCGGCTCTACCAGCACGTCTACGGCCTGCCCGAGAACGAGCTGGCCGACCTGGTCTACCTGTTCGACACCGAACCCGCCGGCCTGTCCGAGCAGGACGCCGAGCCGTTGAACGAGCTCCTCAAACGCTGGACCGACGGCTATCCGGCCAGCGCGCTGCAGCTGCTCACCGGCCTGGACGCCGACGAGATCGTGATCGTCGACCGGCGGGTCGGCTGGCCGGACCACGAACACCGCATCGCCGACCCCCGGCTGCGCCGCGCCTACGCCGAACTGGAGCACGGCCGTACCGTCCCGGCCCTGGCCGGGCGGCTCGCCGCCGCCGGGCTGCCGGTGGAGACCGACCGGCTGGCGCGGTGGCTGGCCGAACTCGACGACGCCGGGCTGGTCTTCGAGGAGAACGGCCGCTGGATAACCCTGGCGACCACCGCCGAACCGGTCAAGGTGGCTTGAGATGGGTACGGCGACGCTACTCACCGACCGTACCGATCTGGCCGCCTGGTCGCTGCGGACGGTGACCCTGCCGGAGCCGCTGGACTTCGGCCACTCCCCCGAGCAGGACCTGGCCCAGTTGCGTTTCCTGCGCGCGGTGACCAGCCACGCGGTACGGCTGCGCTGGACCCTGCGCGGGCGGCCGTCGTTCCCGCTGGACACCCACGTACACCTGGTCGCGCCGTCGGCCGGCACCGACCAGGCCAGCCGGGCCTACGCCGGCGAATGGGGCCTGGCCTACCGGTACGGCAGCTGCTACTACCGTCGCGGGCCGGGGATGGTGGTGGTCAAGGACGTCCGGCCCGGGGTCCAGGCCAGCCGGATGGTGATCACCGACGGCGCGGACGCGTTCCTGCGGCTGGCCGAGGACCCGTCCGGGGTGCCGGCGCCGGGCGACGTCGACGCGGCCGCCGTCGCCGTCGAAGCCGGGCTGGCCTGCGCCGCCGGCGACGCAGTGCTGATCCTGCCCTACCGGATGCGGCACTGGCCGGTGCCGCACGTGGCAGTGTGAGGCGGTTCGACCGTGACCGCCTCCGCGCCGCACGTCCCGCAGCCGCACGACCCGCCGCTGTACCCGTTCCGTGACTACGACGAGCTGGAGCTGGACCCACGGTTGGCCCGGCTGCGCGCCGAGTGCCCGGTGTCCCGGATCCGGCTGCCGTACGGCGGCGACGCCTGGCTCGCCACCCGGTACGCCGACGTGACGACGGTGCTCGCCGACCCCAGGTTCAGCCGGGCCGCCGCCTGCGGTCCGGACGTGCCCCGGCAGACCGAGGCCCCGCCGGTGGCCACCACCATCCTGGATCTGGACCGACCCGAACATGGCCGGCTGAGACGCATCGCGGCCAGCGCGTTCGCCCAGTGGCGCATCGAGCAACTGCGCCCGAACGTCCGGCAGGTCGCCGCCGAACGGATCGACGCGCTGCTGGCCGGCCCGGCACCGGGCGACCTGTACGCGGCTGTCGCGTTGCCGGTGCCGCTGACCGTGCTGTGCCACGTGCTCGGCGTACCGCTGGCCGACCGCGACCGGTTCCGCGCCTGGACGCACGCGCTGCTGATGCCCGGGCCGATGCCGGCCGATGAGTTCCGGTCGGTCGCCGCCGCACTGGAGGACTACCTGCGGGAGCTGATCGCGCACCGCCGTGAGTCGGCCACCGGCGACCTGCTGAGCATGCTGGTCCGGGCGACCGACGACGGCGACCGGATGACCGAGCAGGAGCTGGTGTCGTTCGGTGTGACCCTGCTCGCCGCCGGGTTCGAGACCACGGCCAGCCAGCTGGCCAGTTCGGCGTACCTGCTGCTGCGCCACCGGCGCCTCTGGGAGTTGCTGGGCCGGGAGCCGGACCGGGTGCCGGCGGTGGTCGACGAGCTGCTCCGGTTCGTGCCGCTCAACGGCGGCAGCGGGCTGCCCCGGGTGGCGACCGAGGACGTCGAGCTGGGTGGGGTGACGGTCCGGGCCGGGGAGGCGGTGTTCGCCTCGACCATCTCCGCCAACCGTGACGACGAGGTGTTCCCGGACGCGGATACCTTCGACCCGGACCGTCACCCGACGGCCCGGCATGTCACCTTCGGCTACGGTCCGCACCGCTGCCTCGGGGCCTGGCTGGCGACGATGGAGATCCAGGAAGTGGTCGGCGCGCTGGTCGCGGCGGCGCCGGGTCTGCGGCTGGCCGACCCGGACGGGGTACGGTGGCGCGCCGGAACCATCGTGCGCGGCCCGCTCGCGCTGCCGGTCGACTGGCCGACGGGCCGGACGTCCACCGGTGCGGCCGGCGGCGTACCGCCGGCCTGACCGATGTCAGTGGCCGACCCTGAGCTGCCCGGCGAGGGTGCCGTGGATTCGGGCGCTGGGCTGGTTCAGCTCGATGATCTCAGCGGTCTTGCCGCGACTGGCGTACTTGGTGGTGATGGCGTCGAGCGCGGCCACCGACGAGGCGTCCCAGATGTGCGCGTGCGTCATGTCGATGATCACCCGGTCCGGGTCGCCGGCGTAGTCGAACTGGTAGACGAGGTCGTTGCTGGAGGCGAAGAAGAGTTCGCCGTGCACCGAGTAGATCCGGGTGGTGCCGTCGGGGTCGAGCACGCTCGTGACCTCCACCATGTGTGCGACCCGGCGGGCGAAGATCACCATGGCGGTCAGGACACCGATGATCACGCCGATCGCGAGGTTGTGGGTGATCAGCACTGCGGCGACGGTGGAAACCATCACCGCGAGTTCCCCCCACGGCATCCGCTTCAGGGTGGCGGGGGCGACGCTGTGCCAGTCGAACGTCGACACCGCGACAATGATCATTACGGCGACCAGGGCGGCCATCGGGATCCGGGCGACGACGTCGCCCAGGGAGACGACCAGGACCAGCAGGAACACCCCGGCCAGGAAGGTCGACAGCCGGGTCCGGGCACCGGCCACCTTGACGTTGATCATCGTCTGGCCGATCATCGCGCAGCCACCCATGCCGCCGAAGAAGCCGGTGACGATGTTCGCCACGCCCTGCCCCCACGACTCGCGGGTCTTGTTCGAGTGGGTGTCGGTGATGTCGTCGACCAGCTTGGCGGTCATCAACGACTCCATCAACCCGACCAGCGCGACCCCGACCGCGTACGGGGCGATCACCTGCAGGGTCGCCCAGGTGTACGGGATCTGCGGCAGGACGAACATCGGCAGGCTGTCCGGCAGAGCGCCCTGGTCACCGACGGTCGGCACAGCGAAGCCGGCGACGACCGTGACGACGGTCAGCACGACGATCGCGACCAGCGGCGCCGGCACCGCCTTCGTCAGCCGGGGCAGCCCGACAATGATCACCAGCGCGACGGCGACCATTGGATAGACCAGCCACGGCACCCCGATCAGGTAGGGCACCTGCGCTGCGAAGATCAGGATCGCCAGGGCGTTGACGAAGCCGACCATTACGCTGCGCGGGACGAACCGCATCAGTCGGGCGACGCCGAGCACGGCGAGCAGCACCTGCAGCACCCCGCCGAGGATCACCGCCGCCAGCAGATAGCCGAGCCCGTGGTCGCGGGCCAACGGGGCGACGATCAACGCGATCGCGCCGGTCGCCGCGGAGATCATCGCCGGCCGGCCACCGCAGACCGCGATGGTCACCGCCATGGTGAACGACGCGAACAACCCGACCCGTGGGTCGACCCCGGCGAGGATGGAGAACGAGATCGCCTCCGGGATCAACGCGAGCGCGACCACCAGGCCAGCGAGGACCTCGGTACGGAACACCTTCGGGGACAACCACGACGGGCGGGACAGACGCGGCCGGAACGCCGCAGGGGAGAACGCAGACATACAGCCTTTTCCGATCAGGGCGCGCGGCCGCGCGCAGGGTCTCGTGTCGGGATTCGCGGACCAGCACCGATCCCGGTGGTCATGGCGACACGATCCGTCACGATCACGATGCCCCGAGAAGATGACCTGGTTGTTTCCTGGCGTCGTCGCCTCGGAAATCATCCCTCGCCGCGCCGGTCGACTAGCACGGGCAGCAGGGTGAATCTACCGTCGCGGACGGGTAGGGATGGACGCGGAGTGGCAATCGTCACCATTGCCGGATGGTGGCGCGGCGGCGGGGCCAGGACGCCGACCCCACCAGTGGCGGGATTCGTATCGCGACTGTACACGGCCAGTCGGCACGTTGCAGTTCCATTTAGGTCGAATGGGTTGGCGCCGCACTCCGGATCCGCTTACCTGACTTTTCCCTCTTTTGGGCATGCACCGGCCGGTGTATGGTCATGTCGGTCTCTCCCCCGGGGCCTGGTGCGACGGGCGGCGCACACCCGGATGTGACTCGTCCCCACGCGCAGATCGACGCATGCCTGACCGCGCCATCAGGAGGCACCCCACGATGCAACTGTCAAAGATGCCTGAGGGGTGCCGCCTTTGTTGAGCGGCAACCTCGTCACGTTCATCGGCGTGGCGGCCGCGATGGTCGTCCTGCCGGGAGCGGACTTCACCATGGTGGTACGCAACGCACTCGACAGCCGCAAACTGGGGCTGGCCACCGCCGGCGGCATCATCAGTGGACTGCTCCTGCACTCGTCACTGGCTGCACTCGGAATCGCGGCGCTGATGATTGCCTCAGCGACCGCCTACCGGGCGATCCAGTTCGTCGGCATGGGCTATCTCTGCTATCTGGGCATCCGGCTGCTCTGCAGTCGACCGAGAACGGACCCGCCGTCCGGCCGGGCGGTCCGCGGCGAAAATGACGTACGCCGTCATCGTCGGATCCAAGGTAGCGGCGTCTGGCGGGCGTACCGGCAAGGCCTGGTGACCGATGTGACGAATCCCAAGGTGTTCGTGTTCTTCGCCAGCCTGATTCCGCAGTTCGTTCCTACCGGGGTGCCGGTCGGGCCGCCTACCGCCATGTTGGCTCTGCTGATCGTGCTACTGGCGATGATCTGGTATCCGATACTGGCGGTAACGGTCGACCGGGCCGGCGGCTTCCTCCGGCGACCGGTGGCCGCCCGCACGCTCAACGTACTGACCGGACTCACGCTGCTCGGGCTGAGCCTGCACCTCGCCACCGAACTGACGTTGCTGCTCGACGGCCCGGAGCCTCCCGCGCGCCTGGGATCGAGGTAGTCGGGCTGGAACGCGGTTCGCCAAAACCACCGAAGTTCATCTAGTGATATCGATGTGTTCACGCGCGTGTCCCGGCGCTGCCATCACCAACTCCAGCAACGCACCACTGCAGGTCACCGACGCCGACTAGGTCGTGATCACGCTCGCCACCGGCACCACCAGCCGGCTCACCGACGCGACCGACTACGGCTATCCCGACCCGGACACCGACGAGCCGAACGCCGCCCTGTTCAGCCGCGCCATCGAGTCGGGCACGATCACGGTCGACGCTGTCAACGACGGCATCCGGGCAAGGACTTCCTCGACATCACCAGGGGAAGCCTCAATGTCACCGCCGGCGGTGACGGCATCAAGTCCGACGACACCGAGGCGGACCGAGGCCGGCTCACCATCACCAACGGCACCGTACGGGTTGTCGCCGGAGACGACGCCCGAGGTGAGTCGTCGGCAAACCTCGATCCCGGCCATGCTCACGATCGCCACCCAGACGCCGAGTCAACTATTCAATGCAGTCAGGCCATGGCGGATGTCTCGGCTGCGCGGCGGGAGGCACTATAGTCGACTGGCGGCGGATCGGCCTTGCCAGCCCTGCTCCGTAGGGGTTCCGTTGCCGCTCCGGCCGGAAGGCCGGAGTATCCACGGAAGGACTCCGATGACTGGCTCACGCATCCTCTCCGTTGGGCACTACCAGCCCAGCCGGATCCTCACCAACGACGATCTGTCCAACATGGTCGACACCAGCGACGAATGGATCCAGTCCCGGGTCGGGATCCAGACCCGGCACATCGCCGAGCCGGGCGAGACCGTCGACGAGATGGCGGCGCACGCCGCCCGCAAGGCACTCGCCCAGAGCGGCCTGTCCCCTGCCGACATCGACTACGTCTCGGTCGCCACCTGCACCGCCATCGACCGGTCGCCGAACATGGCCGCCCGGGTCGCCGCCCGCCTCGGGCTCGGCCACCCGGCGGTCATCGACGTCAACGTCGCCTGCACCGGGTTCACCTACGCGCTGGCCGCAACCGATCACGCGGTACGTGCCGGCGCGGCTCGCAACGCGATCGTCGTCGGAGTGGAGAAACTGTCCGACTTCGCCGACTGGACCGACCGTACGACGTGTGTGCTGGTCGGCGACGGCGCTGGAGCGGTGGTAGTGACCGCCGCCGACCAGCCCGGGATTGGTCCGGTCGTCTGGGGCTCGGTCCCGGAGATGTCCGACGCGGTACGGATCGAGGGGCGGTCCGGCACCTTCCAGCAGGCCGGCCAAGCGGTCTACCGGTGGGCGACGACGATGCTGCCGACCATCGCCCGGCAGGTCTGCGAACGGGCGGGGGTGGCCCCGGCAGACCTCGCCGCGATCGTGCCGCACCAGGCGAACCTGCGCATCATCAGATCGCTCGCGGAACGGATCGGCGCACCGGACGCGATCGTGGCCGAGGACGTCGTCGAGTCCGGCAACACCTCCGCCGGCAGCATTCCGATCGCGATGTCGAAGCTGGTGATGCGCGGCGACATACCGTCCGGCGCACCGATCCTGCTGTTCGGCTTCGGCGGCGGCCTGTCCTACGGAGGTCAGGTCGTCCGCTGCCCGTGACCGTCGGCTGTCACCGCCGGCACCGGCCACCGTCGACCGCCGCCATCACGGCGCCTCGAGCAACCGGGCCAGCTGCCGGGCCAACGCCCGGACCGTGGTGTTCTCGAAGGTCACGGAGAGCGGCAGCCGCAGCCCGGTGGCCAGGGTCAGCCGGTTGCCGAGCTCGACCGTGGTGAGCGAGTCGAACCCGACATCCCACAGTTCGCGGTCGACGCCGACCGCCTCCGGTGTGCCGTGTCCCAGTACCTCGGCGACATGCTGCTGGACCAGCCCGACGAGATGTTCCTCCCGTTGCCGGGGAGCCAGCCCGGCGAGCGTCGCCCGTACGTCGTCCGGTTGACCGGCCGCCACCTCCGCCGGGTCCCCGGCCAGCCGCCCGGACCGCTGCCGAGCGGACTGACCGACGGCCGACGGCCCGGTCTCCGGCAGCAGGCGGGCCAGCCCGGTCCGCCGGTGCCCCGGTGGCTGCGGATACCGCCGTACCGGCACCAGCACCGGTTCGGGTCGACGGACTGCCTCATCGAACAGCGCCAGCCCCTGCTCCGCCGACAGGGCCGCCAGCCCGGCGCGTTCCATCCGGCGCAGATCCGTCGGGGACAGCGCGGCACCCATGCCCGAGCCGAGCCCCCACAGCCCCCAGGCAAGTGACAGCGTCCGCCGACCGGCCCGGTGCCAGCGGTACGCGAGCGCGTCCAGGGCCGCGTTCGCGGCGGCGTAGTTGGCCTGACCGGCACCGCCGGTCAGGCCGATCACCGAGGAGAACAGCACGAGATCCGCGTCCGGCGCCCCGTCGGGCAGCAGCTCGGCCAAGCGTACCGCAACGTCTACCTTGGACCGCAGGACCCGGTCCAGCCGACGCGGGGTGAGCAGGTTGACCGTGCCGTCGTCGACAACGCCGGCGGCGTGCACCACCGCCCGTACCGGCCGGTCCGGCGGCACCTCGGCCAGCAGCCGACGGACCGCCATCGGATCAATCACGTCGCAGGCGACGGCGCGCACCTCGGCACCGGTGGCGGCCAACCGGGCCACCAGCTCGGCGACACCCGGAGCGTCCGGGCCGCGCCGGCTCACCAGCACCAGATGCCGTACGGCGTGCCGGTCCACGAGATGCCCGGCGAGCAGCGAACCGACCGCACCGGTCCCGCCGGTCAACAGCACGGTGCCGGTGGACCAGCGGACCGGGTCGACCGCCCGGTCGACGGCGCCGGCCGGCTGTTCCTCCGTCAGGCGTGGCACCGGTTCCAGCCCGGGCAGCAGCCGGCGACCCGACCGTACCGCCTGCTCCGGCTCGCCGGACGCGACCGCGTCGGCGAGCGCCTCGGCGAGGGCCCCCGGGCTGTCGTCACCGTCGTCCACATCCACCAGGAGGAACCGGTCCGGGTACTCGGCCCGCACGCCGCGCAGTACGCCCCATACGGCGGCCCCGGCCGGGTCCGCGTCGTCGCCCGGCTCGGTGGCGACAGCCCCACGGGTGACCACCACCAGCCGGCTGTCGTCCAGCGACTCGTCCGCGATCCAGCTCTGCACCAGGGCGACGATCCGCTGCGCGCTCGCCCGGACCGAGGCGGCCAGCCGCCGTTCGCCGTCGCCGTCGTCGACGCCGCAGACCAGGACCACCTCGGGTGGGTTCGCGCCGGCCCGCAACTCGTCGTCGAGTTCGTGCAGCGACGCGTGCGCGTGCAACTGCAGCCGGCTCTTCACCGCCCCGGTAAGCCCGAGATAGTCGGCACCGAGCAGGCTCCACCGGCCGCTGACCGCCGGGGCGACGGACGGCGACGCCGACCGCCAGACCGGCCGCAGCAGCACCGGCCGGGCCGGCTCCCCGGGCGCGGCGAGCGTCCCGGCGGCGACCGGGCGGAAGATCACCGACGCCACAGTAAGCACCGGCCGACCGGCTCCGTCGGCGAGCAGCAGCGACCAGGTCAGCGGGGCCAGCCGCCGACCGTACAGGCGCAGCCGACCGGTCGTGGCGGCAAGCTGGCGTACGCCGTGCCAGGCGAACGGCAGCGGCGTGCCGCTGGACGCCTCGGCCGTCAGTACGGCCTGCAGCGCACCGTCCAAGACAGCCGGGTGGACGCCGTATCCGCTGTCTGCTGGATCGTCGTCGAGTTCGCCGGACAGTTCGTCGCCGTCGATCCGGAGCCTCCGGACGACCCGGAAGCGTGGGCCGTAGTCGAAGCCGCGGCCAGCTAGGTCGACGTACATTTGTCCGATGTCGACCGGTTGGCTGCCGGTCGGGGCGGTCGGGGCGGTCGGGGCGGTCGGGGCGGCGTCCGCCGCCGGGTCGCCCAGCAGCGCGCTGGCGTGCCGGGTCCACCGCCCGCCCGGGTCCGCCGCTGGCCGGGAATGCACCGTCAACCGTCGCCGGCCGTCCGCCCCGGCAGCCCGCAGCACCAGACGGACCTCGGCCGCGCCGGGCGCCACCAGCAGCGGCGACTCCAGCACGAGCTCCGCCACCGCCCCGGCGCCGAACCGACCGGCCAGCCGAAGAGCCCACTCGACGAACACCGCGCCGGGCACCAGCACCGCCCCGTCCACCACGTGGTCGGCCAACCACGGCTGCTCGGTCGGACCGAGCCGCGCGGTCGCCACCACGTCACCGGTGTCGGGCAGTTCGACGACGGCACCGAGCAGTGGATGCCCGGTCGGTTCCAGATCGGTGCTGCGGCCCCCGGCTGGCCCGGTCGACGGCTCCAGCCAGTACCGCCGCCCCTGGAACGGGTAGGTCGGCAGGGCCACCGGCCGGCGTACCGGACCATCCGGCGGCACCACCGGCCGCAGGGTGGCGCCGGCACAGTACATCCGGGCCACGGCGATGGCGGGGCCACCCGCCCCGCTGACGTCACCGATCGCCGCCGGCAACACCAGCGGCGGCGGGTCCCCGGCGCCGGCCGGGAATCGCCCGGCGGGTGCCGATCCCGCGACGAGCTCCAGGTAGCGGCGGATCCCGTCGTCGGTTAGCCGCTGCAGACCGGCGGCCACGTCGACTGGCCGGTGGCCGTACCGCAGCCAGTGCCCGGCAGTCGTGATCACCTCGGCCGGGACCGGCGCCCCGGTGAGCGGAGAGACCACCGGCAATCGCGGGGCGGCGAAGGTGAGTGAGCCGAGGACCTCGGCGTAGTCGGCCGGGACGGCGGCACCCCCCGTCGGGTCCGTCGTCGGTGTCGCGTCGGCCGGCCGGGTCAGGTCGCTCAGTGCCATGGCCAACCGGCAGGCGTCGGACAGCGCCAGCACGCCTGCGGCGTGGGCGGCGGCCACCTCGCCGACCCCTTCGCCGAACAGCACGTCCGGCTGCAGGCCGAGATCGGTCACCAGCTGGTGGGCGGCCAGCGACCCGGCGAACAGGACGGCGTCGGCGACCCGGTGCCGGCCGCCGACCGGACACGGATCCGGGTCCCCGGTCAGGATCGTCAGCAGCGGGCCGGGCAGGTACGGGTCGAGGTGTCCGGCCACCTGGCGCAACGCTTCGGCGAACACCCGGTGCCGGCGGGCGAGCCCGGCCACCGTGGCGCGGATGGACGCGAGCCGGGCTGTCTCATCCGCAGGAAGCGGGCCGGGGAACAGGAACGCGGTGCCACCAGGGACGGCGGTGCCCTGGACCAGCCCAGGCGCCGGCTCGCCGTACCGCAGTGCGGCCAGCGACCGCAGCAACTCCTCCCGGTCGTCCCCGACCACCACCGCCCGACAGGACAGCGATGCCCGGCCGGTGACCAGCGCGTGTCCGACGTCCGCCGGGTCGTCCCCGGCTCCGGTGCCGGCTCCGGCGACCGATGCGGCGAGCCGGTCGTGCAGGCGACCGGCCAGCTCCGCCAGCGCCTGCGGGGTCCGGGCGGAGAGCGGCCAGAGGACCATACCGGCCAGCGGCGCGGCCGGCGCCGTTGCCGCCCGTGCCGGCCCGGGTTCATCGGTCGGCGCCTCCTGGAGGATCACGTGGGCGTTGGTGCCGCTGATGCCGAACGAGGACACCCCCGCCCTTCGCGGCCGCGCCCCCGGCGGCCACGGCACGGGCTCAGTGAGCAGCCGGACGGTGCCGGCCGACCAGTCCACCAGCGGCGTGGGTTCGTCGAGGTGCGGCGTGACCGGCAGCATCCCGTACCGCATCGCCAGGATCATCTTCAATACGCCGCCGATGCCCGCCGCCGCCTGGCTGTGCCCGACGTTCGCCTTCAACGAGCCGAGCCGCACCGGCCGGTCCGGATCCCGTCCGGCGTGTACGGCGAGCAGAGCGGTCGCTTCGACGGGGTCACCGAGCCGGGTGCCGGTGCCGTGGGCCTCGACCGCGTCGATGTCGTCCGGCCGCAGCCCGGCGGCGGCCAGCGCGCCGCGGACCACCCGTTCCTGAGCCGGACCGTGCGGGGCGGTCAGACCGTTGCTGGCTCCGTCCTGGTTGACCGCCGACCCGACCAGCAGGGCGAGCACCGGGTGACCGAGCCGCCGGGCCCGGGACAGCGGTTCGAGCAGGACCAGCCCGACGCCTTCGCTCCAGGCGGTGCCGTCGGCACCGGCGGCGAACGCCCGGCACCTCCCGTCCGGCGACAGTCCCCGCTGCTGGCTGAACTCCAGGAACATGCCGGGGGTAGACATCACCGCCACGCCGCCGGCAAGAGCCAGCGGGCATTCGCCGGCCCGCACCGCCCGCGCCGCCTGGTGCAGTGCGACCAGCGACGACGAGCACGCGGTGTCCACCGTGACCGCCGGCCCGTCGAAGCCGAGCACGTAGGACAGTCGACCGGACAGCAGGCTGGCCGAGGTGCCGGTCAGCAGATGGCCGCGCACCTGGTCCGGCGCCTCGTGCAGCCGGGGTCCGTAGTCCCCGGCGGTCGCACCGACGAACACACCGACCCGCTCGCCGCGCAGCATCGTCGGATCGATGCCGGCGCTTTCCAGCGTCTCCCAGCCGACCTCCAGCAGCAGCCGCTGCTGCGGATCCATAGCCAGCGCCTCACGCGGGCTGATGCCGAAGAAGTCGGCGTCGAACCGGTCCGCCCGGGTGAGGAACCCGCCGCGCCGGGTGTAGGTCCGGCCGGGCCGGCCGGGCGTCGGATCGTACAGTCGGTCCACGTCCCAGCCCCGGTCGGTGGGAAAGTCGCCGGTCACGTCGGCCCCGTCGACGAGGATCCGCCACAGCTCGTCCGGCGACTCGGCGTCACCCGGGTAGCGGCAGGCCATCCCGACGATGGCCAACGGCTCGTCGACCGCGGCGTCCGTGCCGCCGAGCCGGTCGGGGTTCGGACCGGCGGCGTCCGTGCCGCCGAGCCGGTCGGCGAGGTGTCGGGCCAGCCGCTGCGGCGTCGGATGGTCGTAGATCAGGCTCGATGCCAGGGGCAGGCCGGTCTCGGCGGCCAGTCGGTCGCGTAGCTGCTCACCCCCGAGCGAGTCCAGGCCGAGTTCCCGGAACGGCAGTTCGGGGTCGACGCCGGCCGGATCCGGGTGGCCGAGCACGGTGGCGGCGTGCCGCCGTACGGCGGCCAGCGTGGCCGACAGGCCACCCAGGCCGACCGGCAACGGTCGCGGGGCGCACGGCGGATTCGCCGCCGGCCGGGAGGCGGCCGGCGACGTGACCACCGGCCGTTGGGCGGTCGGCGGGTTCACCGCCGGCGGGTTGATGGCCGGCAGCCAGTGGCGTTCCCGCTGGTACGGGTAGCTCGGCAGGCGGATCCGCCGACCCCGACCAACGGCCGGGGCCTCGGGCCAGTCGACCGGGTCGCCAGCGACGTGGCGGTGGGCGAGCCGCACCGGTTCGGCGTACCCGCCGCTCGGTGCGGTGCCGGGAGCCACCGTGCCGGCTGCCGGGCTGGCGGCCGCGACCGCGGCCAACCCGGCGAGCAGCTCACCACGGTCGGCGGCGACCACCGCGGCCCGTACCGGCAGCACCGTACGGGTGGTCGCCAGCGAGCACGCGACGTCGCGTGGGTCAACCTCCGGATGGCCGACCAGGTAGCGGTGCAGCCGGTCGGCCTGCGCCCGCAGCGCCGCGTCGGACCGGGCGCTGAGCGGGCAGACCACGGCCGGGCCGACGGCCGCTCGTGGCGGCGGCGCAGCTGGCAGCGGCACCCCGGCCAGGACGAGATGGCAGTTGGTGCCACCGATACCGAAGGAGCTGACGCCGGCCAGCGGCAGTCGCTCCGGCACCGGCCACGGCCCGTACTCCGGCTGCACCCGCAGACCGAGGTCGGCCAGCGGCAGCCGGCCGGCGCCCGGGTCGTCCCCGTCATCGGCCCGGCCCGCGCTCGCGCCCGTCGCCGGGCCGGTGCCGGTGCGGCCTGGATGGGCGGGCAGACCACGGTAGCGGATGCTGAGCGCGGTCTTGACCAGCCCGGCGATGCCGGCCGCACCTTCGAGGTGCCCGATGTTGGCCTTCACCGAGCCGACCCGCGCCGGCTGGTCGGCGGGCCTGTCTAGGCCGACCACCGCGCCGAGGGCGGTCGCCTCCACCCGGTCGCCCCGCCGGGTGCCGGTGCCGTGCAGCTCGACGTACTGCACGTCGGCCGGCGACACGCCGGCCCGTCGGTACGCCCGCCGCAGCACCGCCTCCTGGCCGGAGACGGCGGGAACCGCCGGATCCGCGTCGTCGCCGTCGTTGTTGGTCGCTCCGCCGAGCACGACGCAGTAGATGTCGTCGCCGTCCGCCTCGGCCAGCCGCAGCGGCTTGAGCACGACCAGCCCGCCGCCCTCGCCGCGGCGGAACCCGTCGGCGGCGGTGTCGAACGGGACGCTGGCGCCGCTGCGGGACAGCACGCCGAACCGGGCGGCAGCCAGCCAGCCGTCGGGGGCCAGGTTGAGATGCACCCCGCCGGCGAGAGCGAGATCGACATCTCCGGCCCACAGCTGTTCGCAGGCGAGGTGCACGGCGAGCAGTGACGAACACTGGCCGGCGTCGACGGTCAGGCTCGGGCCGGTCAGGCCGAGCAGGCGGGACACCCGGTTGGCGATCAGCCCTCGTTGCAGGCCGGTGAAGGTGTGCCGGTCGACCGCCGCCGGCCCGGCCCGGTGCACCAGGGCCGCGTAGTCGTCGGCGATCGCCCCGACGAACACCCCGGCCCGCCGACCGGCCCACCGCTGCCGTGGCTGGCCGCTGTCCTCCAGCGCCTCCCAGGCCAGCTCCAGCATCAGCCGGTGCTGCGGGTCCAGGGCGGCGGCCTCCCGCGGCGAGATGCCGAAGAACGCCGCGTCGAACCGGTCGACCCCGGTCAGGAAGCCGCCCTGCGGGTCGGTGCCGACGTCGGCCGGCGGCAGCGCGTCCGGCGGCCAGTCGCGGCGGCGTTCCTCGGGTACCCCGCTGAACGCGGTGCCGCCGCGCCGCAGCAGGGCCCAGAATTCGGCGATGCCGTCGGCGCCGGGCAGCCGGCAGGACATTCCGACGACGGCGATCGGCGCAGGCGGCGCGGCGGACGGGTCATTGTGGGGTATCACGGTTTCCTCGACTGGTGAGAAAGTCCAGCACGGTGGAGATCACCGTCTGGTCACGCAGGATGCGCCGGTGGCCGAGCCCTTCGGTGATCACCAGCCGGGCCGTGGGGTAGGCGGCGGCCAGCCGGTGCGCGTGCCGCACGGCGATCTCCCGGTCGACGGAGTCGTGCATCACGAGCAGCGGCACGTCGATCTCCTCCGGCCGGTGCACCGGCGAGAACAGTTGCCAGATGTCGGTCAGCGGCGCGAAGAGCCGCTCGGTCCGCAACTGGAGCTGCCGCGAAATCCCCGGTCGCAGCGACAGCCGTTCGCAGAACGCCAGTCGCAGCGCGTCGAAGTCGCTCATCGCACCGATGGTGACCAGCCGGCCGGTCTTCACCCCGCACCGGACCGCGTAGTAGGCGCACAGGCCGCCGAACGAGTGCGCCACGATCGAGTGGAACGGCCCGTGCTGTCCGTGCAGCCGCTCGATGATCCGCCGGTGGTCCAGGATGGTGACGCCGGTGCCGGCCGAGTCACCGTGCCCCGGCGCGTCGTACGCCAGCACGCTGAGCCCGGCGTCGAGCAGCGGCGGCACGAACGCGGCGAACGACGCGGCCCGCGCCTCGAAGCCGTGCACGAACAGGACGGTCCGCTGCCCGTCACCCCAGTGGTAGGTCCGCACCCGCTGCCTGTCGAGGTCGATCGCGCCGACCGTCGCGGCAGCCAGCACCGGCTGTTCACCCGGCCGCACCGACGCGCGGCGGACCGGCCGGGTGAACAACCGGAACGCGACCCGGCCGGCCAGCGCGGGTGACAGGTACGACAGGCTGTTGAGACCTTTGCTGACCAGTACGGACATCGGCGCTCCCAATAGTGGACCGGGCGGTTAGTTGACCTGCCGGGCCATGTCGCTCCAGAACCGGTCGCGCAGGGCCCGCCGTAGTATCTTCCCGCTGGGATTGCGCGGAAGCACGTCTATCTCCTCGTAGCTTGTCGGGATCTTGAACGAACCGATTTCGCCGCGCAGAAAAAGCATCAGTTCCCGTGGCTTGGCATGCAGTTCCGGCCGGAACACCACGAAGGCGTGCACCGCCTCACCCCACTGCTCGTGCGGCACTCCCACCACCGCCGCTTCCAGCACGGCCGGGTGCCGGGCCAGGGCGCTCTCCACCTCGGCCGGGTAGACGTTCTCCCCGGCGACGATGATGGTGTCCTTGATCCGGTCGCAGATGTAGATGAAGCCGTCCGGGTCGACGTATCCGGCGTCGCCGGTGTGGATCCATCCGTCCACCAGGGTCCGCGCGGTCGCCTCCGGCAACTGCCAGTACTCCACCATCCGAGCCGGGGTACGCAGGCAGATCTCGCCAATTTCACCGGTCGGCAGCGGCCGGCCCGCACCGTCGATCACTTTGACCTCGATGCCCGGGTATGGCCGGCCGGCGGCACGCGGCCGGGGATCGGCGCCGACGTGCGCCTCCGGTGGCAGACACACCGCCGTGTTGCCGGTCTCGGTGAGTCCGTAGATCTGCGCGAAGTCGCAGCCGATCTCGTCGACGCACTGCTTGAGCAGCGTTTCGGAGATCGGCGAGCCGCCGTAGACCACTTTGCGTAGCGAGGCCAGTCGGGACACGTCCAGACCCGGTTCGGACAGCATCATCTGCAGCATCGCGGGCACCACACAGGCGGTGGTGACCCGGTGGCGTTCGATCGCCGTTATCGCGTCCGAGCTGACGAACATCCGCAACGCGACCAGGGTGGCCCCGGCGGCGAACCCCTGAGTCGCCCACCACAGGCCGCCGATGTGGAAACCGGGGATCCCGATCAGGGCCACGTCGTCGTCACGCCAGTCGATCCAGTTCAGGCCGGCACCGGCCAGCGCGTCCCGGACCGCGAAGAAGCTGCGTTGGGCCAGCACGACGCCCTTGGGCAGCCCGGTGGTGCCGCTGGTGTAGAGCTGCGCCACCGGGATCTCCGGACCGCCACCGCCGAGATCCTCGCCAACACCGGCCGCGCTGACGTCGACGGCGGCGGAACCGGTACCGCCGACGGCGAAGGCGCGCAGGCCGGCACCGCGCCCGCCCGGCCCGTCGAGCCGTACGGTCAGCGGCGCCGGCTCCAGCTCGGCGGTCACCCGGGCGGCCTGCTCGGCGAACTCGTCCTCGACGAACAGGATCCCGGTCCGGGAGTCGGTGAGGATGTGGCTCACCTCCCCGGGAGCCAGCCGCCAGTTGATCGGAACCAGCACCGTGCCGGACTTCGCCGCAGCGAACAGGATCTCGTAGTAGTGTTCCGACTCCTTGCCCAGGTACGCCAGCCGGGCACCGGGTGGCAGGCCGGCGGCCCGCACCGCGCGGGCAATCCGGCTGCTCGCCTCATCCAGCTCCCGGTAGGTGATCCGGCGGTCCTCGCACCGTACCGCCGGATGGTCCGGCCGGGCGGCGGCGTGGAACGACACGACGTCCTGCAGGGTCTGCAACTGCGGATGGTACGCGGACATGGCTGGCGTTCCTTCCTGTTCGGTCAGGCCCACGTGTACGACTCCGGCCAGTAGGACCGGCCGGTGACCGGTCCGGCGGGCAGCCCAGCCCGGGCCGGTGCCTGCGGCACCGCCTCCATGACCACGTGGGCGTTGGTGCCGGTGAAGCCGAACGAACTCACCCCGGCGAGCCGGCGCTCCCCCGCCGGCCACGGCGTCCGCTTGCGTGGTACGTCGAGATGGAGCCGTTCCCAGGCGATGTCCGGATCCGGGGCGTCGAAGTCCGGCTGGCCGGGCAGTTCGCCGTGGCTGAGCGCGAGCGCCGTCTTGAGCAGGCTCGCCGCGCCGGAAGCCGTCTCCAGGTAGCCGAGGTTGGCCTTGCTGGAGCCGATCAGCAGCGGCGGCGCCCCGGCCCCGTCCCGGCGGTACGCCTGCGCCGTCGCTTCCGCCTCAATCACCCCGCCCACCTTGGCGCCACTGGCCTGCGCCTCGACGTACCCCACCTGGTGCGGGTCCACGTCAGCGTCGCGCAGCGCCAGTTCGATGACGGTGCGCTGGCCGGCCGCGGCCATCGCGGTCATCGTCGGCCGCCGACCGTGCTGGTGGACCGCGCTGCCACGGATCACCGCGTACGGCTGATCGCCGTCGGCGCGGGCGTCCGGTGCCCGTTTGAGCACCAGTACCGCGCAGCCCTCGCCTCGGACGTGCCCGTCGGCGTCGGCGGCGAACGGCCGGCACCGGCCGGTCGGCGAGAGCATCCCGGCCTGATCGAAGACCACCGTGGTGAACGGCGCCAGCTGAAGGTGGCAGACGGCGACCAACGCGACGTCGCACTCATCGCGCCGCAGCGCCGAACTGGCCAGGTGCACGGCGGTCAGCGCCGAGGAGCAGGCGGTGTCGGTGGTCAGCATCGGCCCGGTGAGGCCGAGGCCGACCGCGACGCGGGCGGCGGTGGCGCTCAGCGCCGCGCCGGTGCCCATGTACGGGGACAGCCCGTCCGCTCCGACCCCGTTGCGCAGCAACGAATAGTGGTACTCGACGGTGCTGACCGCGGCGAACACCCCGGTCCGGGTCTGCGCCGATGGTGTCACCCCGGCGTCGCGCAGGGCCTGGTCGGCACAGGTCACCAACAGCCGCTGCTGCGGATCGAGATAGCGTGCCTCGTCGTCGGTGACGCCGAACCGTTCCGGCTCGAACAGGTCGACGTCGGCCACGTACACCCCTCGGGCCAGCAGCTCGGCGTGCGGGGCGAGGTCGGGCGCGGCCAGGTTCCACCTCGGCCGGCCGGTGCTCAACCGGGGCGCACCGGCGCGTTCCGCCGGAACCTGCCGGCCGGCCAGCAGCGCCTGCCACAGCCCCGACGGGTCGTTGATCGCGCCGGGGAACCGGCAGGCGGTGCCGACCACCGCGATGCCCTGCGTCTCGCGGGCCCGCTGCCGGGCGGCCAGCAGCACGAGCTGCTGTCTGGACAGTTGCTGAAGGGAGGCTATGTAGTCACGCACCGCGGTCAGCCCTCCTGCAGGACGGCGAGTTGCGCGGCGACGTCGTCGTCGCTGAGCGCGGCCACGCCGTCGTCTGGGCGCCGCGGGTCGACCGCCGAACCATCACCGGCCTGCGGTCCGCCGGCAAGCAGACCGTCCAGGTACGCGACAAGCTGGTCCACCGATGGATGGTCGAAGACCATGCCGGTGGGCAGCGCGACGCCGAGCAGTGACTCCAGCACGTTCTTCAGCTCGACAGCGGCCAGTGAGTCCAGTCCGAGCTCGGCGAACCGGGTGTCCGGGCCGATGTCGTCCGCGCCGTCGAAATGCAGTGCGGTGGCAAGCCGGCTACGGACCAGCAGGCTGAGCGCGGCGATCCGTTCCGAGCGGGGCAGCCCGACGACCTGGTCGACCTGGAAGCCGGTGTCGGCCTCGGTGGCGCCCCGGGCGACCCGCTCGTACAGCGGGTTCGGCAGCGGCCGGCTGCCGGCCAGCCGGTCGAAGTCGAACTCGCCGACCATCACCGGCGTGGTCGGCGCGGTCAGCAGGCGGGCCAGCGCCCCGGTGCCCTGCGCCGGGCGGAGGAATCGCATGCCCTGCGCCTCGATGCCGCGGGCCAGTCGCGCGTCCAGCCCGGCCGCCATGCCGACCTCGCCCCACGGCCCCCAGTTGATGCTCGTCCCCGGTCGGCCCTGACGGCCGCGCAGGTCCATCAGGGCGTCGATGAACGCGTTGCCGGCGGCGTAGTTGGCCTGGGCTGCGCTGCCGAGCACCGAGGCGACGGACGAGTAGCCGATGAAAAAGTCCAGCTCCGGTTCGGCCTCGAAGGTGTGGTGCAGCAGCCAGCTGCCGTACACCTTGGGGCCGAACACGGTGGCCACGTCGGACCAGGTCATCCGGGCCACCGGCCGGTCGACGAGGACACCGGCGGCGTGCAGGATCCCGCCGACCGGGTGCCGCGCTGCGCGCAGTGCGGCGGCCAGCCGGCTCACGTCGGCCGGGTCGGCCAGGTCGCACCGGTGCGCGGTCAGCCGCGCCCGCCCGCCGAGCCGTTCGGCGAGCTCGGCCAGTTCGGCGTCGGGCACCTCGCGGCGGCCGACCAGCGCCAGGTGCCGGGCACCGAGCGCGATCAGCTTGCGGGCGGTGAGCAGGCCGAGCGCGCCGAACCCGCCGGTGATCAGGTACGTGCGGTCCGGCCGGACCGGGCCGTGCGCCGGGGCCGGCGGTCGTGGCCCGGGCAGGACGAGCACCAGTTTGCCGACGTTGCCGCCCCGGCTGAGCAGGCTGAACGCCTCCTCGACCTCGTCCAGCTCGTACCGGGTGGTGGGCAGCGGTCGCAGTTCGCCCCGGGCCAGCCGGTCGGCGAGGTCGGTGAGGATGCCGTGGTTGATCTGGCGCAGCCGCTCCGGGGCGAACTCGCTCAGGTCGAAGTGGTGGTACGCCACGTCGGGCCGTACCGCCCGGACCTGTTCGGCGGTCCACGCACCGAGCTTGCCGAGCTCGACGAACCGCCCGCCCGCGGCGAGGACCCGGATGCCCTCCGGGATGTACTCCTTGTTCAGGCTGTTCAGCACGATGTCGACGCCGGCCCCGCCGGTGGCGGCCAGCACCTCGTCAGCGAAGTCGAGGGTGCGGGAATTGAAAACGGCCACCGCACCCTGGCCGTGCAACAGGTCGTGCTTGTGCGGGCTGGCCGTCGCGTACACCTGCGCACCGGCGAGCCGGGCAAGCTGCATCGCGGCCTGCCCGACACCGCCGGCCGCGGCGTGGATCAGCACCCGGTCACCGGCTTTCATCCCGGCTAGTTCGTGCAGCGCGTAGTGCGCGGTGACGTACGCGGTCGGGATCCCCGCCGCTTCGGCGTAGTCCAGGTTGTCCGGCTTGCCGACGGCCAGCTCCGACGACACGGTGACCCGGCGACGCAGGCAGCCGAGGTGACTGATCATCACCGCGTCACCGACCGCGAACCGTGCCTGCGGTCCGGCCGCGACGACGGTGCCGGCGCCTTCGAAGCCGAGCGGCAGCGGCTGGTACGGCGTACCGGTGGTGTCGGCGTGCTGGCGGAGCAGACCGAGTGCGTTCAGCACGTCCTTGAAGTTGAGGCCGGCGGCGTGCATCCGTACCTGGATCTCGTCGCCGACCGGGGCGGGGTCGTCGGTGGGCACCATCCGCAGACCGGCGAGCCCCTCGGACTCCCGGGCGGCGAGTTCGGTGTTTCCGTCGCCGGGCATATCTGCCGGTACCGGCAGGATCCGGCGAACGTGCCGTCCGCCGGCCCGGTACGCGACCTGATACTCGTCGGATCCGGCGAGCAGTTCGTCGAGCAGGGCCGGTCCGGCCGGGGCGTCCGGCGGCAGGTCCAGCAGGGTCACCCGGTACGCGGGGTGTTCTGTCCACAGCGACAGCCCGAACCCCCACACGGTGGCGGCGGGCAACTGCCGGTCGGTCACCGGGTCGTCGGGCAGTTGCTGCGCGCCGCTGGTCACCAGCCACAACCGCTGGTCACGTCCGAAGCCGGCCCGGTCCAGCCCGGCCAGCAGGTGCAGCAGGCCGGACAGGTTGTGTTCGGTTTCCCGGCGCAACCGGTCGAGGTCCAGCGGGCCGTCCTCGGCCTGCCAGAACCAGCAGACGTCGGTCGGCTGCTCGGCGAGTATCGCGACGGCCCGGTCGGCGTCCGGGGCCACGGTGACCGTCACCCCGGCCGGCACAGTACGGCCGTCTCCCGGCGCGGCGCCGACGGCAGGTGCGACGCCCTCGTCTGGTCCGGCGGCGCCGACGAGCAGGATCCGCCGGTCGACCTCGGTCGGCCGGCGGGGCAACGACCGCTTCAGCCACCGGGCCTGGTGGAACAGGCCGCGCGCGTCGTCGCGGGTCCGGGTGACGCGACGAAACGCCAGTCCACGGACGACGAACACCGGCTGGTCGCCGTCGAACATGGCCAGGTCGGCGGTGAACTCGCCGTCGCGGGCCTGCTCCACGCCGGTACGGCGGACCAGCCCGCGCAGCCGCTCGCCCTTGGGTTTGCGCAGCAGCCGCAGCGACCGAAACCGCACCGGCAGGTACGTCTGTCCGTCGTCGATCAGCGGACCGAGCGACTGGATCACGTTGTCGAGTACGGCCGGCGGCAAATGGTCCAGCGCACCCGTGTCCCAGCCCTGGATGGCCGAGACCGCGGTCGCCTCGTCCAGCCGACCGATCGACTCGATCCGCTGGAACGACGGGCCGTACTCCAGGCCCAGCTCGGCGTACTCGGCGTAGAGGTCGGCGCCGGGCCGGTCGGCCGCCGGGTAGCCGGCGGCGGCGTGCACCTCGGCCATCCGCGAGCCGGCCTCGACCAGTTCGTCGGATGGCGGGCCGGCGGCGGCGATGGTGGCGGTGGCGTGGCAGCGTCGTAGGCCGTGGTCGGCAGCGCTCGGCTCGGTGCTGACGATCTCCACCGTGGCACCGCCGGTCGGCTCGCCGCGCAGCCGCAGCCGCAGCTCGACCGGGCGTTCGTGGTCGAGCAGCAGCGGCTCGCGGATGTCGACGTCGAGCAACGGCCGGCTGGTCTCGCCGTACACCGCGTCCTGCGCGGCCAGCAGCATCTCCACGTATCCGGCGGCCGGGAACACCGGCTGACCGAGGATCACATGGTCGGCCAGGTACGCCGGCTGGTCCGGTCCGATCCGGGTGGCGAACTCGCGGATTCCGGCGGCCCGCTGATCCGGGGTCGACACCTCAGGGCCGAGCAGCGGCGGATGGGCCCGGGCCGGCTCCGTTGGGGTCGCCGCCCGCAGGTGCCGTTCACCGGTGATCGGCAGCCAGTAGCGGCGCCGGTCGAAGCCGTACGTCGGCAGGTCGGTCCGCTGACCGGGCGCGCCCCGGCGGACCTGCGCCCAGGCGACCGGCAGGCCGGCGGCGTATCCGGCGGCCACCGCGCCGAGCAGCGTCTCACCGGTGTCGTCTGCGGCGCGCATACTGGGCAGCCAGACGTGGTCGGCGGCCCGGCGCACCCCGCGTCGGCCCAGGCCGATCAGGGTCGGTGCTGGTCCGACCTCAACGAAGGTGTGCGTCCCGCGCTGCTCGATGGCCCGGATTCCGGCGGCGAACCGGACCGGTTCGGCGATGTGCCGGACCCAGTAGTCGGCCGTGGTCAGGGCGGCGTGGTCGGCCACCTCGCCGGTCAGGTTGGAGATCAGCGGCAGCGACAGCGGACCGAACCGGATGTCGGCGATGGCGTCGCGGAACTCCTCGGCCACCTCTGCCATCAGCGGCGAGTGGAACGCGTGCGACACCGGCAGCGCGCGGACCGAGATGCCCCGCTCGGCCAGGGCGGCGGTGAGCTTGGTGAGGGATTCCCGACCACCGGACACCACGCACTGGTCGGGTGCGTTGAAGGCGGCGAAGCCAAGATCCGGATGACTGGTCAGCAGGTCGGCGACCTCTTCGGCCGGCCGGGACACCGACACCATGCCGCCGGGCGCGGTGACCGCCTGCATCAGCCGGGCCCGGACCGCCACCAGCCGGACCGCGTCCGGCAGGCTGAACAGGCCGGCCACGGTGGCTGCGACGATCTCGCCGACGCTGTGCCCGATCAGGATGTCCGGCTGCACGCCCCAGGAGCGCCAGAGTCCGGCGGCGGCGTATTCCAGGGCGAACAGCGCCGGTTGGGTGTAGCGGGTCTCGTGCAGCTCGGCCGGATCCTTGCCGTGCCCGGCGATGACCTCCAGGATGGACCGGTCGAGGTACGGCGCGAACAGCTCGTCGCACTCGTGCAGCAGCCCGGCGAAGAGCGGGAACCGCGCGGCCAGCGCGGTTCCCATGCCGACGTACTGGGAACCCTGGCCGGTGAACAGGAACGCGACGTTCCCCGGGCGTGGCTGCTCCCGGCCACCGTCGGCACCGCCGGCGGCAGACAGCCACCGGTCGATCCGGCCAGCCAGATCCGGCCGGTCGTGTACCACGGCGGCCAGCCTGACCGGGAAGTGTGCCCGGCCGGTGGTCGCGGTGTGACAGATGTCGGCGAGCAGCTGCTCCGGGTGGGCGGCGAGGTGGTCGCGGTAGCGTTCCAGCTGGTTGCGCAGCGCCCGGTCGCTGCGGGCGGAGATCGCGAAGACCTGCGGCGGGCCGGCCGCCAGCTCCGGTTCGGTGGCCGCAACGGGTGGTGCCTGCTCCAGCACGGCCGAGGCGATCGTGCCGGCGAAACCGAACGAGTTGACCACCCCTCGGCGGGCGCCGGCCGGCCACTGCCGCAACCCGTCCGGCACGGTGACCGGGGCGTCCTGCCACGGAATGTGTCGGGACGGCCGGTCCAGGTGCAGGTGCGGGTAGATCTCGTCGTGATGCAGCTGCAGCGCGGTCTTGATCACGCCGGCGATCCCGGCGGCGGCCTCGGCGTGCCCGATGTTGGTCTTCAACGAGCCCACCACCAGCGGATCGGCCCGCAGCCCGTCGGCGAACACGGCACGGATCGCGCCCATCTCGATCGGGTCGCCCAACGAGGTGCCGGTGCCGTGCGCCTCGATGTAGCCGATGTCCGCCGGTTCGACCATGGCGGCGGCCAGCGCGGACCGGATGACCATTTCCTGCGCGGACCCGTTGGGCACGGTCAAGCCGCCGCTCTCGCCGTCCTGGCGCACCGCCGACCCGCGTACCAGCGCCAGCACCCGGTCGCCGTCGCGGCGCGCGTCGGACAGCCGTTTGAGGACCACCATCCCGCAAGCCTCGCTACGGCTGTAGCCGTCGGCACCGTCGTCGAACGTCTTGCACAAGCCGTCCGGGGAGAGCATGCCGGCCTGGGTGAAGACGATGTGGTTGCGCGGATGGTGGATCGAGTTCACCCCGCCGACCAGAGCGATGCCGCATTCGCGGCGGCGCAGCCCGGTCACCGCCAGGTGCAGGGCGACCAGCGACGCCGAGCAGGCGGTGTCGACCGCCAGGCTCGGTCCGCGCCAGCCGAGGAAGTACGACAGCCGTCCGGGTACGACGCTGTGCGCGGTGCCGGTTCCGACGTACCCGTCGAGTTCCTCGTACCGCAGCGCCTCGACCTCCAACGTGTAATCGACGCAGCTGACACCGACGTACACGCCGCCGTCACCGCCGCGCAGCCCGGTCGGGTCGATGCCGGCGTGCTCCAGTGCCTCCCACCCCGTCTCCAGCACCAGCCGCTGCTGCGGGTCCATGTACTGGGCCTCTTTGGGGGAGATGTTGAAGAACCGGGGATCGAACTGGTCGTACCCTGACACGAAGCCGCCGGCCCGGGTCCGGACCTTGCCGGGTCCGCCTTCGGCGGAGCTGTACGCGTCGACGTCCCAGCGGTCCGCCGGGATGGGAACCGTGCCGGAGCCGCCGCGGCGTAGGAATTCGGCGAACCCGGCCGGGGTGTCGTTGTCGCCGGGCATCCGCAGCCCGATGCCGACGATCGCGATCGGCTCGTACTTCTCCAACAGCAGCTCGCGTAGCAGCGCCTGCTGGTCGGTTGCCGACCGGAAATCAGTCTGCACAGCGGCCGCCGGTCGATCCGGCGGCGCGCCGGCACCGGCGGGACCGTCGGGGTCGGCGAACAGCTCCGGCAGGTCGACGACCAGGTTGTCCAACAGGTCCGCCACGGTGGGATGGCTGAACAGCGAGACGGCCTCCACCGCCCGGCCGAGACGCCGTTCCAGACGCTGCTTGATCTCGGTGACGCCGAGCGAGGTCAGGCCCAGCTCGAAGTAGTTGGCGTCGACCGGCAACTCGTCGTCGGCGGACATCAGCAGGGTGGTACGGAATTCGGCGAGCACCTCGGCGCGCAGCACCGCCCAACGTTCGAAGGGCGGTACGGCACGCAGCCGCTCGACCAGGTCTGCAGCCACGGGGTTCCTCCGCGTCATTGTCCGGTCGGGGGTGGATTGGCGATGGCGACCCGGACTTCGCCGGAACAGGTGCCGCCGCGCTCGTCCCAGTAACGGCACCGGGTGTGCAGCACCAGCAGCGGATCCCGTAGGTCGCTCCCGCCCCATTCGGCGATCTCGACGATCTCCAGCTCGCCGGAGAACCGCCGCCCACGCATCGCCCGCCGGAACGTGCTCTGGAAGTTGGTGATGAGGAAGTCGGCGAGCTGCCGCTGCCAGTAGTCGTCCATGGTCCAGTGTGTGAACGGGCGGACAGCCTTGTCCCGCACCGCCTTGGCGACCGTGTAGTAGAGCATCTGGTTGTAGCAGATGTTGAACTCGACCGAGTTGAAGTGGCCGGTGTCGTCGATGTAGCACGACTCCGGGATCTCGAACCCGCAGTTGGCCGTCAGCAGCCCGCCGTCGACCGGCTCACCGTGCACGGTGAGCTCGGCCGACAGCAGGTACTTGCAGTTCGGCCGGTACGGCCGCAGCACCAGCGCGAGCAACTCCGGATCGTTCGGGTACGCGGCCGCGGCGGCGGGTACGCGGTGACTGGTCTGCACGTGGTCTCCGGTCGTGGCGAATGTGGATCAGACGGTGACCGGCAGCGACCGGGGCACCCGGATCAACCAGGAGGGACGCCACTCGATCTGCTCCGTCGGCGCCGCGCAGGTCAGGTTCGGGAAGCGCCGGACCAGCTCGCCGAGGGCGATGCGCAGTTCGTGCCGGGCGAGTTCCTTGCCCGGGCAGTGGTGCGGGCCGCGGCCGAATCCGAGCTGCTGAATCTGCTCGCGGTCGAGGACGATCTCGTCGGGATCGTCGTAGCGCAGCGGGTCCCGGTTGGCCGCGCCCAGCGAGATGATCACGGTATCGCCGGCGGGGATGTTGGTGCCGGCGATGGTCACGTCCTCGAGAGCGAACCGGCGGATACCGCTGTGGGTCGACCCGTCGAAACGCATCAGTTCCTCGACGCCGTTGACGATCAGCCCGGGGTCGTTGCGCAGCTCCTCGGCCTTGTCCGGGTAGTTGATCAAGGCGAGGGTGGAGGCGCCGATCTGCCCCACGGTGGTGTCGTATCCGCCGAGCAGCAGGAAGAACGTCATCCCGGTCATCTCCTGCTCGGTGAGCGGCTCACCCTCGGTGTCCTTTGCGTTGAGCCAGTAGGAGATGAGATCGTCGGCGGGCTCCCGCTTCTTGAGCTCGATCAGTTCCAGCACGAACTGGAGCAACTGGCCGGCGGCGGCCCGGCCGGCGGCGGGATCGTCGCCGAGCATGGCGTCGCTCCACTCCCGGAAGTTGGCCCGGTTCCGCTCCGGTACCCCGAGGATGTCGCTGGTCATGGTGATCGGCAGTGGGGCGGCGAGGCCGGACATGATGTCCCCGCCGCCGTTGCGCTCGAACTCGTCCAGCAGGTCGTCGACGACCTGCTGGATACGCGGCACCATCGCCTCGACCCGTTTGGGGGTGAAGGCGAAGTTCATGAAGCGTCGGAGCCGGGTGTGGATGTCCCCGTCCTCCATGTGCAGGTTGCCGAACCGGACGACCTCGGGTAGCAGATCGTTCTCGTACTCCGGTCCGGCGTGCCGGCGATTACGCACCAGCCGGCGGTCCTTGAGCGCCTCACTGGCCTCCTCGTAGCGGGTGATCAGCCAGATCTTGCTGTTGTCCGGCAGGCAGACCCGGTGGACCGGACCCTCGCTGTGCAGTCCCCGGTAGACGGGGTACGGATCGGTGTGGAAGTCGGAGTCGAACGGTGACGGCAGGTTGTGCACCGGACAGCGGGAAACCATGGCGGCCTTTCGTTCGGGAAAGCCGGTCGTTCGGGACAGCCGGCGGGGCAGTGGTGGGATCAGCGGGCGACGCCGTCGTGGAACGGGTGGTCGTCGTGCACCGTGACCCGGTACGACACGGTCGGTTCCGGGGTGGTGGTGTGCAGTGCCCGGTGGATCAGCGACCGGTTGTCCCAGATCAGCAGGTCGCCCCGCTCGGGGATCTGCAGGTGGATGTTCGGGTGGCTGAAGTTCGGATCGAGCTGGCCGGTCTCCTCGAACACCCGCTGCAGCAACGTGCCGTCGTCACCTTCGATCGCGTAGGTGAATCCCTCACTGTTGTAGAGGACGTCCTCGCCGGTGACCGGGTGCCGGAAGACCGTGGGGTGACTGACGCCCGGGGTCTTCGCCTCGACCTCCTCGATCACCTCGCCGAGCGGCCGGTACACGTCGGAGGGCCGGATCTTGAAGAACCGCCGGACGCTGTGCCGGGACCGGGTGCCGGACAGCGCCTGCCGCAGGTCCTCCGGCAGGCGGGCGTACGCCTCACCCATGTCGATGTAGTAGGTGCCGCGGTTCCTGGTCGGGATGACCTGCGGGTAGATCAGCGTGATGCCGAACGGCTTGGGCATGAACTGGTAGTCGGCGTGCCAGAACTTCCCGGTCTTCGGCACCCCGATCTGCTTGTCTCCCTCGCTGACGTTCGAGGAGACGAAGATCTCCCGCTCCTCGGGGTGGTGGTACATCGGCTCGTAGTAGGTCTCTGGCTGGCCGAGCCGGCGGCCGAGCGCGACGAACTCGCTCGGCGACAGGCTCTGGTTCTTCAGCACGACAATTTTCTTCTCGTAGACGAGCCTCTTGATGGTCGCGACGTCGTCGGCTGACGATTTGGAGACCTCGAAACCGGTGACCGTGACACCTATCCGCCCGCCACTGGGTTCGGACACGAGCATGGACAGCCTCCTACGGCTTGCGTTAACATGGCCAGGCCCTCGCATTCTGCGGCCATCGTATCCCGGGCCACTTAAACCGCGATTAAAAGACGATTAATAATCATCAATGATCTATCGGCTCACACAGCACGTTTCATCAGATAGGACGCGAGCACGGACCGGAGCGACCTCGACCCGCACGGCCCGCCGGCCAGGAGACGGCAGAGAGCCCACCCTGGCTCACGCTGGCGCGACCGGGCCACCCCAGGCCAGCTGGCATGCAGCACCATCGCGACAGCCGATCGACGCGGGTCGGAGACCCGCTGGACACCGGTCGGACCGGCCACGCAACGCGGTGATGTCAGCCAATGGACAGTATGGCGAAGTATGGACACGTTGACCGAGAATTAACACCTTTGCGCATCGCTGGACATCGGTCAAGATGGATGTTGTACATCGACCTGCTGTGGTGGCGGTGGTAGCCTGGGGCGGGCACATACGGGGGCCCGAGGGCTCGGCGACCCAATCACAACAACGATTCGGAACAGCAGACCTCAGTGCGTCAGATTTTTACCGTGGCGCCGCCCTGATTCATTTCCTTGCGAAGGCAGCTGTCATGAAACTCTGCATTCTCGGACCGCTGCGACTGGAGACATCTGACGGAGTCGTGATGACCCCGCAGGCGTTGAAGGTCCGCTCTCTACTAGCG
The DNA here is from genome assembly GCF_048060275.1 of Micromonospora sp. LOL_015. Classification (NCBI taxonomy): domain Bacteria; kingdom Bacillati; phylum Actinomycetota; class Actinomycetes; order Micromonosporales; family Micromonosporaceae; genus Micromonospora; species Micromonospora sp. LOL_015. The sequence goes on from NZ_JBHMIO010000036.1 coordinate 39,172, forward strand.
TACCTGGCCGTACACTCCGGCCGGACTGTGTCCACCGACCAGCTGATCGACACCATCTGGGCCGGCGACCCGCCACGCACCGCGCTCACCGCACTGCACGTCTACGTCTGCCGGTTGCGTCAGCACCTCAAGGCGGCCGGGTTGGCGTCCGACGATCTCGCCACCCGTCCACCCGGCTACCTGCTCAACCTGAACCAGTACGCCTTCGACCTGCGGACGTTCGACGAGCTGACTACCCGGGCCCAGCAGGCGGAGTCGATCGGCGACCTGCCCGGCAGCGCCACCCTGCTCGGCGAGGCGCTCGCTCTGTGGCAGGGCCCGCCCCTCGCCGACCTGCGGGACCTGCCGGTGCTTGCCGCGACCGCGCACGTGATCACCGAGCGGCGGGTCGCCACCCAGGAACGCTACTTCGAGACCGCGCTCATACTGCGCCGGCACGGGTACGTCGTCGCCGACCTCTACCGGTCCGTCGGTGAATACCCGATGTCCGAACGGCTGCACTACCTGCTCATGCTCGCCCTGTACCGGAGTGGCCGGACTGCCGAGTCACTGATGGTCTACAACCGGCTGCGGGCCAACCTCGTCGAAGGTCTCGGCCTGGAGCCGAACCTGCTGGTGCAACGACTCCACCGGGCGATCCTGGACCGCCGGGAATGGCTCGACGACCCGTCGTACCTGCACGCGTCCTGACAGGGATCCGCACGCGTTCTGACTCCGGCGGACGGCTACCTGCGGCCCCGACGACGGGACCGGGCCAGCCGGAGCAGGCCGGCACCGGCCAGTAGCACGATCAGGACCGTGGCCAGGACGGCCGCCCCCGCCTGGTCGAGCGTGGCGGCCAGCCACCGCTGGACCTGGCCGGCACCGTCGATCAGCGGGTCCCCGCCCGACCCGCCGCGCAGCAGCCGGATCTCGTACCAGCCGTACCAGGCGACGTAACCGCCGGCGGCCACCAGCAACGCGCCGCCGACGCGGGACAGCAGCGGAGCCGCGCGGCGTACCCGCCGCAGCAGCCCGTCGCGGGCCAGCGCGACGGTGACGGCCGCGACCGCGACGGTCAGCCCCATACCGGCGGCGTACGCCACGAACAGGGCCACTCCGGAGGCGACCGAACCGGCGCGGAAGCTGGCCGCCACGATCGCCAGAAATGGAGCGATCGTGCAGGACAGCGACGCGGCGGCGTATGCCATCCCGAACGCCACCATGGACAGTAGTGACCGGCTGGTGGCCGGGGCACGGGACGGCATCATGCCGATGCCGGGCAGCTGCCGGCCGGCCAGCAGCACCCCGCCGAGCCCGATCAGCAGCAGCCCGATGCCGATGGTCAGCCACGGCAGGTGGCGCTGCACCGCCCCGGCTGCCGGCGCCACGACCAGGCCGAACACCCCGAAGACGACGACGAACCCGGTGGTCATCGCCGCCGTCGTGGTCAGTGCCCGACCGACGGCGGCCCCCCGACCGGTGGCGGCCGCGTCGTCGCCACTCACCAGGAAGGAGAGGTACGCGGGCAGCAGCGCGAACCCGCATGGGTTGACCGCGGCGAGGGTGCCTGCCGCCAGGGCGAGTGCGAGGGGTGCGTCGGTCATCGGATTGGGTGGCGGAGGTCGGCTAGCCGGCGATCAGCCGGTCGAGCATGCCGGGTAGCGCGTCGACGTCGACATGCCCCTTGTCGACGACTTCGCCATCGGCGTCGAGGACGACGAAGGTGCTCTGCGCGGTGATCTCGAAGTGCCGCCACACCGCGCCCTGCTCGTCGGCCAGTTGCGGAAAGCCGGACAGCTCGGCCAGCTCGACGAAGTCGTGCATGGCCGGCACCCCGTCGAGCCCGGCCACGCCAACCACGCCTGCGGTGTCGGCGTAGTCGGCGGCCAACGAGTTGACTCGGGCGGCCTGGCCGAGACAGGTGGGACACCACGGTGCCCAGAACCACAGCACCGCCGGTTTCCCGGCCAGGCTGCGCCCGTCGAAGGTGTCACCGGCCAGGGTGTCTGCGGTGAAGGCATAGCTGGCGCTGACACCGCCACCGTCGGTACCGGCACCATTGTCGGTGTCTGCGCCGGTTTCGGGGTCAGTGTCCCCGGCTGGTGTGCTGGTACCGGTCCCGCCGGACGGCGGCGTGCCGTCCCCGTCAGCCGAAGTGCCGCAGCCGGCCAACGCCACCGAGCCGGCGACGACGAGGCTGATGATCATCGACCGCATCCGCATCATGTCTGCTCCGTCCCGCCATCCGCCGTCCGACGATTGTCCGGTAACCGTACCTGCCCGCCGGCTCATTCCCCGCAGATACCCCCTGGGGGTCGCTAGCCTACGAGGATGACCAGCCAGACCACCCGCGGCTACACCGCGTCCAAGGACCAGCTCCAGGCTCGGCTGCGCCGCATCGAGGGACAGGTGCGCGGCATCGAGCGGATGGTCGACGACGACCGGTACTGCATCGACGTGCTGACCCAGATCTCCGCCATCCAGGCAGCTCTGGACAAGGTCGCCCTCGGCCTGTTGGACGGGCACGCCCGGCACTGTATGCAGGAGGGCTCCGCCGAGGGCCGGGCGGACGAAATGGCCGCCGAGATGATGGCGGCGGTCGGTCGGCTGATGAAGCGAGGTTGACCTCGTCACACCCGCTGCCCAACCCGTGACGATCTACCCCCTAGGGGTATGGTAGGTCCCGCCATCACCGCAGGCGAGGAGGACGGCATGAGCAGCACCAGAGCGGGCCGGGCCACGACGGCGACCCGGATCGAGCTGAGCATCAGTGGGATGACCTGCTCGTCCTGTGCGGCAAGGATCGAGAAGAAGCTCAACCGGATCGACGGGGTGACCGCGACGGTGAACTTCGCCACCGAGAAGGCCAGCGTCACCGTCGAGAGTCCGACCGTGACCGCCGGTGAGCTGGTCGACGTCGTACGCCGTACCGGCTACACCGCCCAGCTGCCCGCTCCGCCGCCGACGGATCGGGACGCCGACGGCTCGGCGGGCACCGACCGGCCAGCCGTCTCCGACGACCTCCGTTCGCTGCGTACCCGGCTCTGGGTCGCACTGGCGCTCAGCGTGCCGGTGGTGGCCCTGGCGATGGTGCCCGCCTGGCAGTTCACCTACTGGCAGTGGGTCAGCCTGGCGCTGACCGTCCCGGTGGTGCTCTACGGCGGCCTGCCGTTCCACCGGGCCGCCTGGACGAATCTGCGGCACGGCGCGGCGACCATGGACACCCTGGTGTCGATGGGGACCCTCGCCGCCCTCGGCTGGTCGCTGTGGGCGCTGTTCTTCGGCACCGCCGGCACCCCCGGCATGACCCACCCGTTCAGCCTGTCCGTCGACCGGGGCATGGCCGCCGCCAACATCTATCTTGAGGTCGCCGCCGGGGTGACCGTTTTCATCCTGCTCGGCCGCTACTTCGAGAGCCGGGCCAAGCGCCGGGCCGGCGCGGCGCTGCGGGCCCTGCTCGAACTGGGTGCCCGGGATGTCGCCGTGCTGCGCGACGGCGCGGAGAGCCGGATTCCGGTCGACCAGCTCGCGGTGGGTGACCGGTTCGTCGTCCGGCCCGGCGAGAAGATCGCCACCGACGGTGTGGTGACCGAGGGCTCCTCGGCGGTCGACGCCAGCATGGTCACCGGCGAGTCCGTGCCGGTCGAGGTCGCTCCCGGTGACCCGGTGGTCGGCGCCACCGTCAACGCCGGCGGCCGCCTGGTGGTGACGGCCACCCGGGTCGGCGCCGAGACCCAGCTCGCCCAGATGGCCCGGCTGGTGGAGCAGGCGCAGGCCGGCAAGGCGGCGGCGCAGCGGCTGGCCGACCGGATCTCCGGCGTCTTCGTGCCGATCGTCATCGCGCTCGCCGTCGGCACCCTCGGCTACTGGCTCGCCACCGGGGGCGGGGCCACCGTGGCGTTCACCGCCGCAGTCGCCGTACTGATCATCGCCTGCCCCTGCGCGCTCGGCCTGGCCACCCCGACGGCGCTGCTGGTCGGCACCGGGCGCGGCGCCCAGCTCGGCGTGCTGATCAGAGGCCCGGAGGTGCTGGAGTCCACCCGCCGGGTGGACACCGTGCTGCTGGACAAGACCGGCACGGTCACCACCGGCACCATGACGCTGGTCGACGTGCTGGTCGACGGCACCGACCCAGATCCCGACGAACTGCTCCGGCTGGCCGGTGCGGTCGAGGCCGGATCGGAGCACCCGGTCGGCCGGGCGGTCGCCGGGGCCGCCGCCGAACGGGTCGGGCCGCTACCGCCGGTGACCGACTTCGCCGGCCGGCACGGACTGGGCGTACGGGGCACCGTCGACGGACGTACCGTGCTGGTCGGTCGGCCGGCGCTGCTGACTGACGAGGGCCTGACCGTGGACGCGGCGCTGGCCGGCAGGATGACCGGCGCCGAGGCCGCCGGCCGGACCGCGGTCATGGTCGGCTGGGACGGTCGGGCCCGGGGCGTGCTGGCCGTCGCCGACCGGGTCAAGCCGACCAGCCGGCCGGCGATCGCCGCGCTGCGTCGGCTCGGGCTCACCCCGGTCCTGCTCACCGGGGACAACGTCACCGTCGCCCGGGCGGTCGCCGCCGAGGTCGGGGTCGACGAGGTGATTGCCGGGGTGTTGCCCACCGAGAAGGTGGACGCGGTCAAACGGCTGCAGGCCGACGGTCGGGTGGTCGCGATGGTCGGTGACGGGGTGAACGACGCCGCCGCCCTGGCCCAGGCCGATCTCGGCCTGGCGATGGGGACCGGCACCGACGCCGCCATCGAGGCCGCCGATCTCACCCTGGTACGGGGCGACCTGACCGCCGCCGTTGACGCCGTCCGGCTGTCCCGCCGCACCCTGCGGACGATCCAGGGCAACCTGTTCTGGGCGTTCGCCTACAACGTCGCGGCGCTGCCGTTGGCGGCGGCAGGCCTGCTCAACCCGATGATCGCGGGTGCGGCGATGGCGATGTCGTCGGCGTTCGTGGTGGCCAACAGTCTGCGGCTGCGCCGGTTCCGGCCGGTCGTGCTCAGCCGGTGACCAGCTCGTAGCCGGCCTCCTCGACGGCGGCGGCCATCGCCTGGTCGCTGACCGGCTGTTCGCTGGTGACGGTGACCCGGCCGGTAACCAGGTCGACGTCCACCTCGGTGACCCCGGCGATCCCGCCGATCTCGGTGGACACCGAACCGACGCAGTGGCTGCAGGTCATCCCCTGCACGGTGTAGGTGCTGACCGCCATCTGTCTCTCCCTCGCGACTGGTTCCGATCCGACTCGACCGCGAGCTTACCCCTACCGGGAATGCGTATGTTGGCGGATCCGGCACCACCGTCGGCCGGCGACCGGCCAGCGCCCCATAGCCAAAGACCGATCCAGCGGGTAGAAACAGTTCATTCCCCGGCGACTGCATCGCCCTGGTCAACTTCTGGCGGACGTTGTCCAACCTGTCGCTGCGCAGCAACCCGACCGGGCAGGACGAGTGCCGGTCGACGGCGAACTTCGGCGGTGTCCCAGGCGGTGTCGACGCGGCGGGCGGACGTCAGCCGGCCGACACGACCCGGGTCGGCACGCCGGTCTACCTGATCGAGTTCCCGGTCCCGTAGCTGATACCCGGTCCTGCGGCGGGTACCCGGTGCCGAAGCGGGTACCCGCCCGATCAAACGGCCACACCGAGTCGGACAGGTCACCGCGAGGAGGCACGATGTCGGGGAAACGACCAGGCAGCAAGGGGTACGACAACCAGCGCGCCCGGCTACGCAAGGACTTGGAGAACTCGGGTACGGCGAACGACGCGGGTGCCGACGAGCTCGCCAACGAGATTCTGCAGGAGCAGGCTGACCGCCAAGGCGTGCTGCGTACCGAACGGGGTCTCGGCCCGAAAGGGGAACGCCGATCGTCATGAAATAGGTCCAAAAATGCCATGGGATTCGGTCAGTTCCGCATCATGGTGGGGTGAGTGACGGAGGGCGGTCCCGGGTCCAGCCGGCGGCGCCCGGTGCCAAAGTCACCCGGTTGGAGCTCTTCTTCGACCTGGTCTTCGTCTTCGCCTTCATCCACCTGAACACACTTGTGGCAGAGGACCTCGACGCCTTGGTCCTGTTGGGCTTCATTCTGCTGCTCGCCGCGCTCTGGCTGGCCTGGTCACGGTTCGCCGTCCTCGGCAACAACCTGCGGGCCGACCAGGGCATCATGCCGGTCATCGGTTTTGCGATCATGGCGGCGGTCTTCGTCTCCGTCGCGACCTTGCCCGGCACCGACGACAAGGTCGCGGAGACGCCGCCATCGGCTCCGCTTTCCATCCCCGGGCAACTCGTATTCCCAGCCTGCTATTTCATAATCTGGACGTTGGAGATGGTGGCGCTGCGGCATGCCGCGCGGAACCATCCTTCGTTGCGTGAGATGTGGTGGCGCAGCGCACCAGCGCTGCTCCTCAGTTGCGGGTTGCTGGTGGTGGCCGCGCTCCTGCCGCGACAGTTCACCGGGAATGCCCGGATAGCCGCCTTTGTCACATTGTGGGGACTTGCCGTCGCTATCGCCTACGCGGTGGTGATCCGGACCAGGGCCCTCGCCGTCGTCTCGGCCGGGCATTGGGCGGAACGGCACGCCCAGATCGTGCTGATCGCTCTCGGCGAGTCGGTCATCTCGATCGGGATCGGCGCCGAACTTCTGGCAGGAACACCGTTGAGGCTGCCCCTGGTCGCCGGCGTGGTGCTCGGCATCGCGTTGATCTGCGCCCTCTGGTGGTGGTACTTCGACTCCCGCTCTATCGCGGCCGAACATGTGCTGCACCGCACCCACGGCATCACCCGGCTCCGACTAGCCCGCGACGCGTACACCCTGCTGCACTTCCCGATGGTCCTCGGGGTCATTCTGCTGTCCCTGGGCATCAAACAGGTCCTCGCCTACCTGGCCAGCGACACCGGCGACCAGGACCGGGCGGTACTCGATCCGGTCCACCTGTGGGTGCTGTACGGCGGTGTCGTGCTCTACCTGCTGGCCCTGCTCGCATTCCAGGCGCGGACGGTCCGATCCGTGGATCCGCTCGGCGTGTTGCCCGTCCTGGTCGTCACCGCGCTGCTGCCGATGGCTCCGTTCATGCCGCCGCTCGCCGCGCTCGCCCTGCTCAGCCTGATCGCCGTCGCCGCGGCCGCGGTGGACAACCTACGCGGCGGCAGCCACCGCCGGTCGCTACGCGGCAGCCAGCTCGCCCAACAGCAGGCGTTGGAGAGCGAGGAGACCAACTGGCGCCGACGGCACCAGTGAGCCGTACGGCGCCCGACGCTGTCATTATCGTCTGATGCGCAACCAGGTAGATCTCCTGGTGCGTGGCCGGGGAGGATGACAGCTTTGACACAGGTCGCCGGCGAGCCGGCACGCTGGCGACACCGGACCGGGCGGCTGGGCCGGTCGGCGCTGATCGCGCTCTGCGTCGCCGCCGCGTACGCGCTCGGCTCCGGCTGCGCCTGGCTGCTGTTCCACGCTTCGGCCGTCGGCGCGGTGTTCTTTCCGCCGGCCGGGGTGACCCTCGGCGCGCTGGTGCTGACCCGCCGCCGACACTGGCCGTGGATCCTCGGTGCCGTCGGTCTCACCGAGTTCGGCATCGACCTGTGGCAGGGGATCGGCCCGCCGGTCGCACTCGGCTTCGCGCTGACCAACATCGTCGAACCGCTGGTCGGTGCCGCCGGGCTGCGATGGCTGCGACCGGGCCGGATCGATCTGACCCGGTACCGCGACGCGGCGGCGTTCCTGCTCTACCCGGTGGGCTTCGGCCCGTTGGTCGGCGCGGTGATCGGGGCCACGACCAGCGCGGTCGGCACCGGTGGCGCCTGGTGGCCGGCGATGGGCCGGTTCTGGGCCGGCGACGGGCTCGCGGTGCTCACCCTCGGCGCCGCGCTGGTCGGTCTCGATGCGGTCCGTGGCCGGGTCCGACCGTGGCGGATGGTCCGGGGCGGTACGGCTTTGGCCGGCACCGGAGCGCTGACCGTCATCGGTTTCTGGCCCCGCGAGGTGCCGCTGTCCTATTTGCCGGTGCCGGTACTGCTCGCGGTCGGCTTCCGGGGCCGGGTGGCGACCATCGGGGCCGCCGGGTTCGTGATGGCGTTCGCCGCGAACCTGCTCAGCGCCGCCGGGCACGGGCCGTGGTCGGTGCTGGCGAATCAGCCCCGGCTGGAGGCGGCGTCGCTGCAGGTCTACCTGGCGGTGGTGGTACTCGGCGCCTGGGCGCTGGCGATCGCGGTGGCGGAGCGGGACCGGGCGCAGGCCGAGTCACGTCGTGAAGTGGTTGCTCGCCGACGGCTGCAGGCGCTGCAGGACGTCACCGCCGGGCTGGCCACCGCCGCCACGTCGGACCAGGTGATCCGGGTGCTGGTCGACCGGGGCGTCGGTCTGGTCGCCGACCACGGCGCGGTGGCGCTCACCGATCAGGCCGGCGGCTCGGTCCGCAGCTGGCCGACGGCGACCCTCGCCGAACAGATCGCCGGAGGCTTCGCCACGCTCCCCCTCGACGAGCCGGGCCGATTGCCGGTCGTTGACGTGATCCGGACCAGCCGGCCGGTCCAGCTGCCGACCCGGGCGGCGCTGGACGCGCGCTACCCCGCACTCGCCGATGCCCACGCACGGACCGGCACCCGCAGCCTGCTGGCGGTGCCGGTCAAGGTCGGTGACCGGTGCCTCGGTGCGCTGGCGTTCGCGTTCCGCCGGGACGACGCGATCACCCCGGAGGTGGTTTCGATCGCCCGTACCCTCGCCGAACTCGCTGGTCAGGCCGTCGACCGGGCAGCGATGTACGAATCCGAGCACGCTGCCGCGCACCAGTTGCAACGGGCGTTGCTGCCGCAGATCTCGCCGGACCTGCCGGGCGTCACGGCCGCCGTGTGCTACCGGCCGGCGGAGCACGGCCGCGACGTCGGCGGCGACTGGTACGACGTGTTCGAACTGCCCGGCAACCGGGTGGGTATCGCGGTAGGGGATGTCGTCGGCCACGGGTTGTCGTCGGCGATCACATGGGCCGGCTGCAGCAGTCGCTGCGCTCGGTGGCGCAGACCGGTGCGTCACCGGTCGAGGTGCTGGAGGCACTGGACACTGCCTGCCAGACGATCGACGGGGCCGATTTCGCGACCGTCGGGTACGCCGAGTACAGCCCCACCAACCGGATACTCAGCTACGCCTGCGCCGGTCACCTGCCGCCGCTGCTGGTGGCCGGCGGGACCAGCCGCTACCTGACCGATGCCCGGTCGCTACCGCTCCGGCTGACCGCGCAGCCACGGACCCAGGCCCAGACCGCGGTCCCCGACTCGGCGATGCTGGTCTGGTGATCCGACGGCCTACTAGGGCGTGTATCAAAGTCGGCCGTGGGCGGGTGACGACTTTCGGCGTGTCGCTGCCCGG
>NZ_JBHMIO010000037.1:0-46498 GCF_048060275.1 Micromonospora sp. LOL_015
CCGCAGACACAGCGTCGAAGGGCCGGACCCCGTACCCCGGGGTCCGGCCCTTCGACGTATGCCCAGGCCAGGTCAGCCGGGGCCGACCCCACCACCGGCGAACGGATCCGGCAGGTTGCGCCAGCCGGCCTCGCCGTCGGCGAGCTCGGCGTCGGTGAGCAGACAGGCCGCCAGCCGGCGGTGCAGGTCGACCGGATCGAAGTCGACGCCGACGAAGACCAGGTTGCTGTGCCGGTCGCCGTAGTACGGGTCCCAGTCCAGCGCGGCGGCCAGCCGGCGCTGCGGGCTGGCCTGCTCCCATTGCTCGTCCGGCAGGTCGACCAGCCAACGGCCGAGAGTGTGCAGGGTGAGGCCGCCGCCGGCGCACTCCCAGCCGATCACCGTCTCCGGCCGGTTGGCCAGCCAGAGGTGCCCACGGGACCGCAGCGGACCCGCCGTGACGTCGGCCAACGCGGCGTACAGCCGGGCGGGGTGCAGCGGGCGGCGGGCCCGGAACACTGCGGAGACGACGCCGCAGTCGGCGACCGGCTCGTGGACCCCGATCAGGTGACCCTCGACGCCACGGTCCAGGACCGCCGGCGTTTCCGGCCGGTGCCGGTCGGTGTGCCGCAGTTGGCCGGCGAGCCGGGTGGCCTCGATCGTCGGCTGGTCGCCGGCCCGTAGGTGCACCGCCCACGGGGCCATCCGGGACAGCAGCACACCAAGCCGGTGCGTCTCGAATGCCTGGTCGGTCGACCCGCCCCACAGCACGACCGTGTCGGCGTACTCAATCTGCCGGGCAATCACGTCGGCGAGCCGACGGTGGTCGCCGGGGGCGGCTGCGATACCCAGTCGACCCAGGTCGTCGGTGCTGGCCAGGCCGTCGAGCAGGTGGTCGGCGGCGACGACCGTGACGTACGAGTCGAACCGGACCAGGTCGCAGACCGGTCGCCCGGCCACCTGGCCGTGCGCGCAGGCGGCGGCGAGCGTCTCCGGTTCGACCACTTCGGGCAGGACCAGCACGATGTCCCGGCCGGGTCGGGCGGCGGCGAGCCGGACCAACGCGGTCGGCGCGTCCGCCCGCAGCGTGCAGCAGACACAGCCGTCGACGAGGTCGAGGCGGACGTCCTCGACCGAGCCGGTGCCGTCGCGGAGCACCCGGTGCGGGGCACCGTCGTGCGCGGGGCCGACGTCGTAGCGGACGACGAGCAGGGCCGGGTCGGCGGCGAGCAGGGTCCGGGCGACGGCCATCGTGGCGGCGGGCCAGAAACCGGACAGTACGGTGACCGCCGGGCGGGTGGTGGCGGCCCGGTGGGTGGTACGGCCGGCCGGAGCTGACGGTGACGGCATGCACGCCCCCTCGACTGAAATGAAAACGGTTGTCATTATAATCGAATGGACGCCACCCTTCGAGCCCACCTCGCGGACCTGCTGGAGCACCTGGCCGGCGAGCAGGTGCCAACCGGTGCCGACCGCCGCCCGGTCGCGGGACCGCCGGCCGGCCATCCCGTCGGGCACCCCGCACTACGGATCTACCCGGAGGCCAGGATGGTGCTGCTCGGAGCCGACGAGATCCGATTGACCCGTCGCGAGTTCGACCTGCTGCACTGCTTCGCCAGCTACCCTCGGCAGGTGTTCACCCGGGACCAGCTGCTCGACCGGGTCTGCGGGCACCGCCGCTCCGGGCCACGAAGTATCGATGTGCACATCCGCCGGTTGCGAGCCAAGCTCGGCGACGACCTCCCGGTGGTGCGGACCGTCCAAGGAGTGGGATACCGCCTGGACGGTGCTTTATCGGTTACCGTCGCCCGGCTGGCCGGCGCCGACGGCGCGATCGGCGGTCACATCGGCGACAGTCGGGTAACGTGGAGATTTGACTGATTGGTGGATGTCCGGCACGGTGGGGCGGTAGACGGCCGCTGACCGACCCAGTCCCTGGAGCTTCCGCCGCCCGCCCTGACCGCCCGCCGCGCACTGTCCGCCGCGCCGTCAGCCCCAAACCCGAGATTGCCGCTGAGTAGCCTCGCCGCGACAGCCATCACCTGTTTCCGGTAATTCCAACTTTTTATCAAGGAGTTGTCATGCTGACCATGACCGACAACGCGGTCTTCGTGATTCGCGAGATCACCACTCAGCAGCAGGCACCGGAGAGCGCCGGCCTGCGGATCTCGGCCGACCCGACCGCCGGATCGCTCACTCTGACCGTCGCCGAGCAGCCGATCGCGGGCGACCAGGTGGTGGATTCGTCCGGTGCCCGAGTCTTCCTCGACGCCGAAGCAGCCAACCTGCTGCAGGACAAGTCGCTCGACGCCGCAGTGGACGACGACGGCGGCGTGCGTTTCGGGATCGCCGAGCAGCCGGCCGGCTGAGCGACCAGGACGTCGCAGAGCCGTTGGCGGGCACCGTACCGACGGGTGTCCGCCAACGGCTGACCGGCCGTGATGGAAGGTCCACCCGGTCAGGTCCCTTGTAAACTCGCCGACAGCCTGCCTCGCGGTATCCGTCACGGACGATGAACCTGCGCCGGGCGGTCGACGACGGCGGCCAGTTCGGGCTGCTCAGCCCCGCCAGGCTCCAGCCGCTGGCCGAGGAGACCGGTCTGGTGCGGTCGCGGCGATTGGCTGCCCGCAGGCACAGGGCTACCGGTATGGCCGACCGCAGCCGGTGGCCCAGCTCCGCGAGCTGATCATCGCACGGTGGCTGGAACTTCCACATGCGAGCATGGTCATGTTGATCTGCCGTGGCTATGCTGGCAAGCCGTCGAATACGCCCGATCCGTGAGGGATACTACAGATGGTCGATGAATCCGCTGGCAGCTCGCGCCCGGTGCCCAGGTTGGACACCTCGGTGCCGCAGACGGCCCGGATCTGGAATCATTGGCTGGGCGGCAAGGACAACTACGCCGTCGACCGTGCGGTTGGTGACCAGATCAGGGCGGCGTTCCCGCAGATCGTGGAAAATGCCCGGCTCTCCCGGGGCTTCCTGGTCCGGTCGGTGCGTTACCTGACCGGGCAGGTCGGGATCCGGCAGTTCCTGGACATCGGCACCGGCCTGCCGACCGCCGACAACACCCACGAGGTAGCCCAGGCGGTGGCTCCGGAGACCCGGATCGTCTACGTCGACAACGACCCGCTGGTCCTGGTACACGCCCGGGCGTTGCTGACCAGCACGCCGCAAGGCGCAACCGACTACGTCGACGCCGACCTGCGCGACCCCGCGTCGATCCTGCGCGAAGCCGGCCGTACCCTCGATTTCAGCCAGCCGATCGGTCTGATGCTGATGGGCATCCTCGGGCACATCGCCTCCGACGACGAGGCCCGCGACATCGTGCGCAGCCTGCTCGATGTCCTGCCGTCCGGCAGCCACCTCGCGCTCTACGACGGTGGCGACACCAGCCCCGGGGTGGTCGAGGCCGCCCGGATCTGGAACCAGTCCGCAAACCCGCAGTACCATCTGCGCAGCCCGGATCGGATTGAACGGTTCCTTGACGGGCTTACTCTGGTGGAGCCGGGGGTGGTGTCGGTGACCCGGTGGCGGCCGGAGTCGGAGCAGGCACACATGCCCGTCATCGACCAGTACTGCGGCGTCGGCCGCAAGCCGTGAGCCGATGAGCGTCGTCGGGCACCAGGAGTACGCCGCCAGCGGACCGACGGTCCGCCGGATGCAGCTCGGTGCCCGGCTGCGCCGACTACGCGAGGCCAAGGGGATCAGCCGGGAGGACGCCGGCTGGACCATCCGGGCCTCCGAGTCGAAGATCAGTCGGATGGAGCTGGGCCGGGTCGGATTCAAGGAACGCGACGTGGACGACCTGCTCACCCTCTACGGCGTCGCCGACCACATGGAACGCGGCGAACTGATCACCCTCGCCCGGGAGACCAACCAGCCGGGCTGGTGGCATCCGTACGGCGACCTGCTGCCCACCTGGTTCCAGTACTACCTGGACCTGGAGTCGGCGGCCAGCCTGATCCGCACCTACGAGATCCAGTTCGTGCCGGGGCTGCTGCAGACCGAGGAGTACGCCCGCGCGGTCATCGACATCGGGTTCAGCGAGTCCGGTGTCCGTGAGATGGACCGGCGGGTCGAGCTGCGGATGGCCCGTAAGCGGGTGCTGGACCGGGCCGGCGCACCCCGCATCTGGGCGGTGGTCGACGAGGCGGTGCTGTGCCGGCCGATCGGCGGGACGCGGGTGCTGCGCGAGCAGATCGAGGCGCTCGCCGAGGCGAGCGAGCAGCCGGGCGTACGGCTGCAGGTGGTCCGGTTCCGCAGTGGCGGGCACGCCGCCGCAGGTGGGGCCTTCAGCATCCTGCGCTTCCCGGAGCAGGAACTGCCCGATGTGGTCTACCTGGAGCATCTGACCAGTGCGCTCTACCTGGACAAACGGGAAGAGGTCGACCGGTACGCGGCCGCCGTCGGGCGGCTGTTCATCGAAGCCGACCCGCCGGACCGGACCCGGGACGTGCTGCATCGCGCGTTGCGTGACCTGTGACGGTCACCGGCCGCCCGGACCGGACCGGCACACCCGGGGAGTAGAGGACACTCACCGGTGGGCCGTCCGGTGCCGGTAGCCCGCCGGCGGCGACCAGGTCGTCGGCCAGGTCGACCAGCTCGGCCCGGTGCGAAGGCCACTGCGGGTGCTCGTTTGGCAGGTAGCGGGTCGCGCCGTGGACCCGTTCGTGCAGCCCCCACCGGGCGGTGAGGAAATGCTCCAACGGGGTCGGCTCGGCGATCGGTACGCCGACCCGGGTGCCCGGCGGCAGCAGCGGAGCGACCACCGCCGGGTCCACCGGCCAGTGCAGGAACGCCAGGTCGTGCCAGCCCTGCACCAGGACCGGCCGGCGGACCGGGCGCGGTGCGGTGACGGTGACCGGCTCCGGCGGCGGCATCTCGGTACGGCTCATACGATCATCGTGACAGCCCAGCACACCCGTGGCCGCAGCCGACTGCGGCGAACCTGAGGAGCCGTACACGTGGCACGTGCCATCGCGACGAACACCCGCGTCGACCGGGCCGGCCTGGTCGACTTCCTGCGGACCCGGCACCGGGCGGTCCTGATCACCACCCGCGCCGACGGCCGCCCGCAGGCGTCCCCGGTCACCTGCGGGGTCGACACCGACGGCCGGCTGCTGGTCGCCACCTACCCGGACCGGGCGAAAGCGGTCAACATCCGCCGTGACCCGACGGTGTCCGCCTGCATCGTCTCTGACGACTGGAACGGACCGTGGGTGCAGCTCGACGGGGTGGCGGCGGTGATCGACATGCCGGACGCGCTGGACGGTCTCGTCGACTACTACCGTTGCGTCGCCGGCGAGCATCCGGACTGGGACGAGTACCGCGCGGCGATGCGCCGGCAGGACAAGTCGTTGATCCGGATGGTCGTGGACCGCTGGGGGCCGATCGCCACCGGCGGCTTCCCGCCGCGCCTCGCCGACGACTGACAGCGCAGCCCGGTCACTCGGACGGTTCGGGGAGGTCGCAGTCGATCTTCGGGTTGACGCCGATGTAGTTCAACGGTCCGGCGATCACCGTCACGATCGTGGTGCCGGCATGGGCACAGTTGGTGTCGTCGCGCTCGAAGTAGCCGCGTTGCACCGCCGCGACCACCCCGATGATCAGCCAGATGAGCACGATCACGCCGGAGATCGAACCGCCACGCATCACTGCCTCCTCAACTCGTCGACGCCGTACCGGCCCCGCCGCACCTGCCGGTGGCGGGATCCGGTCGGCGGATGGGCAACCAGGTACCCAGTGACGTCGCCGAGGTAACCGTCCTCACGGCCCGGCCCGCCGCCAGAACTGCCGGCGTCCGGCCTGCGGCACCCGCTCGTCGCGGATCACCACGTCGAGTCTGCCCAGTTCGGCGCGGAGCAGTCCGGCCTCTGCCCGGTCACCGCGCTCGACCGCCCGCTGCCGGGCCGACAACAGCGGATCCGCGCCGTCCGGCAGGTCGGGCAGGCCCGGCACCCACAGTCGGTACGCCGCCCGGTACGGGTCGCCGTCGGGCCGCCACGGGTAGCCGTGCCGGCGCAACGCCGCGCCGAGCCGCCCGGCCGGCAGGTCACCGGAGCAGAGCTCCTCGCTGCGGTGACCAAGCACCACCAGGCGGGCGCCGCCCAGGAAGACCGCGCCGACGGCGGTACGCGCAATGGCCACCCGGCGCTGCTCCTGCCGTACGGTCAACTCGTCGCGGTCGACCGTGACGAACAGTTGCTCGTCAGCGGCCATCCCGGCCAGCACCAGCCCGGCGAGCAGGCCGACCGCCGTACCACCGATCAGGGCCGGTAGCCACGGCAACGCGTCGATCAGCCGCAGTGGGCCGGCCAGCGGCACCCAGGCGAGGCCCAACGCCCAACCGGCGAACGGCTTCAGCGCCGCACCGAGCCCGGCACCGGCCGCGACCAACAGGGCCGGCACGCCGTACCGCTCGATCGCGCCCGGACCGACGACCACCCGGCCGCCGCCGAACGGATCAGGCGATGTCACGGCGCTCGATCCGCAGTATCCCGGCGACCAGCGGCAGCTCGGTGGTCAACGACAGGTCCAGCCACTGCGCCACCGGTCGCAGCCGCTCGACGACGCCGCCGAGGACCGTCCAGGCCGTCGGCAACAGCAGGAGCAGCACGATCGCGACCGCCGTCGCCCTGGTCGCGCTGCCCGCCGGGATCGCCATCGTGATCCTGCTGTTCAGCGTTGCGGTGCATCGCCCGTTCCCGGTCGCGGCGGCGGTGAACGCTGCGCACGTCGCTGTTGCGCCCGGGTACTACCTGCTCTACCCGGACCCGGACCCGGACCTGAAATTGCCGGGCGCGGTGCTGTTCACCGGGATCATCCTCGGCACCGTGCTGGCCTGGGCGATGTTCGTCCGGGCCCGCCGGCAGCTGATCGTGTCGCTGCGGGACCGGGCCCACCGGGCGGAGGCGGAGCAGCAGCTGCGGGTCGGCCACGCCCGGCAGCTGGAACGCACCCGGATCGCCCGGGAGATGCACGACGTGCTGGCCCACCGGATGTCGTTGCTCAGCCTGCACGCCGGGGCGCTGGAGTTCCGTCCGGACGCCTCCCGTGAGGAGATCGCCCGGGCCGCCGGGGTGATCCGGGTGACCGCACATCAGGCGTTGTAGGAGCTGCGTGAGGTGATCGGCGTGCTGCGGTCCGAGCCGCCGACGACCGGCGTCGTCGGCACCGGCCCGGGGCCGGGCGACCGACCGGCCGAACCACCCCAGCCGACCCTGGCCGACCTGCCGGCCGGGCTCGGCCGGGCCGCGTACCGGATCGTGCAGGAGGGTCTGACGAACGCCCGCAAGCATGCGCCGGGCGCGGCGGCGATCCCGGGAGCGGGGACCGGCCTGGTCGGACTGGCCGAACGTGCCAGCCTGGCCGGTGGACGGTTGAGCCACGGCCCGACCGAGTCCGGCGACTACCGGCTCGCCGCCTGGCTGCCGTGGCCGACGTGACCTCGGTGCGGGTACGACGACCCGCTGGTCCGGGCCGGCCTGTCGATGATCCTCGGCGGTGCGGCCGACCTGCTGGTGGCCGGCGAGGCCGGCGATGGCGGTGAGGTGCCGGCGGCGGTCGCCGCGTGCGTGCCGCACGTGGTCGTGCTGACCACGTTCGACGCCGACGAGTACGTGCTGCGCGCGCTGCGGGCGGGCGCCAGCGGTTTCCTGCTCAAGGACACCCCGCCGATGGAGATCGTCACCGCGGTCCGTCGGGTGCATGCCGGTGAGCCGATCCTCTCCCCGGCGGTCATCCGACGGTTGATCACCCACGTGGCGGGCCAGCCGCCGGCCCCGGCCGACGTGCGGCCGGGACCGGGCGCGGACCAGGTCAGGCGCCGGGACCGCGCCCGCCGGGTCCTCGACGGGCTGAGCCCGCGGGAACGCGACGTCGCCGTCGCGGTCGGCCAGGGGCGGTCGAGCGCGGAGATCGCCGCCGAGCTGTTCATGAGCGTCGCGACCGTCAAGGCGTACGTGTCGCGGCTGCTGTCCCGGCTGGAGCTGAACAACCGGGTGCAGATCGCCGTTCTGGTGCACGACGCCGACCTGACCTGAGTACGGGGTCGGCGGTCACGCGTCGAGGACCCGGCCGGCGAGGTCACCCCGGTCGAAGGAGACGAACACGTCGCCGAGCCGGTCCAGCAGGTACCGCCGTTCGTCGGCGGTGAGACCACCGACGAAGTCCTGCACCGTCTCGGCGATCACCGCGGTCTGCTGGTCGCCGCCACCGGTCAGCTTCGCGGCGACCTGTTCGAAGGTGTCGTCGAGCAGCGACGTCAACGCGTCCGGGTGGTGCATGAACCAGTAGGACCGGGCGGTCGCCGGGTCGGTGAGCACCTTGTCCCGCAGGTAGCCCATCTGCTCCTGCTCCAACTGCTGCCGCAGCCGCTGCATCCGCAGCTCCCGGGTGAGCTTGTCGACCGTCTTCGTGTCCTGCTCGGCCTGGGCGTCCACCGCCAGGCTGACCGTGCAGCTCAACAGCCGCAGGTGCGAGGCAGCCAGATCCATCTGCGGCAGCCGGGTGTTCAGCTCGGCCTCCAGCATGGTCCGCTCGGTGACCTTGCGAGTGGCGGCGATCCGGCGGGCCGCGTCCAACATGCACCAGCGGACCGTGGCGGCGGCCCGGTCATGCTGGCGCAACGGCTGCCACGCCGTGGCGAACGTGGCGACGAACTCGGTGCCGGGCAGCGCTGCCGGCAGCCGGTCGGTGAACACGTCCTGGTCCGGACCGGGCAGCACCGGTACGGGGTTGCTACGGAACACGTCGAAGAAACCGGGCATCACAACTCCTCGGCGGCACTGGGAAGCGGAGACGACAGCAGCGGCGCGGACCGCAGGCGGGCCGCGATCGGGTCCGCGCGGCGCAGCTGGTCGACGAGGTACCGGCGGAGTTCCGCCTGACGTGCCGGGTCGTCGGTGGCCGGCCAGGCGGTCAGCAGCGCGCGCAGCCGGGCCACCCGCCGGGCGGCGGCGGGACCGGCGGTGACGGTGCGGCCGAGGACGTGGGTGAGCGCGTCGACCAGCCCGGGGTCGGCCGCCGCGTCGTCGAACCACCGGTGCAGCAGGGTTTCGACGCCGCCCGGCAGCTGCCGGACGTCCAGCGCGCGGCCCAGCGCCACCCCGATCGCGTCCTGGACCACCGGAGTGGCCGCGACAAGCTCGGCGAGCACCCGGTCGGGCTGCCGGACCAGCGTCTGCGGCCCGGCGAGCTGGTCGGCCGGGCGGTGAGCCGGGTCGTCGGCCGGGTCGACCGGGCCGTTTGCCGAACCGTCGCCGGCCCGAGGCTGGTCCGGCCGGCCGAGTAGATTCAGCGCGACGGCGGCGAGCGCGGCCCGCCGGGGCTGGTCGTCGGCCAGCCAGTACGCCAACCGCAGCAGCACCGGCTGGCGCAGCGCCGGCCGCCGCCACAGTGCCGCCAGCGCGGTGAGCACCGCCTCGTCGACCTCGGCGATGTCGTGCCGGGCCAGGTGGCCCAGCCGGACCATCGCCTGTTCGACGTAGAAGTCGGCGAACTCGCCACCGCAGACCTCGGCCACCGCGATCAGCACGGCCGGGTTGCTGCTGCCCTGCGCCCAGCGGTAGAGCTGCTGGCGGACGGCGGCACCGATCTCGGGGCTGAGCGCGGCGATGCCCAGCACGTGCACCAGCGCGCCGCGCAGCCCGGCGCGTCGGCTCCAGGCCGGTGCCACCTGGCTGAGAATCTCGGGGGTACGCCGCCGGAGCGCGGTGTGCAGCACCAGCTCGGCGCTGCGGGTGGCGAACGCGCGGTCGACGGGACCGCGCCGCTGTCCGCCCCGCAGCGGCAGCTCGGACACCCACCGCCACAGTTCGCGTTGGAACGTGTCGGCCCGGTCGGTGATGACGAAGTCGAGCACCGCCTCGGCGTACCGGGCCCGGCGGTAGCGGACCGTGAGGTCGTCGTCGAGGTAGGCGTCGACGGCCTCGACGAGGGTGCGGACGCCGGCGTGTCCGAGGCCGGCCGGTGGCGCGTCGGTGCCGGCGAGCCGGGCGTCGAGCGCCTCGGCGGCGCCGAGTACCCGTCCCGCCGGGGCACCCTCCAACGCTGCGGCGGCGACCAGGAACGCCCGGTGGCGCGGGTCGGGATGGTGGTGGAACCAGGCGGTCAGCTCCACCTCCCAGTTGTGGTACGCCGAGACCAGCGCCTCGATCAGCTGCCGGCCGGCGTTGGATTCGGCGGTGACCGGCGGTCCGGCCGGGCCGGGCTGGGTGGTCAGCACGTCGGCGGCGAGCTGGGCCAGCCGGACCGCTTCGGCGGGTGACGCGTCGACCAGCAGCTCGGCGATCTGCGGCTGACCGGCCAGCCAGTCGAGCGCCAGATCCGGCCGGAGCTGACGCAGCCGCCGGCCGAGGACCAGGTCGGCGGGTGGCGCCGCCACCTGCAGCACCGGACCGTCGCGGACCGCGCCGAGCTGCTCCCAGGTCGTACCGGTGACGGTGACCGCGATGGCCGAACTCCGCCGGGCCAGGCTGTCGCAGTAGGCACCGATGTCCCGGGCGAAGCCGTACTGGATGTGCGGCGCGTGTTCGGGCAGTTCGAGCAGGTACGCGTAGCCCGGCGCGACCGGCAGCTCCGCGATGGTCAGCTGTTCGCCGCGGGCGGGGTCGAAGGTCGGCCGGATCTCCCGCAGCCGTAGCCCGGTGCCGTGCAGCAGCCGCAGCGCGGCCGTGTACCGCCCGGTCCCGGGGCCGCCGATCAGGATCACCCCGCCGCTGCGGCGGACCCGGGCGACCGCGGTCTCGGCGGTCAGCCGGTCGCCTGCGAGGGTGCGGTAGCCGGGGTCGACGAATCCGGCGAGCCGGTCCCGCACGTACTCCGCACTGAGCTCGTGGTAGTCCCGTACCCGCTGGACGTACTGGTGCAGACCGCCGTAGACGACGTTGGCGACCTGCCCGTCGTTGTGGTCGATGGTCACGGCGGCACCGGTGCCGCCGGCCGGCAGGTCGGGACCGCCGCCGCCGTCGAGGTCGTCCAGCGCGTCGAGGTCGTCGAGGTCCGGCAGGTCCCGGTCGGTACGGATCATCCGTGACGTCCCCCCCGGGACTGCCACATCCCACCGTTGACCTGGTTGGCCGCCTGCCCGGAGTTGCTGCGGATCCGCAGCTCGCCGGTCTGCGCGGGCTGTCGGCCGCCAGCGTTGCCGGTGGGTGTGCGCCCGCTGTCCGGTGTCGCCGGGTTGGCCGCTGACCCGGCAGCTGGTTCGGCCGTCGTCGGCTGCGGCGCGAACCGTGGCACCGCCAGTAGGCTGCCGGACGGCTCCGGCACGTACAGCCAGGCCTGCTGGCTGAAGCTCTTGCCCGGCACGGTCGCCGCGACCTCGATGAAATGGTCCGGATGCCGGCTGGTGTAGCCGGCCCGGACGACGTCGGTGAAGACCCGGTCGGACAGGATCGCCGCGACGTGGGTGATCGTCGGCTGGGCCGAGTCGAGCATGATCCGGACCGCGTCGGAGTCGAGCAGCCGGTGCGTCTCGTTGCGGGCGGTGCCGTTGCCGGCCCGCTCCGGCCGGTCGGGGTCGACCGGCAGCGGCCCGACATGCAGGCTGACACGCAGTCGGATGACCGGCTGGCCACGTGGGACACCGGCGTTGTGCTCGGCCAGCACGTGCTGCAGCACTGTCAGGAACGGGTGCACCAGGGCGGGGAGCAGCTGGGTCGGTACGCCGATCGCGAGCCCGTCGCCGCTGTCGCCGTAGAACAGTGGGTTCTGCCAGGCTTCGCCGATCGCCGCCGCCTCGAAGGCCTGCCGGACCAATTGGGGAATGAGCTGGTTGATGTCCTGATGGGTGCCGCCGGGCTCGGCGGTGAAACCTTTGGCGTCGACGGCGAGGATGCCCGTGTACGGCGGCAACTCCCGGGTCACGGTGAATGGCGGAGGTGAGACGACCACCGGTGCTCCTGTCGAGGTCGAGTTTCGTCGGCTCCGCATCGTGCCCTGGTTACCCGGCGTTTTCTGCCAACCAGTGGGCAACGCTGCCATCAATGGACCAAGGCGGTCGTCGGATGGCCGGTTCGCGACCCGGACCGAACTGATCGCGGTCCCGGCCCGACAATCGGTTTCCCGCCGTCTGCTGTTCGGTCGACAGGTATTCAGGCCGGCGGATGCTCAGGTCGACGAGTGGCTGCCGGACCGTGGTCCGCTGTATCCGATCCGGGCGAGCCGGCCGAGGTCGAGCAGCACGAACCGGCGGGGTGCGGTCGCGATCAACCGGTCGTCGCGGAACCGGGTGATCGCGGTCACCACCGCGTTGCGGGACGCCCCGATCAGCTGGGCCAGGCCGTCCTGAGAGAGGCCGAGGTCGAGCGAGGCCTGGTTCGGTCCGTCCGGTGTGGCCTTGGCGAGCCGGAGCAGCGCCCGGGCGAGCCGTTGCGGCACCGGCAGCGAGGCGATCTCCACCCGCTGTTCGTCGGATTCGCGCAGCCGGGCGTTGGTGTAGCGGCGCAGCGCGGGGTGCAGGTCGCGGTCGTCGACCAGCTTGAGGAACTGTTCGGTGGTCAGCTTCCGGGCGGTGACCGGGCGCAGTACCGAGACGCTGGCCGACCGGGGCGTGCCGTCCAGCGCCGCGATGTCACCGAGCAGATCCCCAGTAGACCGTACGGTCAGCATTGTTTCGCTGCCGGTGGCCTCGGTCCGGTACACCTTGACCGCACCGTTGAGCAGCACGAACACGTCGCGGCTCTGCTCGTCCTGGAGGAAGAGCCCATGCTTGCGGCCCAGCTGGACCGGCTGTCCGGCCTGTTGCAGTGCCTGCCAGTCGGCGGCGGTGACGTGATTGGTGAAGCTGACCCGGACCGGGTACGCGGCGGTCATGGGGACACCGTACCGATGTGGACCGAGCGGTGGGGATCACGGTGACGGATGTCCCGATGCGCCGGTCGGTCAATGCCGCTGAGCGGTCAATCCCGCTGGACGGCGTCCGGGTAGGCCAACAGGTAGTCGTCCAGTGTGCCGGTCCGTACCGCGTCGAACATCTCCAGGCTCTCCGGCGTGAGCCGTTCGGCCGCCGTACTGCTGAATCCGGCCGGATTGAACTCGCCGCCGTTGGTCTTCACCATGATGAGGTCGTTCGAGGTTATCCCGCGCAGGGTGAATACGAAATCGGCGATCGGGACGCCCCCGGTGTCCAGTACGAAGGCCTCGCCGGCCGCGGTGATTACCCGGTCGATCTTCGCCGGGTTGGTCAGTACGCCGGTACTGCTCGCCTCCTGCACCATGGCCTTCAGTAGCTGCCGCTGGTGACGCTGCCGGTCGTAGTCCCCGTTCGGCAGGCCGTAGCGCTGGCGGGAGTAGTCCAGCGCCTCCCAGCCGGCCATCCGCTTGCAGCCCTCCTCATGCCACAGTTCCTCGCCGCCACCGACCTCGCGGGCCTCGGCCAGCCAGGTGGGCTCGCCGTCGACCAGCCGCATGTGCTGCGACTTCACCCGCTGGTCGACGCACATCCGGACCCCGCCGAGCGCGTCGATGACGTCCCGGAAACCGCCGAAGTCGATGATCGCCGCGCCGTCGAACTCGATGCCGGTCAGGTCGTTGAGGGTGAGTGCGACGAGTTGCGCGCCGCCGGCCCGGCCGACTCCGTCGCGCGAGCCGGCCCGGAACACGTCGGTGATCTTCGACTCGCCGCCGGGGTATCCGCTTGGCTCGAACGCCGGTGCCTCGACCCAGGTGTCCCGGGGGACCGACACCAGGTACGCCTGGTCGTGGGTGGCCGGCACGTGCAGGATGATGATCGTATCGGAACGCATCTCGCCAGGCCGGCTGCCCCGTTCGTCCACGCCGAGCAGCAGCATGGTGATCGGGCCGTCCAGTGCCTCGCCGTCGGGCTCCTGTGGGACCTTCGCGGCACCGGCCAGCAGGTCCTGCTGCTGAATCCGACTCGTGTACCGGTCGATCAGCAGTTTGCCGCCGGCAACCGCAGTCGCGCTGGTCGCCATCAGCAGTGCGCCGACGGCGATGGTCAGCACCGCCCAGATCGGGGTGCGGCGGCCAGGTCGGGAGGCTGTCTGGGCGGGTGCGTCCGGTGCCGACATGCCGAGGCTCCAGTCGAGGGGTGACGAAGGGAGGACAGCTTTGTCTTACCCGAGAGATTATCGCGTCATGCTGCGAAACTGCTGAGAAGGTCCAGCTCAGCGCGACTATCCACTATGACTCATCGATGGCTGCCCGGTGCTTGACGCGATGGGCGTCGTTGCCTGGTTCTGGCATGGTGGTTGGGAGAGGGCCTACAGCGCGGTAGGGCGGCCGACTGACCGGTACAGGGGGTATAGGGTGGAAATCGACGGAGTCTTCTCGGCGCTTATCATCGGTCTCATCGTCGGAGCGCTCGGGCGGCTGGTCGTTCCGGGCAAACAGAAGCTGAAGATCTGGGTCACCCTGCTGATCGGTGTGGTGGCGGCGTTGCTCGGCACTCTGGTCGCCAGCCTGTTCGGGGTGGCCGAGACCCGGGGTGTCGACTGGATCGAGCTCGCGTTGCAGGTGGCGCTCGCCGCACTCGGCGTGGCGGCCATCTCCGGAGCGGCCGGCAAGCAGGGGTAGCAGTCGGCAGGTGGCAAGTCAGCGGGCGGAAAGTCAGCAGGGCCGGCCGGTCAGCCAGGTGCGTTCGATGGCCCCGAGATAGCGGGCCCGGTGCTCCTCGCGAGCCAGTGACCGCAACAGGAAGTCCATGTGGTCGCAGATTTCCCGCGCCCGCCGGACCGACTGGCAGGTTTGGTAGAGCACCGCGGCGTGCAGGTCGGCCTCGGCGTAGTTGCCGCGCAGTACCTCGTCGGTCCACCGGATCAACGACGCCCACATGGGCTTGATCTTGGCCCGTCGTTCGCTGGAGTCGAGCCGGCTGATGGCTTCGGCAGAACGGTCCCGGGCATGTGGCAGCGCCTGGCCGTGGGCGGCGAGCAGCGCCAGGAAGAACGGGGTCGAGACGAGTTCCTGGTCCAACCGGTTGGCCTGCTGATGGGCATCCCGGGCAGCGGTGAAGTCACCATTGTCGCGCAGCAGCAGCCCGAGGCAGTTCCAGTTCTGCGCGTCGTGCGGGCCGTGCTTCGTCGAGTTGCGGGCGTAGGCCAGCGCCCGGTCCGGCCGCGCGTAGCGGTGCAGCAGAGCCAGCGCCCGGTCGGCGGCGTCGGTCGGCAACCGGTGCGACATGGCGGTGGTCAGCTCCTGCTCGGCGGCGGCGTCCTCGCCGAGGTTGGTCAGCGATCGGCCCAGCCGGTAGCGCACCCGGGGGTTGCGCGGATCGAGTTCGACCGCCCGGCGCAGGCACTCCACCGCCTTCTCGTAGTAGCCCTCCCAGTACGCGGCCTCTCCCAGGTTGAACAGGTAGGAGACCTCGACCTGGGTGGTCAGCCGGTGATCGAAGTCGCTGAGCCGGGACCGCATGTCCTCGATCAGCAGGTGTACCTGCTCGGACTGGCGTTCGGCCCGGCCGACCGCCGTCTCCACCCGGCCGACCAGCGTGTCGGCCTGCTCGGAGAGGGTCTCCGCCTGGTCTATGGCCCGGTCGGCCTGTGCGACGATCTCCTCGGCGACCACCCGTTGGCGGTCGAGTTCCAGCCGGGCGCGGGCACCGGTGCGCCGGATGGTGCGCAGTTCACGGACACCGACGAAACCCGCGAAGACGAAGACCACCGTCAACGCAGTGACCAAAAGGGCAAAAGCCGCGATTATCCCACCGGACCAGGCGATCACCAGTTCGGCGATCTGGATCGGGTCGGGGGAGTCCGGCTCCATGTACCCAGAGTAACCGCCTTGTGTGCCCATTTGACTACACTGAGTGGTGGGAATCTGTCTCGGTCGGATGGTGTGGGCGTGGCGATCGGGTCACCCTGGTCATAAGCTGATCATCATGGATATGAAATTTTATCGATCTTCTGCGTTGGCTGGTCGGCGGGTCGCCGCGACGACGCTCGCCGCTACCGCGCTGGTGCTTTCCACAACCATGGCCCATGCCGCGCCGTACACCGACCCACACGCCGAGCCCGCCGACCTCGCCTCGGCGGCGACCTCGGCGGTCGCCGAGGTGCCGCTCGACCAACTCTCCGTCACCAGCACCCAGGTCGCCTTCGGGCTGCGACGACCGACCGCAATGGTGGCTCCGGACGACGGCAGCGGCCGGCTGTTCATCACCGAGAAGGCCGGCCGGGTGCGGGTCTACCATCCGGCCTCCGGCCTGGCCGAGACGGCTCTGCTGGACATCGGTGACCGGGTCGACACCTCCGGCAACGAACGTGGCCTGCTGGGCATCGCCACGTCCCCGGGATTCGCCGCCGACCCGGCGATCTACCTGGCATACACCGCGCTGCCCGACGGCGCGGTCACCCTGTCCCGGCTGCCGCTAAACGCCGCCGACCAGCAGCCGGTGCCGGCCGACCGGGAGGAGATCCTGCTCAGCCAGCCGCACGCCGAGTACGCCAACCACAATGGCGGGCAGCTTGTCTTCGGCCCGGACGGCCACCTCTACTGGAGCATCGGCGACGGCGGCGGCGCCGACGACGTGCTCGGCACCGGCCAGGACCTCGGTACCCTGCTCGGCAAGATCCTCCGACTGGACGTTTCGGCCGCCTGCGGCGACCTTGCGTACTGCGTACCGGCGGACAACCCGTTCGTCGGCGAAGCCGGCGCTCGTGCCGAAATCTGGGCGTACGGCCTGCGCAACCCGTGGCGGTTCTCGTTCGACTCGGCGGACGGCTCGCTGTGGATCGCCGACGTCGGACAGGGCAGCTACGAGGAGGTCAACCACCTGCGCGGGGTGGCCGGGGCCAACCTCGGCTGGTCCTGCCGGGAAGGTCCGGTCGAGTTCGACCCGCAGCGGTGCGACCCGGCGGCCGAGTACGTCGACCCGGTGTTCCACTACCAGACCTCGGTCGGCGGCTGCGCGGTGATCGGCGGCCACGTCTACCGGGGTAGCGAATCCGCCGCTACCGGCACCTACCTGGCCACCGACTACTGCTCGGCGACCGCGTACGCGATCCGGCCCGACGTGGACGGTGGGTACGACACGGCGGTCATCGGCGAGCTGCCGATCCAACCGACCACCCTCGCGGTGGCTGCGGACGGCGAGTTCTACCTCGCCAACGACCTGCCCGGCCAGCTGCACCGGATCACCTTCGAGGCCGACGAACCGGAGCCGGTCGCCGAGTGTCTGGTCGACTACCGGGTGGACAGCGACTGGGGGTCGGGCTTCACCGTGACGGTCGGCGTCAGCAACACCGGTGACGAGCCGATCAACGGCTGGTCGCTCGGTTGGTCGTTCGCCGGCGCACAGCGGGTAGCGGTCGCCTGGAACGCGGTGATCACCCAGGACGCGGCGACGGTGACCGCCACCAACGCCGCCTGGAACGCGTCGCTGCCCGCCGGCGGCCGGGTCGAGTTCGGCTTCCTCGGCAGCGGCGGCGCAGGTGCCGGACCGGCACCGGCCGGGTTCACCCTCAATGGCCTGCCCTGCGACCCGGCGCCGACGGTGGCCACCGGCTAGCAGCGGCTGACTGCCGGTCGTAACCAGTCGTAACCGGCAGGAGCCGATTGAAGCCGATTGGCGGCCTACACCGTCCCGGGGTGGGGGTACCGGTCGGGCTTGATGCCGCAGGTGCATCCTGCTGCATCTGCGGCATCAGTCCTGGCAGGTGCGGTCAGTTCAGTGGCCGGGCGACTACCGGCTCGCCGGGCGGGAACTCCTCCGGGTCGACCACGGCGATCGCCCCGCCGCCGAAAAAGCCATGGTTGACCAGGACCAGCCGGTGACAGTCCGGGTCACCGGTGCGGTCCGGCAACTGGCCGGCCAACGCCCGTACCTTGGTCGCGGACGTCTCGTCGAGGGTGAAGCCGTCCGGTCCCCACACCCCACGCACCTGGAAGAACTCCTGCTCGCTGCGCTGCACGTCGCCGTTGAGGACGATCATCCGGTCGGAGCCGGTCAGCGCGCTGGACGCCTCGTTCAGCCCCCACGCCGAGTACGTCGCGCTGCCGGACTCGGGTGCTTCGCCGATCCCGATCCCGGTGCACCCGGCGATCGACAGCACGGCGACGGCCGTCGCCAGCCAGGCGGCGAGCCGCACCGCGACGGCGCCATGCGCGATATGCCCGTGATGCCGTTTGGCAACCATTTCGTGATCGTCGCACACGCCAGCGGGCCCCGCTCGCTTGCCGGTCAGCCGCCCGCCGGCCGGGGCCTAACGCCCAGTTGGGCGCAGGCCTCCTGGTACATCCGGACCACTTCGCGGCGGACCTGGACCCGTTCGGTGAGCCGGTACGCGAACGGCACCCGGACCGGCACCTCGACGCCGGCCACGGTGGCGGCGAACTCGATGCCGTCGGCGTCCAGGCCGGTCATCCGGGCCGCCGTCGCCTGCGGGGCGCCACCCAGCGACCGGCAGATCAGCAACGAGTCGGCCGCGTGGTCGTCGTTCATGTGCCGCGCCACCTGGGCGACCACCTCGGCGGTGAACGGGCCGGTCACGCCGCCGACTCCATCGACTCCGGCGCCACCGGCTTCGGCTCCTGCTCCTGGCCCAGCTCGGCGAGGACCGCGGAGTTGTGCCGGTAGGCCACCGCCACCTCGCCGACCAGAGCCGCTTCGGCGGTGACGTCCAGCGGCAGGGCGTCCAGCCGGGCCCGGTACGCGTTCTTGTATCCGCGCGGATCGTCAATGCCGGCGAAGTGGTAGAACGCCACGCCACCCTCCTCGGTCAGCTCGTACGTCTGCGCCACCTGACGGCCGATGAACAACCCGCCGGACAGGTCACCGAGGTACCGGGTGTAGTGGTGGGCGATGAACGCTGGCGCGAAGGTGAAACAGACCTCCTGCATCCGGGCGACGTAGCGGCGGGTCGCCAGGCTCGGGGCGATCCAGCCGGCCCAGTCCGGGCCGAGCAGGTACGCCAGGTCGGCCTCCAACGCCGGCAACCGGGTCAACCGGTCGTCGACGAAACCGCCGGCCAGCGGATCCTCGCGCATCGCTTCGGCCGCCTCCTCCAGCACCTGGTAGATGAAATAGTGCTGGGCGACCAGGTCGGCGTACCGCCGCCGGGGCAGCTCCCCGGCAACCAGCGCGGAGACGTACCGCTGGGACTCGGCCGCCTGGTGGTCCTGCCAACTTGCCGCCCGCAGCCGGGCAGAGAAGGTGTCACTCATGTCGGGGTTCCTTTCCTTGCCGGGTCGGGTGCGGCCGTCGCGGGACGACCAGCGGGAGTCGGGTCTCGGGGTGCGGCAACACCTCGATGTCGTGCCGGTACACCTCGCTGAGCAGCGCACCGGTGAGGACCTGGTCGGGTGGTCCGACGGCCCGCAGCCGACCGGCCGACAGCAACGCGATCCGGTCCGCGTACGCGCCGGCCAGACCGAGGTCGTGCAGCACCACCACGACGGCGTCACCGGCGGCGGCCCGCTGCCGGGCGAGCCGCAGCACCAGCTCCTGGTGGTGCAGGTCGAGCGCGGCGGTCGGTTCGTCGAGCAGCAGCGCGGCGGCCCGCTGGGCCAGCACCCGGGCCAACGCGGCGCGGGCCTGCTCACCGCCGGACAGCGAGGTGAAGGTACGGCCCGCGAACTGCGCCACGTCGGTGGCGGCCAGGCACTCGTCGACGATCGGATCGTCGGATTCCTCGGCGGGCAGTCCGGCCCAGGGCGCCCGGCCCATCCGGACCACCTCGGCGACGGTGAACGGGAAGGACAGCACGCTGCGCTGGGTCAGCACCGCCCGACGCAGCGCCAGCTCGGTCGAGGTCCAGGCGGACTGCGGCGCGCCGTCGACCCTGATCGTGCCGCCGGCCGCCGCGACGTCGCCGCCGATGGCGGCGAGCAGAGTCGACTTGCCGGCACCGTTGGGACCGACCAGGGCGACCACCTCGCCAGTGTGAACCACCAGGTCGACCTGGTCGAGCACCGCCCGCCCGCCGAGTTCGACCCGCAGCCGGTCGATCTCGATCAGCGCGGCGCCGGCCGGCCGGGTGGCCGGCACCCGGACGGGCCTGCGCCGGCCGAGCAGCCGTGCCGGCGGCGGGCTCATCCCCAACCTCCGGCCTGGCGCCGGGTACGGCGCAGCAGCCAGAAGAAGGCCGGTCCACCGACCACTGCGGTGAGCACCCCGAGCGGCAGTTCCTGGTACTCGACCAGGGTCCGGGCGGCCAGATCGGCGGCGATCACCACCACCGCCCCGCCGAGCGCGCTGGCCGGTAGCAGCACCCGGTGCCCGGGTCCGGCGACCATCCGGACCAGGTGTGGCACCACCAGACCGATGAAGCTGATCACGCCGGTGAAGGCCACCGCGGCGGCACCGAGCAGCGCGGTGACGACGATCATGCGTACCCGGAGCCGTTCCACGTCCACCCCGAGGTGACGTGCGGAGCGTTCGCCGAGGGCGAGCAGGTCCAGCTTGCCGGCCGAGGCGAGTGCGGCGGTCAGCCCGACGACCAGGCAGGGCAAGGCGACCGTCACCGCGTTCCAGTTGGCCTGGGCCAGGCTGCCGAGGTTCCAGAAGGCGATCGCCTGCACCCCTGCCGCGTCGGTCACGAACATCAGCAGACCGATCGCGGCACCGGCGACGGCGTTGACCGCGATGCCGGTGAGTACCAGGGTGACCACCTCGGTACGTCCGTCGGCGCGGGACAACGCGTACACCAGGTAGGTGGTGGCCAGCCCGCCGGCGAACGCGGCGGCGGCCAATGTCCAGCCGCCGAGCGTGGAGATTCCGGTGACGATGGCCAGTGCGGCGCCGACCGCCGCACCCGAGGAGACCCCGATGACCCCGGGTTCGGCCAGCGGGTTGCCGAAGATGCCCTGCATGACGGCGCCGGCGCAGCCGAGCGACGCGCCGACGATTCCGGCCAGGACGACTCGGGGGAACCGGACGATCCACAGCGCGTTCTCGCCGTGCGGTGCGGCCGGCAGCGCGCCGATCTCCAGACCGAGCCGGTGCAGTACCGAGGCGACCACCTCGGCCGGGGCGATCTGCACCTGTCCGGAGCCGGCGGCGACCACGCCGACGACGAGCAGCGTGCCGGCGAGGCCGGTGAGCAGCAGCGGCCGGCGGTTGGCGAGTACCGGGGCGGTCACGCCGTCACCGGCATTCGTGGATGGCGCGGGCGAGAGCCTGGATCGCCTTGCCGGTACGGGTGCCGAAGTTGAGCAGCACGGTGTCGTCCATGTCGATGATCCGTCGCTGCTGGCCGGCCGGGGTCTGGGCGACGCCGGGCATGGCGACCAGGCCGTCCACCCCGCCGACCGATTCGAGGCCCTTGGACATCACCAGGATGACGTCCGGTGCGGCGTTGATCAGACCCTCGCTGGTCAGCGGCCGGAACCGGGCCAGTCCGATGGCGGTGCCGGCGTCCTCGCCGCCGGCTGCGGCGATCATCGCGTCCGAGCCGGCGCCTTCGCCGCCCATCAGGTAGACGCCGGCGGTGCCGCGCAGGTAGAGGAAGGCGACCCGGGGTCGCTCGGCGTCGTCCGCGATGCCGTCGCGGGCGGCGGCGATCTCGCCCTCGACCCGGGCGACGAGTGCCTCGCCGGCGTCGGCGACGCCGAGCGCGGTGGCCACCTCACGGATGTGCACCGGTACGGCGGCCAGGCTCTGCTCGTCGCCGATCCGTACCACCGGAATGCCGGCGGCGCGGAGCTGGTCGAGCACCTCGGGCGGGCCGATGCTGTCGTCGAGCAGCACCACGCTGGGGTCCAGCGCCATGACCGCCTCGGTGGACAGGTCGTGTCCGCCGGGGGTGACCAGCGGCAGGTCGGCGGCGGCTGGGAAGTCGGTGGAGGTGTCCCGCCCGACGACCCGGTCACCGAGGCCGAGGCTGAAGACGATCTCGGCGATGGAGCCGTACAGGTTGACCGCGAGGATGCGGTCGGCGTCGGTCACCGTGACCCGGTCGCCGGCGGCGTCGGTGACGGTGACCGGCAACGCCGGCTGCGGCGCCGGTTCCAGCGGGGTCACCGCGTCGTCGGCGACGACGGCGGTGACCGGCGCGCAGGTCGCCGGTTCCGGTGCAGCACCGGGGTTGGCGGCGCTGTCCGCGCAGGCGGCCACCGGGTTGGCGAGCAGCGCGGCGGCGAACAGCCCGACCAGCGTCGGGCGGTTCACCACCAGCGTCGGGCGGTTCACGACCGGCCCCGGCGGTGCCGGCGGCGGACAGCGGACAGCCCGGCCAGCGCCAGTACGCCGAGCGCCAGCAGGATCAGCGTGCTGCTCCACCACCGGCCGGCCGGGCCGACGGTGCTGACCCGGGTGACCGCCAACCCGGTCGGGTCGGTGCCGGCGACGGCGGTCGGGCCGGCGGTGTCGTCGGTCGGCTGGCCGGTGGCGGCACTGGCGGCTGGTGCGGAGCCGCTGGGGTCACCGGCCGTACCGTCGGTGTCGGACGGGCCTGCGGCGTCGCCGGTCGCCGGGGCCGGTGGCGCAGTGGTCCGGTCCGGGCTACCGGCCGCCGGGGCGGCGCTGGTGCGGGTGGGCGCGGCGGCGGCCGCGAAGCTGATCGGGACGCGTACGTCCTGACTGCGGTCGCTGGTCCGGGTGTGGTCGGCGCGGGTGACCACCGAGCAGGTGCGAACGGTGCAGTCGACGTCGCCGATTCTCCTGGTCAGCGGGATTCGGACCTGGAACGAGCCGTCTTCGCCGTACGGCACGGCAAGTCCTTCGCCGTACGACGGGGGGTTGCTGGAGATCCAGTGCGAGCTGCCGCTGCCGCCGGAGGTGTCAACCCCGCCGCCGCACGGTGTCGGCAGCGCCCCCTCGCCGTTGTCCACACAGAATCCGACGTAGATGCCCTTGTTGGTGTCGTACCCGGTGCCGGTAACCGTGACGGTCGCGCCGGAGCGACTGATGCCGGTGGAGTCGGAGACGGTGAGTTGCTGGCCGCCGGATCCGGTCGCGGAGGTGTCCGCGTGGGCCGGCGACGCCAACGGTGGTGCGGCGAGTACGGCGGTGGTCGCGACGGCAGCGGTCGCGGCGGTGGCGGTTACGACCGCCAAGGTCGCGGTGACCCGGCCGCTGAGCAGCGGCGTTGGCATGGATGATCCCTCCGACGATTGTCGGTTGAGTTATCAATGAAGGTTTGCCTAACCTAAGTCATCGCCGCAGTTCGGGGCAAGGGTCCGACCGGTTCGAAGATCGGGTACCCCCGCCGGAGGTGTTCGTTGTTAGGTATGGCTAACCTAATCCCGATCACATGCCGTGTCCACAGCAGAAATGGAACACGGTGAGTAACTATCCGGAAAGGACCAGTCGATGATCACATCCAGAGCTGGTGCTCTGGGGCGACGGTCGGCGACCTGGGCGGCCGCGGCCGTACTGGGCACCGCGACCGCACTCGTCGGCACCGCACCCGCAGTGGCTGCCCCTGCCGACATCACCGAGGGAAGCCTGAACTGGGGCTTCAAGGAGTCGTTCCGCAACTACGTGTCGTCCGGCGACGGCAACCCGCCGATCGCGGTGAGTGGCGGTGCGTCGATCAACGCCGATGGCACGTTCGCCTTCCCGTCCACCGGCGGCAGCTACGACGCCGAGACCGGTGAGACGAACGCCACGTACGGCGGCACGGTCGTCTTCTCGTTCCCGGCGCACACGTTCACCATCACCCTGGCCAACCCGACGGTGGCCACCTCCGGCGGCACCGGCGTCCTCAAGGCCGACGTCGAACTGGAAAGCACCGCGTTCCCGTCGGTCGACGTCACCCAGGCGGTCATCGCCGACCTCACCACCACCGACGCCAACCTGGCGGCTGGTGCGGACGGCATCACCGGCACCGACCTGACCGCCATTCTGACCGCTGAGGGCGCCGCCGCATTCGCCGGCTTCTACCCGGCCGGTGAGGTCCTCGATCCGCTGTCGTTCGAGGCGGTCACCTCCGGCGGCGGTGGACCGGCCGCTCCGTCGGTCGACGTCAACCCGGACACCGACGTCGATTCGGCCGGCGCCACCATCACCGTCGACGGCAGTGGCTTCGACCCGCAGGCCAACGACGCCGCCGGGATCTACGTGTCGTTCGGCCCGAAGGTCGACGAACACTGGACCAACGCCAGCGTCCTGCAGGTCACCAAGTGGGTGAGCAGCACCAACGAGCCGACCGACGCCCGGGACACGATGAACCCGGACGGCTCGTTCAGCACCACGCTGCCGATCAGTGCCCAGTACACCGACCGCAACGGCAACGCGGTCGACTGCACCGTCACCCAGTGCTATGTGATCACCTTCGCTGCGCGCGGGTCCGCCGACCGCAGTCAGGACACCTTCACTCCGATCAGCTTCGCGGCCCCGGCCGGCGGCGGCGACGCCAGCCAGCAGATTGCCGCGACCGTGCTGGGCGGCGGCCCGCTCACGCTCAGCGTGGCCGGTTCGTCGGTCACCCTGCCGCCGACCGGCAACGGCGCCGTCACCAGCGGCGAGCTGAACACCGCCACCGTGTCCGACCTGCGCGGCACCAACGCCGGCTGGAGTCTGGTCGGCCAGGTGGGTGACTTCGTCGCCGCCGGCGGCGCGGTCATCGCGGCGGACAACCTCGGCTGGGCGCCCACCGCATCTGTGGTGGACGA
This sequence comes from Micromonospora sp. LOL_015, assembly GCF_048060275.1. NCBI lineage: Bacteria > Bacillati > Actinomycetota > Actinomycetes > Micromonosporales > Micromonosporaceae > Micromonospora > Micromonospora sp. LOL_015. The sequence goes on from NZ_JBHMIO010000037.1 coordinate 24,502, forward strand.
CCCGCTGGTCGGGCAGAGCGGCACGGTCACCCCGGGCGCGGTGGCCGACCCGGGTGCCGGACTCGGCACCGCCCGGGCCCTGTGCACCTCGGCGGCCGGCGCCAGCGCCGGCAGCTTCACCTGCGGCGCGCAGCTCAACCTCGGCGTACCCGCTGCGGCGGCGCCGGGCGACTACACCGCGACCCTGACGCTGACCTTGTCCTGAGGATCAGCTCCCAGCTGATCCTGTCCTGAGGATCAGCCACACCGGCCGGTGCGGGGCCGCGACGGTCCCGCACCGGCCACCGGCCCGACTGGAGCGCCCGATGTCCGCCCCGCCCACCCGTCGCCCGAACCGCCGCCGCGCCACCATCGGCCTGCTGGTGGCCGGACTGCTCGCGTTGCCCGGCGCCACCCCGGCCGCCGCTCAGCCGGCCGGTCCGGCTCCAGCCGACGCGCTCACCTGGGCGGTGCAGCCGTCCAGCGCGGACGGGCCGACCGGACGCAACTACTTCGTCTACGACCTCGCCCCAGGCGCGGAGATCACCGACCATGTCGCGGTGCGCAACCTCGGCGACCAGGACCGGACGTTCACCGTGTACGGCACCGACGGGTTCCTCACCGAAGACGGGGCGTTCGCCCTGCTCCCGGCCGACGAACCGGCCACCGACATCGGCACCTGGATCCACTTCGACCAGCGAGAGTACGCAGTGCCGGCCGGGGACCGGCTGGACATCCCGTTCCGCCTGACGGTGCCGGCCAACGCGACACCCGGCGACCACGCCGGCGGGGTGATCGGTTCCATCGCCCAGCTCCGTACCGACGCCAGTGGCCAGCAGGTCAACGTCGACCAGCGGGTCGCCGCCCGGGTCTACCTGCGGGTCGACGGCCCGGTCCGGCCGTCGGTCGACGTCGAATCGATGAGCATCAGCTACGACGACCCGGTCAGCCCGTGGAGCGACGGTGACGTGGAGGTCAGCTACCAGGTGCGCAACACCGGAAACATCCGCGTCGGTGGTACGGGTGCGGTGCTGCTGGACGGCCCGCTGGGTTGGGAGCTGGCCCGCACCGATCCGGTCGACCTGCCCGAACTGCTGCCCGGCAGCACCTTTACGGTGACCGAGCGGATCACCGGCGTACCGCCGGCGCTGCGGCTGACCGCCACCGTCGATCTGGCCCCGACCACAGTGGACGAGGCGTTGCCGCCGGTCACCCGTACCGCCGGGGTCTGGGCGCCGCCGTGGTTGCTGCTCGCCGCGATCGTCGCCCTCGCCGGGTGGCTCGGGGTACGCCGCTGGCGTACCCGCCGCACGGCCTCCGGCACCGCCCCGACCAGCACCGCGCCGTGATCGGCCGGCGAACCTCGGTGTGCGCCCTGGCCCTGGTCCTGGTCGCCGGGGCCGGCGGCCTGCCGTCGGCACCCGCGACCGCCACCGCGCCCCAGGTCGCCGTCGCACCGGCTGACGCCCCCGTCGGTGAGTCGGTGAGCGTCACGCTGACCGGCTGGCCGACCGGCACCGTGCAGCTGGAGGTCTGCGGCAACCGGGCCCGCCGGGGCGCGCTCGACTGCGCCACCGGATCGGCCCGACAGCTGTACGTGGCCGACCCGCAGCCGGTCGCCGCCCAGCTCACCGTCGCCGCGCCGCCGGTGGCCTGCCCCTGCGTGGTTCGCGCCCGGGCCCTCGCCTCGGACGAGGAGGACGCGGTGGTGGTATCGGTGGCCGGCATCGCCGCGATCGACGTCACCGATCTGACCGCACCGGTTGCCCCGGCCGGGCCCGATCTGGCGGGGCTCCGGCTGGCCGGGGTGAGCGTGGCACCGGCCGAGCGGAACTGGTTGGCCCTGTTCGCCCTACGCGGCGAGATCACCATCGACGTCGACCTGCGCAACGACGGCACCGCCGAGGTCGGTGCGGCGCAGCTGTCCCTGCTGACCGGCCGGCCCGGCCGCGCGACATCAGTGGTCGAGGCCACCGACATCGCGCCGCTGCCGGCGGGGCATGGCACAACGGTCCGGATCGTGGTGCCGGTCGACGGACCGCTGTACGGCCGGTACGCCGTGCTGGGGCGGTTGACCACGGCGGAGATGGTTGGCGGCTCCGCCGCGGTGGAGTTCGAGGTGCAGACCGAGCGGTACCCGTGGGGCTGGGCGGCGGTGGCCGGCCTGCTGATCCTGGTGCTGCTGGTACGGCAGTTCGTCGGGTGGCGGCGCGCCGGTCAGCTGAGCGGCTGAGCCGGCGCGGCGGCCAGCTGGCGGTGCCGCCGCGCCGGCCGGTCGTCAGCAGCGGTTGATGGTCGAGTTGTTCAGCGCGATGTTGCGGATGACGATGTTCTGCCCGCACGGGTTTTCGTTGATCTGCGAATTGGTCAGCGTCAGGTTCTGCAGGGTGATGTCGCGCGACACCGGGAACTCGGTGCGCGAGGCGATCCGTACGTCCGAGCCGTTGACCGAACCGGAGACCGCCGCGATGTTCACGTTGTAGCAGTTCTCCAGCAGGATCGAGTTGCTGCCGGTGCCAGAGATGTCGATCCGGTCGATGACCACGCCGCCGGACTCCGACACGCAGAAGATGCCCCGGCCGCCGCCCCGGGCGACGACTGTGCCGACCCGGATGTTCGTCGGGTAGCTGTTGCCGACCCGGCCGTTGCGGTTGGCCATCCGGAAACCGGCGTAACCGGTGCCGGTGCCGGCACCCTGCGCATCGACGGTGCCGACGGTCGCGTTGATGGTGTCGTTGAGCATCAGGCCGGAGTAGCCGGTGTTGCGGGCGGTGACGGTGCCGATGGTCAGGCCGTCGACCCCGTACGTCTCGACGCCGTGGTTGCTGGTGCCCTGGACGTACACGTCGTCGATGCGTACGTTGCGGGTCCGTTGGCTGCGGTCGCCGTGGTTGTCGATCCGGATGCCCAGGCCGGCGGTGACCCGGATGTCGATCTGGCCGAGGGTGATGTTGGTTCCGTTGCGGACGAAGATTCCGTACTGCGGGTTGCCGGTGATGTTGAGCCGGGTCACCTCGACGTCGGTGACGCCGCGGGCGTACACCACCGCATGGTCGCCGGAACCGGAACCGGTGACGTTGACCGTGCCGCAGACCTCGAGCGTCGTGTGCGACGGGAGGGACAACCGAGAGTTGGCGCTGATCGAACCGGAGCCGCGGACCACGACCTTCTGCTTGCTGCTGCGGCCGGACGACAGGCTGTTGACAGCGGCCTGCATCGCCGAGAGCATGCTCGATCCGGTGTATACCGTGCTGCTGCCGTTGCGGGCGGTCCAGGTCGAGCCGTTGAGTACCGCTTCGGCGTGGAACGATCCGGACCCGCAGCCGCCGGAGCTGTCCAACCGGACCATCTGCCACTGCTGGTTCCAGCCGTTGAGGTCCCGGTACTGGGAGATGATCCCGCCGTCGGCGGTGGACCACTGCCACACGTCGAGAGCCTTGTTGCTGTGCCGGCTGATGAAGCGGACGTAGCCGCTGTCCGAGTCGGCGAGCCGGAAGTGCTGCCGGGTGCTGCCGTTGTCGTAGTTCTGAATCAGCTGGGCCCCGTCGACTGCGTTCGGCAGCTCCAGGTACTTGCCGCTGTGCCGAGATCTGATCTTGTAGTAGCCGCTGCCGACGTCAACGAACTGCCACTGCTGCGCCGCGCTGTCGTTGCGCGTCCACTGGACGATCGGTGCGCCGTCATGGGTTGCCCCGCCGTAGAGATCGATTGCCTTGCCGCTGTGCCGGCTGAGCATCACGTACCAGGCGCCGGTGTCGACGGTGGCAGCTGCGGCGTACTGCACGCCAACCGCCGCGCCGGTTGCGACCATGGCGGTCGTAGCGAGCGCCACGACGCCGGTGCGCCAGTGCCGCCATCTGGTGGTTGTCATGGAACCTCCTGGGTTGTCGGAGACTGCTTCTGTCTGGTCGCGCCCCAACCGCGACGAGGAAAGGGCTTTCCTGCTGTTACGGCAATGTATCGATCGCATTCAATACAGTCAACACTGTCGATATCCTCCATGTCACGGCAAGCTGCTCCGTGATCCCGCGAAGGTTCCGTCGAGAGGTTTGCCGGGAGGGTCTGGTTCTGCAGGGAGGGCCCGTCGGAAGAATCTGAAAAAGCTGACGTCGGATGTCAGGTTTTGCTGGCACCGTCAGCGGCATGACCACACCACTGAACGGTAGGACAGCACTGGTCGCCGGGGCGACCCGGGGCGCCGGCCGGCGGATCGCCATCGAACTCGGCGCCGCCGGCGCCACCGTCTACGTCACCGGTCGCAGCACCCGACGGCAACGTTCCGAGATGGACCGCCCGGAAACCATCGAGGAAACCGCCGAACTGGTCGACGCCGCCGGCGGCACCGGAGTCGCGGTGCCGACCGACCACCTGGAACCGGACCAGGTCCGCGCCCTGGTGCAGCGGATCGACCGAGAACAGGGCCGGCTCGACGTGTTAATCAACGACATCTGGGGGGCCGACCATCTGACCGACTTCGAGTCGCCGATCTGGGAGCAGCCGCTGGACCGCGGCCTGCGGACGCTGCGGCTCGCCATCGACACCCACCTGATCACCAGCCACTACGCGCTGCCGCTGCTGATCCGCCAGCCGGGCGGGCTGGTGGTGGAAATGACCGACGGCACCGCCGATTACAACGGCACCCACTACCGCGAGTCGGTCTTCTACGACACGGCCAAGAACGCCGTCATCCGGCTGGCCTTCGCCCAGGCCGAGGAGCTGCGGCCGTACGACGCGACAGCGGTGGCGCTAAGCCCGGGTTGGATCCGGTCCGAGGCGATGCTGGATCACTTCGGGGTGACCGAGGCGAACTGGCGCGACGGCACCGCCAAGGACCCGCACTTCGCCATCTCCGAGACACCGGCGCTGGTCGGCCGGGCAGTGGTCGCTCTCGCCGCCGATCCGCAGGTGTCCCGGTTCACCGGGCGGTCACTGTCCAGTGGGCAGCTGGCCCGCGAGTACGGCTTCACCGACGTCGACGGCAGCAGCCCGGACGCGTACCGCTACATCGTCGAGGTCGTCGAGACCGGCCGGCCGGCGGACACCACCGGTTACCGCTGACCGGCGGTATCGCCGTACAGCGCGGCGAGCCGGCGGGCGGCGTCGCGCATCCGGTCCCGTAGCACGGGTGGGGCGAGCACCTCCACCTCCGGTCCGAGCGCCTGCAGTTGGCTGTACGCCACGTCGGGCGACTCGACCGGCAGCCGGGTGTGCACCCAGCCCTGAGCGTCGGGTGGCCCGGCCGCCTCATGCGCTGCCTGGGCGGCCGGTGCCTCCACCGCCCAGCGCAGCGCCCGCAGCCCGGCCGGACTCAGCCGTACGACGATCTCGTCGACCAGAATGCTGCGGACGAAGTCGGCGGTGCCGGCCGCCCACACCTCGGCCAGATCGAAGCGGTGGTCGCGGTCGAAGACGTCGCCGGTGGCCTCGACTGCGGCGATCCGGTCCACCCGGTAGATCCGGTAGCCGTCGTTGACCTGGCCGACGCCGTTGACCTGGCCGACCTCGGGGACTCTGCCGACCAGGTACCAGGTGCCGTTCTTGAGCACCAGACCGTACGGCTGCACCGTTCTGACCACCTCGGTGCCGCCCCGCCGGTAGTTGAGTCGGACCACCTGGTCCTGCCAGGTGGCGCGGGCCAGGTCGGCCAGCGCCGGCGGTGGATCGGCCTGCCGGAACCAGCCGGGCGCGTCCAGATGGAACCGCTGCCGGGCTCGGCCGGCGGCGTCGCGCAGCCCGACCGGCAGCGCGGCGGTCACCTTGAGCTGGGCTACCCCGAGTACGTCGGCGAGGCCCATCTCATCGGCCGGTCCGGGCAGCCCGGACAGGAAGAGCGTCTCCGCCTCGGCCCGGCTCAGCCCGGTCAGCCGGGTCCGGTAGCCGTCCAGCAGCCGGTACCCGCCGGCCCGGCCCTGGTCGGCGTAGACCGGCACCCCGGCGGCGGACAGCGCCAGCACGTCGCGGTAGATGGTGCGCTCGGAAACCTCCAGCTCGCGGGCCAGCTCCGCGGCGGTCATCGTCTCCCGGGACTGCAGCAACAGGACCAGGGAGATCAACCGGGCGACCCGCACGGTCAGCGCCCGGCGGGTGAGCGCAGGGGGGATCCGTCGGCCACCCGCAACTGGTACGCCCGGTGCGGTGCCCAGCCGGCGACCAGGCTGAACCGGTCGCCACGGACGAAGGTCTCCCGCCATTCGACGGGCCGCCCGTCGGCCCGGCCGATCCGTTCAACGGCGAGCAGACCGACGCCCCGGCCGATGTCCAGCCGCCGGCGCTGCTCGGCGGTGGGCACGATGGCGTGGATGCGTTCCTCGCCGTCGGTGACCCGGACCTCGTGCCTGGCCAGCTCACTGTAGATGCCGGTACCGGTCAGGTCGGTGGTGAGCAGCGGCCGGGCCAGCTCGGCCAGCAGCCAGACCCGGTCGGTGGCCAACGGTTCGTCGTCGGCGAACCGGAGCCGTTCCAGATGTACGAAGCGGGTGTCCGGGTCCAGCCCGAGCCGGGCCGCGACGGCGACGTCGCCCCGCAGGTCGCGGGCGAGTACCTCGTTGCGCTGGCGCATTCCCCGCGCCTGCACCTCTTGGAAGAGCGAGTAGAGAGCACCGAGCGGCTGCTCGATCCGCTGTTGATGGACGGCGGTACGTCGGCCCCGGGCCGAGTCCAGCACCCCGGCCTGGCGTAGCCGGCGCAATGCCTCCCGTACCGTGTGCCGGCTGACGCCGTACTCGTCGACCAGCTCGTGCTCGCCGGGGAAGCCGGCGGCGAACCCGCCGGCGGTCAACCGGCGGACCAGGTCGTCGTGCAGCTGGGCCCACAGCGGCATTGGGCTGTCCCGGTCGACCGGCTGGGCCTGGTCAGTCATCGTCTGCCTGATCGTCTCGCGTCTGCTGTCCGGTCTTCTGGCGCTGTCCGGTTGTCTGGACAAGGTTACGCCGCAGCAGGTACGTGTCCATGATCCAGCCCTTGCGGCGGCGGGCCTCGGCGCGTGCGGTGACGACCCGGTCGGCCACCCGGTGCACCGGGCCGGCGATCAGGATCTCGTCCGGGGTGCCGAGGTACGCCCCCCAGTAGATGTCAATGCCGTCTGCGGCGGTGAACCGGGTGAAGGCGCACTGCGCGTCGAGCATCACCACCAGGTCGTCCACGCCGGCCGGGAAGCCCTCGTCGGCGAGCCGACGGCCGGTGGTGATCAGCACCGGGCGGCCGATCCGGTTCAGCGCGATCCGGTGCCGGGCGGTCAGCACGGCGACGCTGCTGATCCCCGGGACCACCTGGTGGTCGAACTCGACGACGTCGCGATCCCGCAGGTCGTCGAGGATGGCGAGGGTGCTGTCGTACAGCGCGGGGTCGCCCCAGACCAAGAAGGCGCCGCAGCCGCCGTCGGGTAGTTCGTCGCGGATCAGCTGGGCGAAGCGGTCGGCGCGGCGGCGGCGCCAGTCCTCGACCGCGGCCTGGTAGTCCGCCGCGGCCCGGTCCCGCTCCGGGTCGGCGATCTCAACCGCCCGGTACGCCCCGGTGGTGTGCCGGCGCAGAATCTCCTGCCGCAACGCCGCCAGGTCCTGCTTGACCGCGCCCTTGTCGAGCAGGAAGAACACGTCGACCCGACGCAGCGCCTCGATCGCCTGCACAGTCAGGTGGTCGGGATCGCCGGCCCCGATCCCGATGATCAGTATCTCTCGCACCCGAGAGAGTGTGCCGCACCTCGACCGGGCGGAGGTAGTCGCGGGCAGCAGCGAACAGGGCAACCCGTGCCGGCGGGACTTCCGCCAAGATCCGCCCGTCTTAACCGATTTCTTACGACTCTTACGAATTTATTACCGATCATCACTGTCTGTGGGCTAATAGCCACTTGCGCGGTTCGATGGAGGGGAAGCGCACCGTCCTCCTTGGCCGGTGCTCGACATCGAGAAAGGGGCAGTCATGCCACAGCGAGGTTCCGCCCTCCCGGCGACCCGCTCCCGGGCCAGCGCCGTGCGGCAACGCGGCATTCCCGGCACCGCCGCTGCTGCGGCCGGCGCCGGACCGTTGGCCAGCCTGTCCGAGCAGGACAGACAACTGTTCCGCCGATTCGGCTACGGTCCCACCGAGCCGATCGGCTCCACCCGCATCCAGCACGCGATCGAACAGTGGGCCGTCCGCACTCCTGACACGGTCGCCGTCGAACACCTCGGCGAACGCATCACCTACCGACAACTCAATCAGCAGGCGGACCGTCTCGCCGCCCGGCTGATCGCCGATGGGACACGTCCGGGCGACCGGGTCGGCGTGTTCATGCGCCGGTCGATCCCCATGGTGGTCGGCATCCTCGCCGCCCTGAAGGCCGGCGCCGCGTACGTGCCCCAGCACGCCGGGGTGGCCACCGAGGCCCACCTGCGGCACGTCACCGAGACCGCCGAGATCCGGATCGTGCTGACCAGCACCGAGACGATCGGTGAGCTGCCGCACCTGCCGGGCCGGGCGCTGATCACCGTCGACGAACTGCTCACCGAACCGCTGACGGACTCGGCGTACCCGGTCGTCCCGGCCGGCCCGACCAGCCCGGACGACGGCTGCTACGTGCTGTTCACCTCCGGTACCACCGGCCGGCCCAACGGGGTCACCGTCACCCACCGCAACGTGTGCAATCTGCTCCTGCCCGCCCCCGGCGACCTGGGCATCCAGCCGGGATGGCGGGTCGGGCAGATCCTCAACATCGCCTTCGACATGGCTGCCTGGGAGATCCTCGGATGCCTCAGCCACGGCGGCACCCTGGTCGTCCGGGGACGGGACATCGCGGCGACGGTCGAGACGGTGGACGTGGTGATCGCCACCCCGAGCGTGCTGGGCACCATCGACCCGGACCGGTGCCGCCGGGTCAAGACGGTCGCCGTGGCGGGCGAACCGTGCCCACGGGAGCTGGCCGACCGGTGGGCCCGGCAGGCGGTCTTCTACAACGGCTGCGGACCGACCGAGACCACCATCGTCAACACCATGCACCGGCACGACCCCACGTCCGGACGGCTCACCATCGGCCGGCCGACCCCGAACAACACCGTGTACGTGCTGGACGCCGACCGCCGGCCCTGCCCGATCGGCGAGGTGGGGGAGATGTGGGCGGGGGGTGACTGCGTGTCGGTCGGCTACCTCGGCGATCCCGAGCTCACCGGGCAGCGGTACGCCCCGGATCCGTTCCTCGGCGGTGGACGGATGATGTTTCGTACCCGGGATCTCGGGCGCTGGACGCCCGACGGTGAGCTGGAGCATCTCGGCCGCACCGACGACCAGGTCAAGGTCCGTGGGTTCCGGGTCGAGCTGGATTCGATCTCCGCCGTCCTGGAATCGGTGCCGGGGTGCCGTCGGGCGGCGACGATCAAGGTCGACAACCGTACGCTCGTGTCGTTCGTCGCCCCGGCGACCGTGGACCCGACGGCGGCGCGGGACGCGGTCGCCCGGACCCTGCCGTACTACTGTGTGCCCCAGCAGGTGCACGTCCTCGAGTCGCTGCCGGTGACCGACCGGGGCAAGATCGACAAGACGGCGCTGCGCCGGCTGCTGGACCGTCCGGCTCCGTCCGAAATACCGGCTCCGCTGCCGTGGCCGCGCCGGATCCTCAGCCATCCCCGGCTGGCGCCGTACCACCGGCTGGCCGCGCTGGTCCTGGTCGGCAACGCCGCGCTGCTGTACTACGCGCTGACCACCGGTGGCTGGTGGCGGGCGACCGACGGCGGCCTGGCGAACCTGTCCTACGCCGCTCTGGCCAACGTCGCCCTGGCCGTGGTGATCCGCCAGCAGTACGTGATCAACCTGCTGTTCTGGCTGGCCACCCGGGCGCCGACCCGGTGGCCGCTGCGCCTGCGGTGGGGGCTGGGCAAGGTGTACCACTTCGGTGGGCTGCACGTCGGTGGCGCACTCGCCGGCACCGCCTGGTTCGCCGGGTACGTCGCCGAACTGACCCGGCAGGCGCTGGCCGACCGGGCCGTCACCGCTGTACTGGTGCTGTCCTACCTGCTGATCGCGCTGCTGCTGGCATTGGTGGCGACCGCACTGCCGCCGGTCCGCGGCCGCCGGCACGACCTGTTCGAGCGGGTCCACCGGTTCGGCGGGTGGGCCGCGTTGATCCTCCTGTGGGCCCAGACGGTGCTGGTCGTCGACGGTACCCGCGACGGTACGCCGCTGGTCGGCGCGCTGCTCGGCTCGCCGCCGCTGTGGACCCTTGCCCTGCTCACCGTGAGCGTCGCCCTGCCGTGGCTGCGACTGCGCCGGGTACCGGTGCAGGTGGACCGGCCGTCGGGCCACGTGGCCCTGCTGACGTTCGGCCACACCACCCCGTTCGCCGGCTCGTCCACCGCGATCAGCCGTCGTCCGCTGCTCGAATGGCACTCGTTCGCCAACGTGCCGGCACCCGGTGAGCGCGGCTTCCGACTGACCGTCTCCCGGGCCGGCGACTGGACCGGTGCGTTGATCGATGAGCCGCCGAACCGGATCTGGGTCAAGGGCATCACCACCGCCGGCGTGGCCAACATCGAGACCCTGTTCACCCGGGTGGTGTACGTCGCCACCGGCAGCGGCATCGGGCCGGTGCTGCCGCATCTGCTGGCCGGCAAGGTGCCGGCGCACCTGGTCTGGTCCACCCGCAGCCCGCGGACGACCTACGGCGACGAACTAATCGACGAGATCCTGCGGGTGCAGCCCGACGCCACCATCTGGGACACCGCGCGGCGCGGCAAGCCGGACATGGTGGCCCTGGCGCTCCAGGCGTGGCGGGCCACCAGTGCCGAAGCGGTGATCTGTATCGCCAACCAGAAGCTCACCCGGCAGGTGGTCCACGGGCTGGAGCGCCAGGGGATCCCCGCCTACGGCGCTATCTGGGACTCGTGAAACCGGGACCGGCCGACCCACCATCCTGCGAACCGGCTGGAGGAACCGACATGCATCTGACGACCGAGCGGGACGGTGCCGTGGTCACCGTACGGCTGCACCGGCCCGCGGCCCGCAACGCACTCAGCACCGCGCTCTGCGACGAACTCGTCGCTACCCTGCGACCACTGGACCGAGACCCGGACATCGGCTGTTTCGTGATCACGGGGTCCGACGGCTTCTTCTCCGCCGGCGCCGACATCCGGGAAATGGCGGCGATGAGCCCGGTGCAGGCGATGACGGCCGATCTCTTCGCCGGCTGGGAGGAGTTCGCCGCGTTCCGGACACCGAAGATCGCTGCGGTCGCCGGCTACGCGCTCGGCGGTGGCTGCGAACTGGCCATGATGTGCGATTTGGTGTTCGCCGCCGAGGATGCCCGGTTCGGTCAGCCCGAGATCACCCTCGGGGTGATTCCCGGCATCGGCGGCACCCAGCGGCTGACCCGGCTGGTCGGCACGGCGAAGGCGATGGATCTGATTCTCACCGGGCGGATGATGCCGGCCCGGGAGGCGGAGCAGTGCGGCCTGGTGTCCCGGATCGTGCCCGCCGATCAGTTGCTCGTCGAGGCCCGGTCGGCGGCGGCGGTGATTGCCGGGCACAGCCGGCTCGCGGTCACCGCCGCCCGCGAGGCGGTCCAGCGGTCGCAGGAGGTCGGACTGCGTGAGGGGCTGCTGTTCGAACGGAGGGTCTTTCACGGATTGTTCGCCACCGCCGACCGAGCGGAGGGGATGTCCGCGTTCCTGGAAAGACGGCCGGCACGGTTCACCGGCAGCTGAGCCGACCGGGCTTCACTGGCCGGACGGGCTGTCACCGGCCGGCCGGCTGTGGCGGAGGGATCCGGCGGGATTTGATAGTTATTGTGCGTACGGATGAGGCGCGGGCTGGCCGAACCGGCAAGGATCGGCATATGAAGGTTCTCTTCCTGGGTGGCCCGTGGCATGACCAACGTCGCGAGGTGACGCCCCGCCGCCTCGCCGCTGCCGCGGACACCTTGCCAACGCAGTACACGGTGCCGCTCCGACCCGGGGTCAAGCCCGTCACCTACACCCGCCGTTACGCCCGCAGCCAGGGCGAGCGGCTGCCGGTCTACGTCGCCCCCGACTATTCCGGCCCGGCCCGCGCCTGACAAGGGCGGCGCCGACGCCCGAGCCGGCCGCCGTCACCGGTCGAGCCCCCGCAGCCGGTCGGCCAGCTCCCGCTCGAAGAAGTCCAGGAAACCGTCCGGGTCGGGCCCGGCGTTCTGCAGCACGATGTGGTCGAAACCGGCGTCGACGTACGGTTTGACCGCCTCGAGGTGCACCGCCGGGTCCGGCCCTACGCTGAAATGCGCGGCGATGTCGTCGGCGTCGACCATCGCCGAGGCCGCCTCGAAGTTCACCGGGTTGGGCAACTCGCTCATCACCTTCCAGCCGGTCAGTGCCCAACGGCTGGACTCCCAGGCCGCCTTGACCGCCTGATTCTCGTCCACCGCCCAGGCCATCGGCACCTCGGCGTAGCGCGGCCCGGCGCCGCCGGCCCGCCGGTAGTGTTCGACGATCGAGCCCTTCGGCTCGGTGGCGAACAGTCCGTCGCCGAGTTCGGCGGCCAGCCGGGCGGACTCCGAGCCGCTGGCGGCCACCGCGATCACCGGCGGGGTCGGCGGCAGGTCGAACACTCGCGCGTCGTCGAGCTGCAGGTGCTTTCCCTGGTACGTGTGGTAGCCGCCGGACCAGAGCAGCCGGATGATCTCCAGCGCTTCGCGGAGCCGCTCGTGCCGCCCGTGCACACTCGGGAACGGCTCCCCGGTGACGTGTTCGTTGAGGCGTTCGCCGGCACCCACGCCGAGGGTGAACCGGCCGTCGGACAGCAGCGCCACGGTCGCCGCGGCCTGGGCGACGATCGCCGGGTGGTAGCGCAGGCTCGGGCAGGTCACGCCGGTGGCCAGCCCGATCCGTTCGGTACGGGCGGCGACCGCACCGAGCACGCTCCAGGTGAACGGCGAGTGGCCCTGGGAGTCCAGCCACGGGTGGAAGTGGTCGCTCATCTCGACGAAGTCGAACCCGGCCTGCTCGGCCCGCACCGCCTGGGCGATCAGGTCGGCCGGTCCGAACGCCTCGGTAGCCAACTTGTAGCCGATCCGCATGTCGCCTCCCCGGTGGTCGTCCGCGTCACGTCCAGTTGTCCGTGGCGCCGTCCAGGGTTGCCCTACCCCTGCCCGACGGATCTATTCGCGTTCACGGTCGATCCGCAGCTCGTGTTCCAGACTGAGGACCGCCGCCTGCAGGTCGTCGAGTCGCTGGGCAACCACGATCCGGTCGATCTCGTCCGGTACGCCGTCGCCGTCGCCGTGGTCCGGCCGTAGCCGTTACCGGCGGCGAACGCCGGTCCCGATCGCTCGACCAGTGTCCGGGCCGGTCAGTCCAGGGGACGGGCCGGTAGCCGGCCACGATGGCGGCCAGCGTGGGAATCTCCGCCCACCCCGGCCAGTCGCTGTTGAGTACGACCTGCCCGTCGGCGCGGCGCAGGACGGTCTTGGTGTCGAACTGCAGCACGGCGTCCGCCGGGTACGCCCGGAGCAGGGCGAGTACGGTGTCGAGAATCTCCCGGGTCTCCCGATCGGCGGTCTCGATGGTGTCGACCGAGCGGAGCCGGAACAGCACGCCGACCTTTGGCTCCGCGACGCCGGCGTCCCGGGCGACCTCGATTCGTTCCGCGCTGTCGACCGGCCAGGCGGTCACCGCGAGGGATTCGCCGCGTCCCAGGCCGAAGTCGGTGTGCTCGGCGTCGAACAGGTCCGCGAGCTGCGCCAGCACCTGTTCTCGTCTCACCTCGGCTTCGCTGTATAGCCAGTATTCGTTCGCCAACGCGAGGTCCTTTCCTCGTCACGGCTACAGGATCAACCGCGACTTCTGTGACAATCAACCTACTTGGGTCGCGTTGACATTAGGTGGGCACGGCCGCCGGCAGGCGGGTGTCGCAGGCGTCGGCTTACCAGACCGTGCGGCAAGTCTTGCCCCGCCACACCTAACCCACCTCGAATTAAAATACCTATCCAGAGTTGGCTAGATCACATCATTCGCTAATCACCAGTCACGGTCGCGCAACCATTCCTCAATGTCTCGATCGAGAGTCTGTTCATCGACGCCTTGAAGATTAGATGCTGCAAGCCATTCGACAACTAGTTTCTCGAACTGACCGAAGGTGCTTTCGTCAACTCGACCGTGGATTGCCATGAAAGCCAATAGTCCCTGCGCTGCCGGCTTTTCCGCATCGCAAGATGGACATAGTGTGAGTATACGCTTGCACGGAAGATCTGGATCCGGCACTGTGGCTGTCAGATAAAGTTCACCAGAGCAGCGATGACATGCACTTGAAGTGTCGGCAACAATGATGGGCGACCGCGAATCATTACTACGATAATTCGGCAAACTCATTCAATTCCTCCCGCGCCGAGGAGGACCTTGATTTCAGAGCGAAAATTGAGATCATTGCTTACTTGGAAGTTTGGGAAGGCTAGCTGCAAAGTTCCTCCAGGTTTTTGAAGATTCAACTGGATTGGCGCCTTGCCTGGGTGGGCAAGGATAATTTCCTTCAACTCGTTGACGAGTTGTGGACTGATTCGGTCCAGTCGAGTGCGCAAAATTACCGGAGGCTCTCCGCTGTCGGTGATAGACGAGACGTCGAGGACCGCTAGGTCTTGGGCGAAGACGCTGACGCCGCCGTCACGCACGCTAACGTTCCCGGAGATCTTCACGACGCTGTCTTCAATCAAATACTGTCCCAGTAGTTCGTAGCTCTTGGGAAAGAAGAGTACCTCGATGCTACCGGTAAGGTCTTCGAGTTGTACGATTGCCCAGGAGGCGCCCTTCCCAGTGATCTTTCTCGTTACGCCGGAGATGAGTCCGGCGAGCACAACGGGCTTACGATCTGCGGTCTCCTCGTCAAGAATTGCGGTGATCATGTGGTCACAGTTCGCTTTAAGAATGCGTTCAGCCCCTGCCAGTGGGTGGTCGGAGACATACAGTCCGAGCATGTCGCGTTCCAGCGCCAGCTTTTCCTTCTTCGGCCACTCCTTGCCAGAGCGAGCCATCGTGAAGCCAACGATTCCTTCGGCTCCACCTACTTCCTTCATCTCGCCAAAGAGATCCATCCAGCCGATGGACTCTTTGCGCTTGGAGTCCATTACCGCGTCGATGGCCGCCTCGTGGTTGTCGAGCAAGTCGCGTCGTGTGTCACCTAGCTCGTCGAATGCGCCAGCCTTGATGAGAGACTCGATCGTTCGCTTGTTGCATGCTGTCGCGTCTACCTTGATCAGGAAGTCCTCGAAGGAGGAGTAGCGCCCCTTCTTCTTTCGACCTTCGACGATGGCGTTGACGACGTTCGTTCCGACGTTGCGCACTGCGTTGAGGCCGAACCGAATGTCAGATTCTACGGGTGCGAACGGACCTCTTGATGTGTTGACATCGGGCGTGAGAATTCTGATGCCCATGCTCCGGCACTCGGCCAGGTAGATGGCCATTGTCTCCTTCTTGTCGCCGACGGACGTCAGTAGTGCGGCCATGTACTCGGCGGGATAGTTGGCCTTCAGGTATGCTGTCCAGTAGGAGATCATTCCATAGCATGCGGTGTGAGCTTTGTTGAAGGCGTAGTCCGCGAATGGAACGAGGATGTCCCACAGGGTCTGGATGGCTTCGTCAGAGTATCTGTTGCTGCGCATTCCATCCCGGAAGGGGATGAACTCCTTGTCTAGAACCTCCTTCTTCTTTTTTCCCATAGCCTTGCGGAGCATGTCGGCGCGGCCGAGGCTGTATCCGGCGAGCTTCTGCGCGGCGCGCTGCACCTGCTCCTGATAGATGATCAGGCCGTAAGTGGGGCCGAGGATTTCGTCGAGGGCGTCTGCCAGTTCGGGATGGATCGGAGTGATCTCTTGCTGTCCGTTCTTCCGCAACGCATAGTTCGTGTGCGAGTTGGCTCCCATTGGGCCGGGGCGGTAGAGAGCCAAGGCCGCGGAGATGTCCTCGAAGTTGTCGGGCTTCATCAGCCGCAGCAGTTGCCGCATTCCGCCGCCATCGAGCTGGAACACGCCTAGGGTGTCACCGCGCGAAAGTAGCTCGTACGTGGGCTTGTCGTCCAAGGGGAGACCTAGCAGGTCGATCTGTTGCCCAGTGGTGGCTTCGACGTTACGGAGCGCGTCATCGATGATGGTGAGGTTGCGAAGGCCGAGGAAGTCCATCTTCAGCAGGCCGAGTGACTCGCAGGTCGGATAGTCGAACTGGGTGATGATGGCACCGTCGGCATCACGCCTGACGAGGGGTACGTGATCGATCAGCGGCTCTGCGGACATGATCACACCGGCGGCATGTACGCCGAGTTGGCGCACAAGTCCCTCGATGCCCTTGGCGACGTCCATTACGCGGGCGACATCGGGTTCCGTCTCGACAAGCCTGCGCACCTCGGCAGCTTCGGCATGACGTGGGTGCTTCGGATCGAAGATGCCGGACAGTGGAATATCCTTACCCATCACTGCGGGCGGCATCGCCTTGCTGATCTTGTCGCCCAGAGCGTAGGGAAATCCCAGGACCCGGCAACTATCCTTGATTGCAGCTTTGGCCTTGATTGTGCCGAAGGTAGCAATCTGGGCGACCTTGTCGTCGCCCCATTTCTCGGTGACGTATCGGATCACCTCGCTGCGGCGGCGGTCGTCGAAGTCGATGTCGACGTCGGGCATCTGCACGCGTTCGGGATTTAGGAAGCGTTCAAAAATGAGGCCGTGCTGGATCGGATCTAGGTCCGTGATGCCGAGCGCGTAGGCCACGATGCTACCGGCCGCAGAACCACGACCAGGCCCTACCCGGATTCCCTGGTTCTTTGCCCATACGATGAAGTCGGCGACGACAAGGAAGTAGGCCGGGAATCCCATCTGAAGGATGATGTTGAGCTCATACTCGGCCTGGGCGCGCCGTCGTTCGTCATACCCAGTTGGCCAGCGGCGGTCCATGCCCGCCCAGACCTCCTTGCGGAACCATGACTCGAGCGTCTCGCCCTCCGGCACTGGGAACTTCGGGGCCAGATTGTAGAACTCGAACATGCCGGTCGGATCGACCTTTTCGGCCACCAGTAGTGTGTTGCGGCAGCCTTGCGCCCAGATGTCGGACGAGTCGACAGCATACATCTCCTCGGCAGTCTTGACATAGTAGCCGCCCCCCTCGAAGCGGAACCGCTTCGGGTCATCGAGCCGACTACCCGTCTGTACGGCCAGCAGCGCATCGTGCGCCTCGGCCTGCGACGCCTTCGTGTAATGAAGATCATTGGTGACCAGCGGAGGGATACCGAGCCGCTTGCCGATCTCTAGGAGGTCGTCGCGAACTCGGCGTTCGATGTTTAGTCCATGGTCCATCAACTCGAGGAAGAAGTTGTCCTTGCCGAATATGTCCTGGTAAGCGCCGGCGACTTTGATTGCTTCGTCGAATTGGCCGAGCCGGATCCTGGTTTGTACTGAGCCGGAAGGGCAACCGGTGGTCGCCATGATCCCCTCGGCATGTTCTGCGATCAGATCCTGGTCCATCCGTGGCCACTTGACGTAGTGCCCCTCGATGGAAGCACGCGAATTCAGGCGGAAGAGGTTGTGTAGTCCGGTCATGTTCCTCGCCCACATGGTCATGTGGGTGATCGCACCACCGCCAGAGACGTCATCGCTCTTCTGCTCTGGCCGTCCCCACCGCACCCGCTGCTTGTGGAACCGGGACTCAGGCGCCACGTACGCCTCAACCCCGATGACCGGGGTGATACCCGTCGCCTTGGCTTGGTGAAAGAAGTCGTACGCGCCGTGCATGTTGCCGTGGTCGGTGACCGCCACCGCCGGCATCTCCAGTCGCTGTGCCTCTGCTAACAGCTCCTTCAGCCGTGCAGCTCCATCGAGCATCGAGTACTCGGAATGCACATGAAGATGGACAAACTGCTCGGCCACCAGTCCCCCTCGATCCACGTCCCAAACGACCCCTGCGCGGGCCTTCCTGACCCTAGCTCCCGGCTGGCAGAGGATCGAGTGGCAAGCCGGCGCGTCGGCGACTCCACCCTGCTCCGGCTTGCGGGGCAGCACAAGCGTCTGTAGTCCTACGGTCGACAGCTATGGCGCCCACCCGCACTCACGCCACCGTCCGTCATGGTCCGGCTACGGAAGGGTCGGCGCGAACGCGACTGGTCAGGCCCAGGTAGTTCGCCGACACGGTCGGCTGCAAACGTTCGCTACATGCTCCGGCTTGGCGCGCTGACTCCCTCACACGCATTCCCGTAACATCTGCTGCGGTGCGCTGCGGCTGGTGCGCAGATCGTCGTTGATCTTGCTATATAGTCATCAATCCAGCCAAGTGCCGCAGACGCACCTCTGTTGCTACCACTGGGTAGAGCCGATAGTCAACCTGGTGCTCTCCGCTGCGGCTTGCCTGCTCCATAGCGAGACGAAGCCGGTCGACGTTGACGACGCCCAACTGTCCAAGAAGGAGGTCCGTGCGCAGGAACCGGCTTAGCAGGGGAAGGCAGTTCCGGTATGCCCCAAGGTTCATGAGTCCTCCGAGGTTCTCTGATAGTCGGGGATTCACCACTTCATTAGACGCGCCGGCCCGATTAAGTCGATCCCGAAAGATTCGCTTTCGCCGCCGCCATTCTGGTGGAAGCCATTCGCCGAACCGTATTGCGGCTGGTGATGCCAGTGGTTCCACGGGCCAGACGCCGCGCTGGATGTAGAGAGGATTGTGACAGGCAAAGCCGGCCAAGGTTACCTCGTTGATGACGGCTGCGGGGGCTATATCTGACTCTGCGGAAAGCAGCTCATCGCGTGCAGTCGCAGTTAGCCAGACAGGCAGAGTTAGGTCCTCTAAGTCGCCAGAAAAATCTCGTTCTTCGGGTGGCAGTGCCAGCATCTCGTCACCGCCCGTACCACCGAAGGACACTTTGATACCCTCATCAACCATAAGGTCGATCAGGTGTCCGACTGCCTCGGCAAAACCTTCTTCGTCAAAATCTAGACTGTTGCCGGCTAGGATTGCGCTCCCCGCAGACAATGGTGGAAGTTTCATCGCCGGGGTAGTGATGTCAGATTTGAGATGCGCAAGTCTTGCCAGTTCGCGGCGCCGCCGGCGCTGCTGCTCTCCGGCGGCGCCGGCGACAAGGATAGCGGATCCAGCGATGGCCCCTGGATGAAGCCTGCCTAGTGTCAGTGCGACGTTAGCTGAATCCATTCCGCCGGACAGAGTCAACCCGCATATCGCAGGTTCCAAAACCCTTTCTTGGATGATGGACTCGAGTAGTACGGTCAAGCCGTCGACAACGTCGGCTCCCTCGCGTATTGGTCGAGGCTCCGCATGCCGGGCGTCGTCGGGATACTCTATCCGAAAGTCGCCGTTTTGCAGATAGGCGGTCGAGCGTTCAGTTAGATGAAAGATGTGTCGAAAGTGGGTTCTATTCGAGTATCGTTGGAAGTAGCTCAGTGTTCGCGCAACCATGTAGCGTATTACATCCTCTGGAGTGCATCCTCGCGCCAGGTCGGTCAGATCCCATGAGCCGGTGAGAGTGTGATCGGTTGCCGTGAGGTAGACTGGCGCTACGTTATACACGCCGGACGAAGCGCGTACGCCCTGGTCTGGGCCAATTTCCAAGATGAAGCGATCGAGTTGCCAATGCTTGGCGTCATCCAGAACTGCATCGTAGTCTTCCGGGCTTACTTCTACAGTTCGACTTGGTCCGGCCCAGGGGTAGGTTACATCGACGTTGGCGCTGCGTTCACGGATGATGACAGCAGCCCGCACCCCTTCGGTGATGAGAGTTGATTCTAATGCTGGATGGGTTATCGGTTCGATCCAGTCATCTTCAAATTCCCAGCGTCTGGAGCTGGTCCAGACCCACCGCTTGGTGGGATTTTCACTTACGCGGAATCGAATCATGGAGGGCTTCTCTATCTCTTCAGGGTGAACGTCGGCCAGAAGTGCTGCAATTCTGGCCGACGTTCACGGTCGTCCTACTCGAATACGTCCTTAGTCTTGTGCGTGTCCGAACTGCCCCTCTTCTTCTTGTACTTCTGTCGAGAAGCAACTGATGGCACCACTAGTGTCTCTGGGCCGTCGAAGATTTTGTCCACCAGTGACAGTGATTGTGACATGCGCATCGTGAGATTCACCTCCTCTCCGCTACGAAAGGTACCATGCTCAACTTAGAGTGAAGTCAATCGATCCAGCGTAGCCCATCGACGGAGGGAGGTCGACCCCGCCAAGTGTTCCGGCGCCGTCGGTGCGACTCCCTGGAAGGTAGGGAGTCGCGTTGGCGCTTACGGCTATGCAGCCGACTTATCGGTTCGTTGGGCTGCGAGAAGGCAGCCTGTGATAATT
This sequence comes from Micromonospora sp. LOL_015, assembly GCF_048060275.1. Taxonomy (NCBI): domain Bacteria; kingdom Bacillati; phylum Actinomycetota; class Actinomycetes; order Micromonosporales; family Micromonosporaceae; genus Micromonospora; species Micromonospora sp. LOL_015. The sequence goes on from NZ_JBHMIO010000037.1 coordinate 44,733, forward strand.
GCACCCAGGCCGACGATGGTCGTGGGCGTGAGTTGCTCGCGGAGAAATACGGTCCCGAAAATGACAGCAAAGGCGGGCGACAGGTAGAACGCCAACGCGGCTCGGGCTGGCCCGCTGCGGGCGATCAGGGTGTAGAACAGTACGAGGGTCATGCCGGTGCAGGCGATACCGAGGAGCATCGTAGCGGCCAGCACGCTGGTTTGAGGTAGTTGGACAGGCAGCGTCAAGCTGGCTGGTGCAATCATTGCTGTGCTCGTGACGAGCATTGCCGAGGTGGCTACGCCGAGCGGTGGGGCGTTCGCGTGGCGTCGGTGGATCATGATCGCGCCGGCGGCGTAACATAGCGCGGCCACCAGTACGAGAGTACCGCCTAGGAGGGCGAGTCGGCCGCCGCGGAGGTCGACGCCGAAGAGCAAAATGAGTCCAACGAATCCGATGGCAACGCCAGTCGCACCCATCCATCCCTGCGGGCGTTCGTCTGGCGCATACCGGTAGGCGAGCATCGAAACGAACAACGGCTGCGCTCCGACCAGGATGCCTGCGATACCCGAGGGTACGTATTGCTGCCCGTACGTCAGTAGTAGAAGCGGGATGGTCGACTGCACTAGGACGGTCTCAATAATTTGTTTTGGTCGCCGCCAAATATCCGCTAGTGCACCGCTGCTGAGGGCTAAGGGTACCAAGAGGACGCAAGCGAGCAGAACTCGGCCGAGGACAACGACAGCGGGTGACAGCTCGCGTAGCGCAACGTCGATCAACGGGTAGACCGCCCCCCACAGGGCTGCGAGGAGGATGAGCTCGATCCAGGCCCTTCGGCTCACCGGCGACTCGCGAGTACAGCAATCAGCACACCCCTAGTTAAGCAGCACCTGACGGTAGAGCCTCTGGACGTAGTCGATGTCGGTCCACGGCATAAGGCCGACTAGCAGCTCACGCAGACGCCTGCGGTTGCGCCCGGACCCGGTGCGCCGGGCAAGGGTGTCAGCCTGGCTGGCTGCGTCGCAGGCTTGCTCAATCTGACCCATCTGCACGTACGCGACGGCCAGATCGATCAGGGTGCCGGACCGTTCGCGTACGAACGTAGGCGGTAGCAGCGTCAGCGCCTCGTAGAGCGCCCGAGTGGCTTCTCGTGGCTCACGCAACCGAGTCAGGCACCTGCCCTTCAGCCGTGCAGCATGACAGTCGGCGTTGTAGAACCCCAGCCACACGGGAGCGCTTTCCGTGCTGACGCCGTCAAAGACCCGCTCCGCCTGCGCGAGCGAGGCAAGGCCGGGCCGGGGCTGGCCCAGGAATCCGTACGCCTCGCCGGTGGCTTCGCATAACCATGACCTGACCGCGGAGGGGGCGCCATGACCAGCTAAGCCCTGCGCGGTGTCGAGCACACTGAGCGCGGCCTTCCCGTCGCCGGCATGTAGGTGTGTGTAGCTGATCACACCAAGGCTGTATGCACGCAGTGCACGGTCGTTGGATTTCTCGGCCAGTGACGCAGCCAATCGACAGTAGCCCTCGGCCTGGTTGTACTTTTGTGCGTCGATCGCCAGCCAGCCGGCCAACTGGGCGGCATCACCTGCGGCGCGTAGCAACCGGCGATGGGCCGCGCTGGTGGTCGTACGGTTACTTACCTCCAACATGGTCCGCAGATGCGTGGTCACCTCGGAACTCACCCGGTGTGATCCTTCACGGTAGTCTAGGCGCCGATAGGTGTCACTGACCTAAACTTTGGCCTTTTTGCTGGCTTTCGGTAGGTCGATGTGGGTGATGGTTAT
>NZ_JBHMIO010000038.1:0-45120 GCF_048060275.1 Micromonospora sp. LOL_015
ATAACCATCACCCACATCGACCTACCGAAAGCCAGCAAAAAGGCCAAAGTTTAGGTCAGTGGTACCGGGTGGCCAGATGACTGTCACTGGGACGCCGTTGTTTTCGGCGTAGGCGACGACGTCGGCGGTTCCGCCGTAGCTTCGGGCGGGCATGCCGTCCCAAACGGCGAAGAGCTGATCCGATTGGTCGACCATCAACTCGCTTGCGGCCATGTGGGCAGTCGAGTCGGAGATGTGGTAGTCGCAGCGGTGGACAGCTACGGCCTGGCTGATCAACTTGTCGTACGCAGCATGGGCGTGCTCGGGTAGTCCGTCGCGGTACTCCTGGGCGGGGACGACGACTTCAAGCTGACCGCCGTGCCGGAGCACCGCCTCGGCAAAGAGTTGATCGGCTCCGTCGGCGAGGCAGGTTAGGCCGACGATTTCCTCCTTGACTTCGGACAGCCTCATGTTCAAGGTTTCGGTGACCTTGGCTGTGACTTCGTCGTTCAGTCCGCGATGTCCGGTGATGGCAATCCGCAACTTAGCGATCCTCCTGGTATCTTCCGTAGAGTCGTTCGTCCAGATCGAGCGTCAGTTTTCCGGCCCGTCCTCCGAGGGATTCGCGGAACCGCGAGACTGATTGGAGGATCTTCTCTGACTCGTACTTCTTGCCTGCGTCGAAAGCCTCACAGGCGATGTTGCATGCCTCGTCGAGGCGTCCAGACTTCGCCAGGATCTGGGCTCGTAGGACGTCTGATAGGGCTTTGGTCTTCGGACTCTGGGCTGGACCGCTGGCTGCTATAGAGAGCGCCCGGCTGGCCAGGCTTGGTTGATCCAGCTTGCTTGCGACTTGCGCTCGAAACGACGCCAGTTTTTGGTGATCGAAGCGGAAGATCCAAGGCCAGACAGGTTCATCGTTCCGGGCCTTCGCTAGGCGATCCTCGGCGTGGTTCAAGAGGTGCAGCGACTTTTTGTCGCCAGCCTCAGCGAGCGCGAGTGATTCGATCGCGTCCATCCAGACTGTGGAGATGGCGGGCGCTGAGCGGGGAAGGGCGCGGCGAGCGGATGCGACGATCTGGACGGCTTCGCGTGCGTCGCCGCAGTTCGCTGCGAACTGGCCCAGGCTAGCCTGCATGTATGCGAGTAGCAGCGGGTGTCCAGACCGATCTGCCGCGTGGACCGCGAGTTGGTAGTGTCGGCGGGCGTTGGCTCGGTCGTCGACATCCACGTACAGCCAGGCGGTCAGCCCGGCGGTTTCGCTGAGCACCGAGTAGAGCTGGCGGGTGTGCACAGGTGAGCGTTCGTTCCGCGATGCGAGTTGGCGGATGAGCGCGAGGTGTGCGCTCACCGGCGGAAGCAGGCTACGCGCAGGCATGCGCTGCTCCAGCCTGCGGTAGGTGGTCGAGGGGATGGTCAGTAGTTGCTCGTCGTCGCGTGATTCGAGGGGAACGCCTCCAGCAGCTGTGCCGACCAGGGCAACCCGCGTGGCTGCTGCGGCTGCGGCGACGAATTGGCGGCGGTTCGTGTCACTCTCCTGTTCATCCAGCAAGCCGGCCAGAGATCGAGGTATCCCCAGGCCGTCGCAAAGTGCCCGCACGGTGCGAAGCCCGGATCTCGGCTCCGTCCGGTGAGCAGGCGGGAAACGTGTGGCTGCGATATGCCAACGGCTTGCGCGATCTCCGTCTGCGACACCCGAGTTTGGGTCGTGACGACCTGAAGGACGGTAGCCCAGTCGCCGGCCTTCAACGCCTGGCGGACATCTACTCGCTCCAGGATCTCGGGTGGCAGCTTGATCATTTGCTCATGCCTGCGCAGCTCGGCGTTGGTTCCTGCTCTTGCATCTGTCCCTCCTGCGGTGCTGCGCGTCCGTCCGCTAGGAAAGCGAACCGGACCTCCTCTACTATGCCGCTTCCGTGTCGGAGGCGTATGCCTGAAGGTATAGATCTTGATTCCTATGCCGCTGGGAGTGGCGCTGACTATCTGTGATCGCCAAGCTGCGTGTCGTCGCGATCCGCGACAGGACAACTCAGACGATCAGGAGCACGCCGATTGGCCACGGCCGCACCGGCGTGGTGGGGAGGATCAAGAGTGTTGACCTTGGTAGGAGTCGTGTTGGCGGCGCTGGGCGGGTTGTGCGTCGGCTTCTTCACGTTCCGGGTGAAGCAGCGGTGGTGTCCGGTGTGTGGGGCGACGTTGCGGTGTCCGGAGTGTGCGCCTCGGCATTCGATGCGGTTCAGCCCGACGGGCCCGTCCGGCGTGCCTGGTTCGGCGGGTGCTGGTCGGGCTGGTGCTGTGGGGCGGGCGGCGGTGGATGCGGCTCGGGTGAACCGTGGCCGGTGGTCGCGGTGAGGGCAGAGTTGCGGGAGTTGGCCGCCGCTGGTGGTGGGGTGCTGGTGGTCCGGCATGACGGGCGACCTGGGGTCGGCCGGGGCGCGGGTGCGGCGTACCGCGATGTGACCGGTGCGGAGCCGGTGGCCGACAGCGGTGGCGGTGGTGGTCATGTGGCGGTGCGGCCGTCGTGGTCGTGTGCCGGTTGCGGCGAGTTGTGGCCGTGTCTGGTGGCGCGGGTCGAGTTGGCGGGGGTGTTCGGGCCGGTCGCGTTGGCGACGTACATGGTTGAGCGGATGACCGAGGCGGCGTTCGACCTGCCCGACGTCACCGCGGCCGAGTTGTTCGACCGGTTCCTGGTGTGGACGTGGCGGCCATGCTGACCGTACGGCCGGCGACGGCCGCCGACGTGGAGCCGTTGGCGGAGTTGTTGGCGCAGTCGTGTGTGCTGGACCCGGTGGTGTCCTGGCTGATCGGCGACCATGCGCTGCGCTATTTGACGATGCACCGGTTCTTCACCGCCGAGTTGGAGTTCGGTGTGCGGCACGGGATCGTCGACGTGGTCGGGCACTGCGACGGGGTAGCGATCTGGTACCCGCACCCGTTCGACCGGCTGCTCGGTGCGGAGCATCAGCGGCGGCGGTTGCGCGCCTGCGGCGACCGGCACGGCCCGTACGCGCACTACACCTTCACCGCCGGCCGCGTGGAAGCGACCGGCCGACACCACCACCTGGCGTTCCTGGCGGCGGCACCCTGGCTGAGACGGCAGGGGATCGGGTCGGCGCTGCTGGCCGCGCACCACACCCGGTTAAACCGGATCGGCATGCCGGCGGTGGTCGAGGCGAGCAGCCCACGCTCCCAGGCGTTCCACCTGCGCAACGGCTACCGGATCGTCCGGGTGGCGCACCTGCCGGCCGGCGGACCACCGCTGTGGGCGATGCGCCGGGGCGGCGCACCACCCAACCAACCACCCATGACCGCAGCCCTCCGCGTCGGCTGAGCCTGACGACCGGAGTGCCGCATCGAGGTGAGGCTGAGACACCTTGAATCTGCGTCTTAGGGTGTCTCAGCCTCACCTCGATGGCGGCTGGCGCGGGAGTCGCTCAGCGGGCGGCGGCCGTGTCGGTGGCCCGTGCGGTCAACGCCCGGACCACCCCGTCGCGGCCCTCAGCGACCAACCGGCGCAGCGGAGCCGGGTGACCCTCGCCGGCCAGCCATTCGTCCGTCGCCGCGACGGTTTCCTCGGAGACCAGGTACGCCGGGTAGGCCAGCGTGACGAACTCCTGCGCCGGCTCGCTGTCCCGGGTGGCCCAGATCCGGCCCACCACGTCGAAGTACGCCGTCCGGTACGGCTCGGTCAGCTCCACCTGCGTCGAGTGCTGGAAACCCTGCAGCAACGCCCGGTGCTGCCAGTTCGGCAGGCTGTCCGGCCCGGTCAGCTTGGCCCAGATGGCGGCCTTGTTGGCCGGGTCCGGCAGCAGGGCGCGGGCCAGCGCTGCCTCCCGCTCACCGCTGGCGGTCCGGTCCCGGGCCAGCTCCGCGTCGATCTGCTCGCCGGTGGCGGCACCGTTGGCGGCCAACGACTGCAGCACCGTCCAGCGCAGCTCGGTGTCGATGGTCAGCCCCGGCACCACATCTGCCCCGTCGAGCCAGCCACGCAGCACCGCCAGGTCGCCGTCGGAGCGGGCCGCCGTGGCGTAGCTGCGCGCCCAGGCCAGCTGGAAACCGCTGCCCGGCTCCGCCGCCTGCAGCGCCGTCCGGGCGGTACGGGCCAGGTCGGCCCAGCCCTGCGCCGCCCAGCCCGGCTCGGCGTAGAACGTCAGCGTGTTGGTGGCCTGCCGCAGGGTCGCGGTCACCAGGTTGATGTCGGTCTCGTTGGGCAGCCCGGTGAGCACCAGGGCGACGTAGTCGCGCGCGGCGAGTTCCCCGTCCCGGACCATGTCCCAGGCCGCCGCCCAGCACAGTGCCCGCGCCAGCGACGATTCGAACGCGCTGATGTGCTGCACCACGTTGGCCATTGACGCCGGGTCGAGCCGCAGCTTGGTGTAGCTCAGGTCGTCGTCGTTGAGCAGCAGCACGTCGGCGGCGGGCAGCCCGGCCAGCCCGGTCAGCTCGGTGCGCTCACCGCTGATGTCGACCTCGACCCGGTGCCGGCGGACCAGCCGGCCGTCGGTCAGGTCGTAGAGACCGACCCCGATCCGGTGGGTACGCAGCGTCGGGTGCCCGGCCGGTGCCTCCTGAAGCACCGTGACCTGCTGGTAGGTGCCGTCCGGGCCGACCGACAACTCCGGCCGCAGCGTGTTGACCTGGGCGGTCTCCAACCACTGGGCGGCGAATTTGCGCAGCTCCCGGCCGGAGGCGGCCTCCAGCTCGGAGAGCAGGTCGTCGAAGGTGGCGTTGCCCCAGGCGTGCCGCTGGAAGTAGGTGCGCAGACCGGCGAGGAAGGGCTCCAGACCGACGTACGCGACGAGCTGCTTGAGCACGCTGGCGCCCTTGGCGTACGTGATGCCGTCGAAGTTGACCTCGACCGCCTCCAGGTCCGGCATCTCGCAGTAGACCGGATGGGTGGAGGAGAGCTGGTCCTGCCGGTAGCCCCAGTTCTTGCGGACCGACAGGAAGGTGGTCCAGGCGTCGGTGAACCGGGTCGCCTCCGAGTTGCACCAGTGGCTGGCCCATTCGGCGAACGACTCGTTCAACCACAGGTCGTTCCACCAGCGCATGGTCACCAGGTTGCCGAACCACATGTGGGCCAGCTCGTGCAGCACGGTGTTGGCCCGCTGCTCGTACTCGAAGTCGGTCACCTGGGAACGGAAGATGTAGTGCGCCTCGGCGTGGGTGACCGCGCCGAAGTTCTCCATCGCACCGGCGTTGAAGTCCGGCACCCAGATCTGGTCGTACTTGGGCAGCGGGTAGCGGACCCCGAACTGGGCCTGGAAGAAGTCGAAACCCTGCGCGGTGATCAGGTGCAGGTCGTCGACGTCGAGGTGCTCGGCCATGCTGGCCCGGCAGAAGTAGCCCAGGTCGACGCCGTCGTGGCTGCGTCGCACCTCGTGGTACGGGCCGGCGCACAGCGCGGTGATGTAGGTGCTCATCCGGGCCGACTCGGCGAAGTGGACGGTCTTGGTGTCCGGCCCGGCCGGCTCCTCGGTGGCCACCGGCATGTTCGAGATGACCCGCCAGTGGGCCGGCACGACAGCGTGCCAGGTGTAGACGCTCTTCAGGTCGGGCTGGTCGAAGCAGGCGAACACCCGCTGCGCGTCCGCGGTCTCGAACTGGCTGTACAGGTACGTCTCGCCGTCGACCGGGTCGACGCTGCGGTGCAGCCCCTGCCCACTGGCCGAGTAGATGAAGTCGGCCTCGACGACCAGCGTGTTCTCCGCAGCCAGGCCCGGCAGGGCCAGCCCGGACTCGGCCGACCAGCCGGACGGGTCGAGTCGCTGGCCGTTCAGCGTCGCCGAGTGTAGCTGGTCCGCCGCCACCTCGATGAACGTGCTGGCTCCGGGCTCGGTGCAACGGAAGGTGACCGTTGTCGTCGAGCGGAACACCCGGTTGTCCGTTGCGCTGCCGGCGGCGGACAGGTCGAGGTGGATGTCATACCCGGTCACGTCGAGCAGGCGGGCGCGTTCGGCCGCCTCGACCTGGGTCAGATTGCGCACTCCAGCCACCGTGTGCCTCCGTCCAATCGTTCAACCGCCGACGTCGACGTCGGCGGCGTCGGGGACAGCTGGGAATGACCCCGTTCGGCCAAGTCTTTCACGTCGTGGGGGCCTGGCGAGGCCGGCCCAGATCCTGGACTTGGTGGGTTGGGGCGCCGTCTGGCGAGGTGACCCGGACAATGGCGGCGGACAGCCGCCGGACAAAAAGAAGGAGAGTCTGATGTCGGACCGTCAGACCGTGGACATGTACTTCGATCCGTTGTGCCCGTGGGCCTGGATCACCTCACGTTGGTTGTTGGAGGTCGAACAGGTCCGGCCGGTCGACGTGCGGTTCCGGGTGATGAGCCTGGCCGTGCTCAACGAGGGCCGTGACCTGCCGGAGAGCTACCGGAAGCTGCTCGACGGGGCCTGGGGGGCGGTCCGGGTCGCCGTCGCGGTCCAGCAGGACCACGACGACGCTGCGGTACGGGCGCTCTACACCGCGCTGGGCAACCGGATCCACCTGGAGAAGCAGCCGACCGCACCGGAGCTTTACACCGCCGCGTTGACCGAGGCCGGGCTGGACCCGGCGCTGGCCGCCGCCGCCGACGATCCGGCCTGGGACGGCCCGCTGCGGGCCAGCCACGCCGCCGGGATGGCCCCGGTCGGGATGGACGTCGGTACGCCGGTGATCCACGCCCCGGGCCCGGAGGGTGCCGGCCCGGTCGCGTTCTTCGGCCCGGTGATCACCCCGGTGCCGCGCGGGGAGGCCGCAGGGCGGCTCTGGGACGGTGTGCTGCTGGTCGCCGGGACGCCGGGATTCTACGAGCTGAAGCGGTCCCGCGAGGTGGATCCCACGTTCGACTGACCAATTTGTCGGTGTCGGCGACGAGTTCCACGTCGCCCGGCGTGTCGCTGCGCGGCGCACGTGACGCGTCCCAGGCCACGTCGTTGCCCAGGATGTTCACCCCGCCGGCCCGGTAGGAGACCGGGCCACACCGACGCATCGGAGGTCAACATGCTGGTCGACATCGACTCCGACTACTGGGATCTGCCCGTGCTGCGCGAGGCGATCGCAGCCCAGGTCTGGGGCGCGCCGAGTGACGGCAGCCGGCACCGGCGGGAACCGTCGGTCCACGAGGCGGAGCGGGTGCCGGTCGCCGTACCGTCGGGGCTGCCGGCGTCGACGGTCGGCACGGTCCCAGCGGCCCGGTCCGGCGGCCGGCACCGGCGCCCGACCCCGGTCGGGTGATCCGGTCCGGCCGGTCACTGCGACCACCGCCGTCGACAGCGGCCCGGGCGACCGGGCCGCTGTCCGTTCCACTTGCCGGGGCCCCCGGGCCCCCGGGCCCCCGGGCCCGCGTCCGTCGGGCCGGTCCGGCGACCAGGTCGGCGTCCATCCGGTGGACACGGCCGATGTATCGGTCGTCACAGCGGACCCCGCCGGTAGCGTCCGCGCCATGACGGTCGTTCACCCGATTCCCCGCGCCTGGATCACCACCGGTGAGACCGGTGCGCAGAACTACGACGAGTTCGCCGACGACGCCGAGATCACCGCGATCATCGGGGCGAATCCCCGTAGCGCGCTGGCAGTGGAGATGCCGCACCGGGCGCCGGACAGCCTCGGCCGGTCGTTTCTCGACTGCCTGCCGTCGGCCGCCCGACGGCTCGCCGAGGCCCGCGCCGACGGTAGCTACACGCCGGCCGAGCAGGTCGCCGTGCTCTACCGGATCACCGAGCCGGCCAGCGACGCGGCTGCGTACGGCCTGTTCGTTATGGTCGACACCGACCAGATCTCCACCAGCGCCGACGAACCGGGCCTGGTGATCCGCAACGAGGACGTGTTCATCGCCAAGGTCCGGGAGCGGGTGGCGCTCGCCGAGGCGGTCGGACATCTACTCTCCCCGGTGCTGCTGCTGCAGACCGGGCGCGGCGACGAGCTGCACGCCGCGCTCGCCGAGGCGGCGGAGGCCGCCGGCGCTCCGGCCGCGACCGATCTGGACCAGGCCGGCCGTACCCATGCAATCTGGCCGGTCGGTCCGGGAGAGCTGCAGCAGCGGCTCTGTGCCCTGGCCGGTGGCGGTGAGCTGGTCGTCGCCGACGGCAACCACCGCAGTCTGGCCGCGCAGACCGGCGGCCTGTCCCGGTTCCTGGCCGTGGTCACCACTCCCGCGTCGGTGGCCATCCAGCCGTACAACCGGCTGGTCAGCGAACTGACCCTGAGCCCGGACGAGACGCTGGCCGGGCTGCGGGCCGCCGGTGCGGCGGTGGCCGCGCTCGACGGCGCGCCGACGGTTCCGGATGTCGGCGGCGAGGTACGGCTCTACCTGGCCGGAGGCGGCTACCAGGTCACCCTGCCTACCAGCGGCGGTGACCGGGTGGACAACCTCGACCACGCCCTGGTGGAGCGGGTGCTGCTGCGCGGTGTGCTCGGCCTCGACCCGGGCGACAAGCGGATCACCTACGTCGGCGGCGACTATCCGGCCAGCTGGCTCACCGGCGAGGTCGACGCCGGTCGGGCCGAGCTGGCCGTGCTGATCGCCCCGGTCACCGTCGACGATTTCGTCGCGGTGAACCTGGCCCGGCAGAAGCTGCCCCGCAAGAGCACCTGGTTCACCCCGAAGGCGCGCGGCGGCCTGGTGCTGGCCGAGATCGGCTGAGCCGTTACGCGGGACCGGCTGACCCGGCTGTACGGCCTACCTGCCGGCGCTGAGAGACTGCGGGTATGCGCGTCTACCTGGCAGCCGACCACGCCGGCTACGAGCTCAAGGTGCATCTGGTCAACCACCTCGTCAAGCAGGGGTACGAGGTGACCGACGTCGGGCCGCACGAGTTCGACCCGGACGACGACTACCCGGCGTTCTGCCTGCACGCCGGAACCCGGGTGGTCGCCGACCCGGGCAGCCTCGCAGTGGTGATCGGCGGCTCCGGCAATGGCGAGCAGATCGCCGCCAACAAGGTGCCCGGGGTGCGGGCGGCCCTGGCCTGGAACCTGGAAACCGCGCAGCTGGCGCGCACCCACAACGACGCCAACGTCGTCGCGATCGGCGCCCGTCAGCACACCCTCGACGAGGCGACCACGCTGGTGGAGGCGTTCCTGGCCACCGGTTTCTCCGGCAACGACCGGCACGCCCGCCGGATCGCCCAGGTCGCCGCGTACGAGGTCGACCGGGAGTTGCCCGCGCTGCCCTGACCAGGGACGCCACGCGCTGCGTTCCGGCGTCCGGTGGTTCGCGGGGAACCGGCCGGTTCACCGCTCCCGGCGGGGCAGTTCCTCCCGGGGTACCCAGTGCCGGCGGACGATGGTCAGGGTCTCCTCGGCCCGGGCGAGGTCGTCCTCACTGGGGCGGGACGCGTCCCGCGCCCGCAGCGCCGCCGAGGTGCTGACCTGCGAGGTGCCGGAACCGACCAGTCCGCGCAGGCCACGGTCGGCTTCCCGGTCGTCGCCGCCGGACCCGCCGCCGGCGGAACGGCCCGACGTCTGCCGGCGCTGACGGTGCGTCGGCGGTGGCTCCGGGACGCGCTGCGACGGCTCTGGAGCACGCGGTCCCAGTGGCTGCGGGCGCGGCCCCGGCCCTGGTACCGGCCTGCCGTCCGGCTCCGGAGTGCTCGGAGTGCTGCCCGGCTCCGGCGTACCGTCCTGCTCCGGGTCGTGCACCTCAGCGGTGCTGGCGCTGGCCGGTCCGCTGTCGGGGCGTCGCGGCGGGCCGCCGTGCCGGTGCCGTCGCCTGCGCCGTTCGAAGTCCGCCATCCGCCGACCGTACCGCGACCGGCTCAGAAGATCTCGATGCCGGCGGGGGCACGGTCCCAGCCGAACGCGGTGTTGGCCTCGGCCACCGCACCGTGGCGCAGCTCGCGCACCCGGCCGGCGTCGGCCAGCGACCGCAGCGACGGGCCGCCCAGGTACACCGCCGCCAGATCGGCGACCCCGCAGGCGAGGTCCGCCGGTTCGTCGGTGGGTACGCAGCGGGCCTGTTCCCGGCCGCCGGTCAGCCGCCAGCGGCCGGAGTTCTCCGGCAGCAGCGGATCGGTGACGTCGACGACCACGTCGACTCCGGTGGCGTACCGACGGGCGGACAGCGCCGCCGCGACGTCGACCAGCCGCACCCAGAGGCTGTCGGCGAGCGCTGCACCGAGTTGCCGGGGCTCGTCGACCAGTTGGAACAGCGGCTCGTCCAGCGCCGCGAACCGGAAGGAGAGCGTCCGGCTGAGGTCGATGCCGGTGAGGAACCGCCACAGGGCCCGGTATCCGTCGACGCTGCCGGCCACCGCCTCGGTCACCCGTACCCGGCCCTTCGGCCCACGGGCGTCCCAGTCGCTCACCGTGCGCCACAGGGCGTAGCCGTCCGGGCCGGTCGGACCGTCGTGCAGCACCACCCGCAGCGCGGTCTGGCCGGATCGGCGGGCCGGGCCGTCGGCCAGCACGTACCGCCACCACCGGTCGTCCCGGCCGGACCAGCCGGGACGATTGGGGCGCAGCCGTTCGTACACCGCCGCCAGCTCGGGCCGCAGCTGCCCGGGGTCGCCGACGCGCAGCGACCCGACGCCAGGGCCAGCGGACAGGTCGGCACCCGCGCCCGGGCCGGTCGGGTCGAGCACCCGGGTCTCCCGCAGGTCGACATCCAGTTCCAGCCGCTGTGCGGCCATCCCGTAACCGTACCGCGGGTAGATGCGGCCCTCGCTGGCCCACAGCACCGCGACCGATTCGCCGCCGTCGCGTAGTTGGCGCAGCTGGCGGTGCATCAGCCGGGTCAGCAGCCCGCGCCGACGGTCGGTCGGGGCGACCACGACCATGGAGACGTGGGCGGCGGGCAGCATCGCGCCGGGCACGGTCAACTCCCTGGTGTACGCCCCCGCGTGCCCGACCATCCGGTCGCCGTCGGTGACCACCAGCGACCGGTCCGACTCGAAGACGTCCCGCTCGACGTGGTGCAGGTCCGGGTCCGGGTTCTGGTGGAAGGCCGCCAGCAGCAGCTCCATCACTGGGTCGAAGTCCTGCGGCACGCCGGCCCGGATCGGAAACGGTGCATCCATCTGCTCTGTCTAACCGATCGGTGGCGGGGTCGGCGAGTCATTTGCCGGCTCGCTACTCTCGGATGTGAGCGTCTAAATGGTACGGGGGTCCGCCCGCACCCGTGGGGAGGAAAGATGGCAGATCGGCATACACCCTGGGCCGAGCGGACCGTGGAGGTGCCGCCGCAGCGTACGGTCCCCGGCGCAGCGGACGCGGACCAGCCGACGACACCGGACGCGGACCAGCCGACGACACCGGGTGTCGCCGGCCTTTTCCGGCGTGGGGTGGCGCAGGTCGGCCGGGGCGGGCCGCCGCCGACCGCCGAGTTCACCGCGTCGCACGAGCCGACCGGCACAGGCTGGCCGTCGGAGGTCGGGCCGGGCTGGTCGGACGGCCGGATCCGGCCGCCCCGGCCACCGCTGAGTCAGCAGCTCGCCCAGCTCCGTCGTGGCGGCGAGTGGAGCGTGCTGGGTGGCTTGTTCGCCTTCGTCTGTTGGGGGGTCTGGGCCATCTCCGCCCGGGGGGACCTGGCCAGCCCGGTGCTGACCTTCGCGCTGACGATGCTGGTCGGGGCGGGTCTGTTCGCGCTGTGCCGGGTGATCGGCCGGGTGGTGCTGGAACGCCAGCTGGGTCGGGTCCGGCACGGTGCCCGTGCCTCGCACATGGTGACCGGGGCGTACCTGATCGTCGTCGGGTTCGCCTACCTGCGGCAGACCGAGTGGGTGGTCAGCGTCTGGAACTGGTTCGCTGGTTGGTTCTGAGGTGCTGAGCTTCCGGGTTCCTGCGTTGTGACCGAGCGCGGGACGTTCTGACCGAGCGCGGGAGCCGGGCCGGGCGGCTACCGTGACGGCATGCGCAGTCGCGGCGCGGTGTTCCTGGGCGTCTGGTGCCTTCTGCTGGCCGCCGGCCAGACCGCGGCCTTCGGCGTGGTCTGGTGGGTCTTCGTGCGGACCTGGCGCGGCCAGTGGCTGGACACCATCGCGCTGACCGGCAACTCGATTGGCCAGGACGAGGCGTACGGGCCGGCGAACACCGTGCTCGGTGTGGTCTCGGTGGCCTCGCTCGCCCTGGCCACCGGGGTGATCGGGTTCATCGCGCTGATCCGGGGCCGGGTCCTGCTGGCGGTGGTCGCCACCGGGGTGATCGCCGGCTCCAACCTGACCACCCAGTGGGTCAAGTACGCCGTCGCCCGGCCGTCGCTCGGGGTCGATCCGGTCGACGCGAACTCGGCCAACAGCCTGCCCAGCGGGCACACCACGGTAGCCGCCTCGGTCGCGGTGGCGCTGGTCCTGGTACTGCCGGCGGCGCTGCGCGGCATCGGGGCCCTCGCCGGTGCCGGCTACGCGGCGGCCGCCGGGGTCGCCACCCTGTCCGCGGGCTGGCACCGGCCCAGCGACGCGGTGGCGGCGCTGCTGGTCGTCGGGGGGTGGGCGGCGGCCGGGATGCTCGCACTCACGCTGGCCCGGTCGCCGGACGACGAGCTGCGCCCGAGCGGACACCACCCGATGTCGCTGGCGCTGCTGCTGCTCGCCGGGGTCGGACTGCTGGCGGCGGCCGGGGCCGCGATGGCGGTGACCGACCAGGTGACCGGGCTGCCGCTGGAGGCGCTGAGCCGTCGGCGGCTGTTCGTGGCGTACGCGGGCAGCGCGGCGGGGATCGCCGGCACGGCAGCGGTCACCATGGCCCTGGTGCTGGGGACGGCCGGCTACGCCGTACCGGCCTCGGCGTCCACCGGCCCGGATCCGGCGGGTGGGAATTGAACCGGGTTGGGGTGGAACCGATCGGGAACAAGTGACGTCTCAGCAGACATGACGATTCTTCGAGGCGTACGGGCGGCGGCCACCGCCGCCTCCCTGTTGCTGCTCACCGCCGCGTGCGGACAGAACCCGGGCACCGACTCGTCCACCGGCGGCACCGCCGGCGGGTCGTCGCTGCCGGCCGACACGCTGGTCCTGCGGGTGGACCACACCGGCGGTTTCACCATGCCGGCGGCGTTGCTGACCCGGCTACCGGTGGTCAGCGTGTACGCCGACGGCCGAGTGATCACCCAGGGCCCCACTATCCTGGTCTACCCCGGTCCGGCCATGCCGAACCTGCAGGTGCAGACAATCAGCGCGGAGCAGGTCGACGAGCTGGTCAAGCAGGCGCTGGCCGCCGGGGTCGGCACCGAGCAGGACCTGGGCCGGCCGCCGGTGGCCGACGCGACGTCGACCCGGTTCACGGTGCTGACCGACAACGGCGTCGAACAACTCGAGGTCTACGCGTTGTCCGACGACGCCTCGGGTGACGCCGGGCTGACCGACGAGCAGATCGCCGCCCGGGACAGGCTGCGGGACTTCGCCGACTCGCTCACCGAGCTGTCCGGCGGTGTCGGCGCGGCACCGGAGGACTCCGAGCCGTACGTCGCGCACGCGATCGCCGCGGTCGCCGAGCCGTGGGTGGCGGTTGACGAGCCCGTCGACGCCAGCCAGCCGGAGGTGGCCTGGCCCGGCCCGGAACTGCCCGGCGAATCGCTGTCCGAGACGCTCGATCTCGGCTGCGTGACGGTCACCGGTGAGGCGTTGGAGGAGTTGCGGTCCGCAGCGGCGGACGCGACGACCGCCACCCCGTGGACGTCGGCGGGTAAGCGGTGGACGGTGACCCTGCGCCCGCTGCTGCCGGACGAGACGGACTGCTCGGACCTCACTGCCGCGGGCTGACTCCTCCCCAGCCCGCGCGGTGCGGTTTCAGTCGGTCTCGTAGCCGAGGTTGGGGCGCAGCCAGCGCTCCACCTCGGCGAGCGGCATCCCACGCCGGGCCGCGTAGTCCTCGGCCTGGTCCCGGCCGATCCGCCCGACGGTGAAGTACCGCGACGCCGGGTGGGCGAAGAGCAGGCCGCTGACGCTGGCCGCCGGGGTCATCGCTCCGGACTCGGTCAGCTCGATGCCGGCCCGCCCGGCGTCCAGCAGGTCGAACAACTGCGACTTCTCGCTGTGGTCCGGGCTGGCCGGGTAGCCCAGCGCCGGCCGGATTCCCCGGAACCGCTCGGCGTGCAGGTCGGCCACGTCCGGGTCGGCGTCCGGCTCGTACCAGTCCCGTCGGGCCCGCAGGTGCAGGTGCTCGGCGAACGCCTCGGCCAGCCGGTCTGCCAACGCCTTCACCATGATCGCCCGGTAGTCGTCCTGAGCGGCCTCGTATCCGGCGGCCAGCTCCTCCGCGCCGTGCACGGCCACCGCGAAGCCACCGAGGTGGTCCCCGGCCGGGGCCACGTAGTCGGCGAGGCAGCGGTTCGGCCGCCCGGCGGGTTTGGTGGTCTGCTGGCGCAGCATCGGGATCCGTACCGGCTGGTCGGTGTCGGTGCCGCCGCCCGGCGGGTCGGCCTGTCCGGCGGCGATGACCAGGTCGTCGCCCTCGGAGTGGGCCGGCCAGAAGCCGTAGACGCCGTGGGCCCGCAACGAACCGTCGGCGATGATCTGGTCGAGCATCGCGTTGGCGTCGTCGAACAGTTCACGGGCGACCGGCTGCTCCAGGATCGCCGGGTACTTGCCCTTGAGCTCCCAGGCGAGGAAGAGGAACTGCCAGTCGATCATCGGCCGCAGCTCGTCGAGGCCGGGCTCGACGTACCGTACGCCGGTGAACGCCGGCACCGGCAGATCCTCGAAGGACACCGGCTCCGCGTTGGCCCGGGCCTGGGCTAGGGTGAGCAGCGGCTGCCGTCGGTTGGTGTGCTGCTCGCGCAGCCGGTCCTGCTCGGCCCGGTTGTCCCTGTCGAACTGCTCCACCCGGTCGGCGCTGAGCAGGTCGGAGACCACCCCGACCACCCGGGACGCGTCGAGCACGTGCACGGTGCTCCCGTCGTACGCCGGTGCGATTCGCACCGCGGTGTGCTGCCGGGAGGTGGTGGCCCCGCCGATCAGCAGCGGTAGTTTCAGCCCACGCCGCTGCATCTCCCCGGCGACGGTGACCATCTCGTCCAGCGACGGGGTGATCAGGCCGGACAGCCCGACCGCGTCGGCGTTCTCAGCGACCGCGGTGTCCAGGATCTTCGCGGCCGGCACCATCACCCCGAGGTCGATGACCCGGTAGTTGTTGCAGCCCAGCACCACCCCGACGATGTTCTTGCCGATGTCGTGCACGTCGCCCTTGACGGTGGCCAGCACCACGGTGCCCGGCCCGCGTTCCCCACCGCCCTCGGCAGTGGTCTCCTGCCCGGCCGGTGCGTTCTCGGCGTCCTGCCGGGCCTGTTCCTTCTCTGCTTCCAGGAACGGTTCCAGGTAGGCCACCGACCGTTTCATCACCCGGGCGCTCTTGACCACCTGCGGCAGGAACATCTTGCCCGAGCCGAACAGGTCACCGACGACCTTCATGCCGTCCATCAACGGCCCCTCGATCACGTCGAGCGGCCGGGCCGCCAGTTGGCGGGCCTCCTCGGTGTCGGCCTCGATGAAGTCGACGATGCCGTGCACCAGCGCGTGCGACAGCCGGCCGGCGACCGGGGCGTCCCGCCAGGACAGGTCGACGGCGCGCTTCGTGCCGGAGCCGGAGACGGTGCCGGCGAAGGTCACCAGCCGGTCGGTGGCGTCCGGGCGGCGGTCGAACAGTACGTCCTCGACCAGCTCCAGCAGGTCGGCCGGGATGTCCTGGTAGACGGTGAGCTGCCCGGCGTTGACGATGCCCATGTCCAGCCCGGCCCGCACGGCGTGCAGCAGAAACGCCGAGTGCATCGCCTCGCGGACCACGTCGTTGCCCCGGAACGAGAACGACAGGTTGGAGATGCCGCCGCTGGTGCGGGCACCCGGGCAGCGCTGCTTGATCAGCGGCAGCGCGTCGATGAACGCCTTGGCGTACCCGTTGTGTTCGCTGATCCCGGTGGCGACGGCCAGCACGTTCGGGTCGAAGATGATGTCGGTGGGGTCGAACCCGGCTTCCCCGGTGAGCAGGTCGTACGCGCGGGCGCAGATGTCGACCTTGCGTTCGGTGGTGTCGGCCTGGCCCAGCTCGTCGAAGGCCATCACCACCACCCCGGCCCCGTACTCGCGGATTTTGCGGGCCTGGTCGAGGAAGACCTCCTCGCCCTCCTTCAGGCTGATCGAGTTGACCACGGCCTTGCCCTGTACGCACTTGAGGCCGGCCTCCAGCACGCTCCACCGCGAGCTGTCGATCATGATCGGGATCCGGGCCACCTCGGGCTCGGTCGCGATCAGATTGAGGAAGGTCACCATCGCCTGCTCGCTGTCGAGCAGGTCGGCGTCCATGTTGACGTCGAGCAGGTTCGCCCCGCCCCGGACCTGGTCCAGCGCCACGTCTACGGCGGCCTGGAAGTCGCCGGCCTCGATCAGCCGGCGGAACTTCGCCGACCCGGTCACGTTGGTCCGCTCACCGATCATCACGAACCCGGTGTCCGGGCCGATCTCGAACGGCTCCAGCCCGCTGAACCGGCTGGTCCGCGCCGGCTGCGGCACCGGCCGCGGTGCCTTCCCGGCGACCGCCTCGGCGATCCGGGTGATGTGCGCCGGCGTGGTGCCGCAGCACCCGCCGACCAGGTTGACCATTCCGCTGTCGGCGAAGTCGGCCAGCATCGCGCCGGTCTCGTCGGGGGTCTGGTCGTACCCGCCGAACGCGTTCGGCAGACCGGCGTTCGGGTGGGAGGCGACATAGCTGTCGGAAATGCGGGCCAACTCGGCCACGTGCGGGCGCATCTCCTCCGCGCCGAGCGAGCAGTTCACCCCGACGACCAGCGGCCGGGCGTGCTCGACGGAGCGCCAGAACGCCTCGACGGTCTGCCCGGACAGGGTCCGCCCGGACAGGTCGACGATGGTCACCGAGATCCACAGCGGCAGCTGCGGCACCACCTCGCGGGCCGCCGCGATCGCCGCCTTCGCGTTCAACGTGTCGAAGATCGTCTCGATGAGCAGCAGGTCGACGCCGCCCTCGGCGAGCGCCGCCAGCTGCTCGGCGTACGTTGCCTTCACCCGGTCGAAGGTGACGGCGCGGTAGGCCGGATCCTCCACCCGGGGCGACAGCGACAGCGTGACGTTGAGCGGGCCGACCGAGCCGGCCACGAACCGGCCGCCGAACTCGTCGGCTGCCTGCCGGGCCAGCTGCGCGCCGCGCAGGTTCATCTCCGGCACGTACGCCTCCAGACCGTAGTCGGCCTGGGCGATGCTGGTCGCGGTGAAGGTGTTGGTGGTGGTGATGTCCGCGCCGGCGGCCAGATACTGCCGGTGAACGTCGAGGATCACGTCCGGGCGGGTCAGGTTGAGCAGGTCCGGGTCGCCGGTGACGTCGCGGGGGTGGTCGCCGAACCGGTCGCCACGGTAGTCGGCCGGGGTGAGACCGGCACCCTGCAACATGGTGCCCCAGGCACCGTCGAGCACCGCGATCCGCTGACTCAGCAACTCCCGCAGCGCCCGCTCGCTGTCGCTGGTGCGTGACAAATGCTTCACCTGACACCTCCGCTGGTAGCTCGGAGGCGCCCTTGTCTGGTGGTCACGCCCAATCAGGGGCCGTGATCGTGGCCGAGCGTGGCGGGCTTCTCGCGGCCCGTCGCAGCGCCTCTCGACCTCGTGATGATCCTACCCGTGGCCCGGTCCGGTCACCCGGCTGATTCTAGCCGGCCCGGTCGGACACAACAGTGACCAGGCTGTTGCGGTCTTCGCACACCTGTCGGGTAGCTTCGGTGACCGGCTCCGCCGCCAGCGGACGCCGGCAGCCATCCGGACCGACGGGAGATCTATCGACATGGGCAGGAAGACGGTGTACGTCTCCGATTTCAGCGGTGCCGTGCTGGACTCGGCGGACGAGCTGGTACGGATCGTCGTCCTCGAACATCCCGACCTGGTCGCCGGTCCGGTGCGGCTGGAGGCCCGGCCGGACGAGGTGGAGAGCATTGACGACGCGGCGCTCGACGTCGCCGTCGTGGAGATCCACGACGGACAGGGCGATGGCGAACCGCGTCGGGTGGTACTGACCGCCAGCGAGTTCGACTCGCTCGCCACCGACGCGCCGATGGCCCAGCTGCTGCGTACCGCAGAGCGGGTCAAACCGGCTAAGACCAGCCGCAAGGCCGTCGAGCGGGTGGACTACGCGACCCTGGAGCACGCCGGCAAACCACACCGAGGCAAGACCACCGATGAGGAGGCCCGGCTGGTCCGCGACCACCTCGACGAGATCAACAAGCGGTTGGCCGACGAAGGGCTGCGCCAGATCGACCCGGCCGATCCCGACCACGCCGAGCGGTACGGCTTCGCCCGCTCGGCCGATCCCGACTGACGCCGGGCTCGCCACCCCAGCTGACCTGACCTGAATTGTCGGTCCGCCTCGGCATACTCCGGTTCCGGCCGGCGACGTCGCCGGCCGGTTACCAGAGGTGACCAGGAGGAATCGATGGGGACACCGCATACCGGGGCGCTGCTCGCGATCGGCACGGAGAAGGGTCTGTTCCTCGCGACCAGCACCGACGACCGGCGCGGCTGGCAGGTCAGCGGCCCGCACTTCCCGATGACCGCGGTGTACGCGGTGGCGATCGACAAACGCCGGGCGGCGCCCCGGCTGCTCGCCTCGGTCGCCAGCTCGCACTACGGGCCCAGCGTCGCGACCAGCGACGACCTCGGGCACACCTGGTCCGAGCCGGAGCAGCCGCCGGTCGCCTTCCCGGCCGGCACCGGGGCCACCCTGGAACGGGTCTGGCAGCTCACGCCGGCGTCGGCCGCCGAACCCGACGTGGTGTACGCCGGCAGCCAACCCTCGGCGCTGTTCCGGTCGACCGACGGCGGGGCCAGCTTCGAGCTGGTCCGGCCGTTGTGGGAGCACCCGCACCGGCCGCAGTGGGAGGCCGGCTTCGGCGGCCAGGCGATCCACACCGTCCTGCCCGACCCGCGGGACCCGGCGGCCATGCTGGTCGCCATGTCCACCGGCGGCGTCTACCGTTCCGCCGACGCCGGGGCGAGCTGGGCACCCGGCAACACCGGCATCCGCGCGTACTTCCTGCCCGACGAGTGGCCCGAGTTCGGCCAGTGTGTGCACAAGGTGGCCCGGGACGCCGTCGACCCGGACCGGCTGTACGCGCAGAACCACCACGGCGTCTACCGCTCCGACGACGCCGGCGCCACCTGGCAGCCGCTCACCGTCGGGCTGCCGCAGCATCCGTACTATCCGGCGGTGCTGCGCGACGCGCTGACCACCGACGACGCGCCGACCGCCGGGGTCTACTTCGGCACCCGTAGCGGGGACGTGTTCGCCAGCCGTGACGAGGGCGACTCCTGGCAGCCGGTCGCCACCGGCCTGCCGGACGTGCTCTGTGTCCGGGCCGCGGTGGTGTGACATGGTGGTGCTGCTGGTGCCGGGCGCGCTGCGGGCGGACAGTGGTGGGCAGGCCCGGCTCACCATCGACGCGGACGGCACGCTGCGGGCGGTCCTCGACGAGGTGACCCGCCGTTGGCCGCGACTCGCCCGCCGGATCCGCGACGAGCAGGGCCAGATCCGGCGGTACGTGAACATCTACGTCGACGGTGCGGACCACCGGCACAGCGGCGGCCTGGACACCCCGGTCTCGGCCGGTGCCCAGGTACAGGTGGTCCCGTCGGTCGCTGGCGGGTGACCCGGCACACGTCACTGCGGGCGGCGGCACGGGGCATGATCCACGGGTGCCCAGTCTCCTGATCGACCTCGGCCCGTTGCGGGCCAGCGTGCCGTACCGCCGGATGTGGCTCGGTGCCTCGCTGTCCGGCATCGGCACCAGCCTGACCACGGTGGCGGTCGGTCTGCAGGTCTACGACCTCACCGGCACCACGTTCCACGTCGGCCTGGTCGGGCTTTTCGCGCTGGTGCCGCTGGTGGCGTTGGGCCTGTACGGCGGCGCGGTGGTCGACGCGCACGACCGGCGGCGGGTGGTGGTCGCCACCTCCACCGGCCTGCTCCTGGTCGGGGTGGGTTTCTCCGGGCAGGCGCTGTTCGACGTCGGCAGCGTCGGGCTGCTGTACGGCCTGGTCGCGGCGCAGAACGGACTGTTCGCGATCAACAATCCGGCCCGTACCGCGATCGTGCCGAGGCTGCTGCCGATCGGCTTGCTGCCGGCGGCGAACGCCTTGTCCAACCTGTCCATGGGTGTGGCATACACGGCGGGGCCGCTGCTGGCCGGGGTGCTGGTCGGCTGGTGGGGCTACCCCGGGACCTACCTGATCGAGGTGGCGTTGGTCGCGGTGGCCCTGGCCACCCTGGTGGCGTTGCCGTCGATCCCACCGGAAGGCGAGGTCCGCCGGGCCGGGCTCGCCTCGGTCTGGGAAGGCCTGCGGTTCCTCGGCACCCGGCCGAACGTGCGGATGACGTTTCTGGTCGACCTGGCGGCGATGGTGCTGGCCATGCCCCGAGTGCTGTTCCCGGCGATCGGCGCGACCGCGCTCGGCGGCGGGGCCACCACGGTGGGGCTGCTCACCGCCGGCATCGCCGGCGGCACCATGGCGGCGAGCCTGCTCTCCGGGCCGCTGGATGCGGTGCGCCGGCAGGGCCTGGCGGTGCTGGTGTCGGTGGCCGGCTGGGCGGTGGCGATCACCGTGTTCGGGTTGATCGTCGTGGCGGCGCCAGGGCCGGGGCCGGGCGGTGGCGCGCATCCGCTGCTCTGGGCGGCGGTGGCGGTGCTGCTGCTGGCCGGCGCGGCGGACGCGGTCAGTTCGGTGTTCCGGATGACGATCCTGCAGGCGGCGACGCCGGACGCGTTGCGCGGCCGGCTGCAGGGGGTGTTCATCGTGGTGGTCGCCGGTGGCCCGCAGCTGGGCCAGCTGGTGCTCGGCACCACCGCGCAGCTGACCGGTGAGGCGGTCGCGGCGGTCGCCGGTGGCCTGGCCTGCCTGGTGGTGCTGGCGGCGCTGGCCCGCCACCAGCCGACGTTCGCCCACTACGACGCCCGGGATCCCACCCCGTGAGCGGACCCCCGGCACCGGGCACAATGGTCTGCGCCGACCCGAGGGTCCGCACCGGCGAACACCCCCGCCGGTTCACCCCAGCGCCGAAGGAGCCGCTTCAATGGACAGATTCGCCGACCGGGTCGCCCTGGTCACCGGAGCCGCGCAGGGTATCGGGGCAGCCACCGCCCGGCGGTTGGCCGCCGAGAGCGCCACGGTGGCGGTGGTCGACCTGACCGCCGAGCGGGCCGGTCCGGTGGTCGACGAGATCGTCGCGGCCGGCGGCAGCGCGGTCGCGGTCGGCTGTGACGTGACCGACCCGGTCGCCGTCGACGCGATGGTCGACCAGACGGTCGACGCGCACGGGCGGCTCGACATCCTGGTCAACAACGCCGGGATCACCCGGGACAACCTGTTGTTCCGGATGCCGGCCGACGACTGGGACGCAGTGCTGCGCACCAATTTGTCCAGCATGTTCCACTGCTGCCGGGCGGCGCAGCGGCACATGGTGCCGGCCCGCTACGGCAAGATCGTTAACCTGAGCAGCCGGTCGGCGCTGGGCAACCGTGGCCAGGTCAACTACGCCGCCGCCAAGGCCGGCGTGCAGGGGCTCACCGCCACCCTGGCGATCGAACTGGGGCCGTACGGGATCAACGTGAACGCGGTCGCACCCGGCTTCGTGGCGACGTCGATGACCGCGGCGGTGGCCGCCCGGATCGGGGTCGACCCGGACGAGCACCGCCGGCAGGTCGCGGAGCAGACGCCGCTGCGCCGAGTCGGCCAGCCGGCCGAGATCGCCTCGGTGATCGCCTTCCTGGCCAGCGAGGACGCGTCCTACGTCAGCGGGCAGACGCTGTACGTCAACGGTGGTGCCCGGTAAACCGGCCCGCCGCTCACAGCTCCCGGTAGGTGGCGTGGTCGAAGTCGGCGTACCCGCCGTCGTTGCCGATGTCCTGCACCCAGAGCCCGACGAACGCGCCGGTGAAGCCCCATGCCTCCGGCTCGCCGTCGGTCATCCGGGCGGCGTACTCGTCGGACAGGATGGTGGCGTCCAGCTCGACCGGCAGCTCGCGCCAGTGGTCGCCCCGGTGGTAGCCGAACCGCAGCACCGGGCCGCCGAACACCACCCGCAGCCCGAGCCGCGCGATGTCGGTGACGTCGACGCTGACCTGCGGGTGGGACTGTCGGCGGCCGCTGTCGCAGCTGAGCAGCTGCAGCACCTGGCGACCGTCGTCGGCGCGGGTCAGGTAGGCGTAGTGCCAGTTCTCGGTGTTGTAGTAGCCGGTGACCCCGGCGAGCTGGCGGGGGGTGGCCGCGCGGAACTCGACGAGCGTCTCAAAGACGCAGTTCGGTGCGGTCACCCGGCGGGCGACCAGGCTGGGACGTTGCCGTCCGACCGGGGACTGGCCGCCGACGATCCGCAGGTGTGACGGGCGGCTGGTCAGGTCGGTCCAGTCCGGCCCGGCCGGTCGGCGCAGGGTCGACCAGCGCGGGCCGAGGGTCGCGGTGTCGAAGTGGTCGGTGGACGGCTCGGCAGGCCAGGGGTGCGCCGGCAGGTCAGGGGCGGGCACCTGCTCGGCCGGGATCTGGCCGGCGACCCGCGGCCAGCCGTCGGCGGACCAGTAGATCCGCTGGATCGCGGTTTCCCGGCCGAGGACGCACCGCCCGAGTGGGGTGTAGGGCCGACCGACCAGGTGGGCGAGGTACCACTCGCCGCGCTGGGTCTGCACCAGGCTGCCGTGCCCGGCCTTCTGCAGGGTCAGTTCGGGGCGACCGGCCGAGGTGAGCATCGGTCCGGCCGGGTCGGCCTCGTACGGCCCGAGCAGGGCGCGGGACCGGGCGACCGTCACTTGGTGCTCCCAGCTGGTGCCGCCCTCCGCGGTGACCAGGTAGTACCACCCGCCGTGCCGGTAGATGTGCGGGCCTTCGGTGAGCCCGGTCGGCGTACCGGTGAAGATGGTGACCGGGTCGCCGACCAGCCGCCGGGCGTCGCGGTCGTAGCGCTGGATCTCGATGCCGCCGAACCGGTCGCGCCCCGGCCGCCAGTCGGCGGTCATCGCCAGCAGCCAGGTGCTGCCATCGTCGTCGTGGAACAGCGACGCGTCGAAGCCGTGGGCGTGCAGCGGCACCGGGTCGGACCACGGGCCGCCGATCGACGGGGCGGTGATCAGGTAGTTCTGCGGGTCCCAGTAGCCACTGGCGAAGCTGGCAACGTCGCTGTAGACCAGGTGGAACAGTCCGTGTGCGTACGTCAGGTCGGGTGCCCACACCCCGCACGAGTCCCCGGCACCGGTCAGGTCCAGCAGCCGTCGTTCGGTGAGGATCCCGTCGAGCGGGCGCCAGTGCACCAGGTCCCGAGAGTGGTGCAGGGTCACTCCCGGGTACCACTCGAAGGTCGACGTGGCCAGGTAGTAGTTGTCGCCGACGCGCAGCACCGACGGGTCGGGGTAGAACCCGCGCAGCACGGGATTGGTGATAACCCGGGCCGAGGTGGCCACGTCGGTCGTGTCGGTCGGCATCGGTGGTCCTCCGGGCTCGGCTCTCGGAAGCTTCGGCAGGTTTCCGGAAAGTATGCCACCCGTAGAGGCTTCTGTGGTCCGTTGGCGACGGTCGCTGTTTGGAGATCGGGTCTTGACCGGGCGGTAACGCCGTCGTAGCGTGCGCAACGTCACCAGTTCATTGGCGTTACGCAGGTGAAATTTTCGGTGACACTGGTCGATTGCTCGGCATCCAGCGGTGGGTGGGGACCAGGCCCGCTGCTTACCTGAGGGGACGGCACATGGCGACACCGATCCACCTTTCCCGCCGTACGCTGCTGAGCCTCGCCGGCCTCGGAGCCGGCGCGGTCGCGCTCGGCGGGTGCGGCGACTCCGGAAGCGACAGTGCGGGCATCGAGTGGTGGCACATCCAGAACACCGACCCGATGCTGCCCGTCTGGGCGGCGTTCGCCGAGGAGTTCCAGGCGCAGAACGAAGGCGTCGGCATCACCATCACCCCGCTGGAGAACGAGGCGTTCAAGGCCAGGCTGACCACGGTCACCCAGGCCGGCGACCCGCCGGACATCTACCACACCTGGGGCGGTGGCGTGCTTCGGCAGCAGGTCGAGGCCGGGCTGTGCCAGGACATCACCGACGCGGTCGCCCCCTGGCGGGATATCCTGCAGCCGGCCTCGACGCTGCCGTACGAGATCGACGGACGACTTCACGGCGTCCCGTTCGACATCGGCATGGTCGGCTTCTGGTACAACAAGGCACTGTTCGCCGACGCCGGCATCACCGCGCCGCCGCAGACCTGGGCCGAGTACCTCGAGGTCGTCGGCCGGCTCAAGTCCGCCGGGATCACACCGATCGCGCTGGCCGGCGGCGAGAAGTGGCCCGGCCACTACTACTGGGCCTATCTCGCGATGCGCATCGGTGGCATCGAGGCGCTGAGTCAGGCCGCCGAGGACGACGATTTCACCACCCCGGCGTTTATCGGCGCCGGCGAACGGTTGGCCGAACTGGTCGCCCTCGAACCGTTCCAGCAGGGTTTCCTCGGCGCGTCGTACGGGGAACCCGACGGCCAGGCCGCCGCGATGGGCAATGGCGACGTGGCGATGGAGCTGATGGGCCAGTGGGCCCCCGTCGTCCAGGAAGAAGCATCAGGTGTGGAGGGCGGGCTCGGAACCGACCTCGGTTTCTTCCCGTTCCCGGCGGTCGACGGCGGTCAAGGATCGGCGTCCGACGCGTTCGGTGGCGGCGGCGGGTTCACCATCGGCCGCGACGCCTCGCCGGACGCGATCCGGTTCCTGGAGTTCATCAGCCAGGTGGACAAGCAGCGCCGGGCCGCCGCAACCGGCGCGATCCTGCCGGTCACTATCGGTGCCGAGGACGCGATCGAGGACCCCAACCTCGCTGCCGTCGCCGATACCCTGGCCAACGCCAGCAACTTCCAGCTCTACCTGGACCAGGCGTACGCCCCGGCGGTCGGCCAGGAGGTCAACGACCGGGTCGCCGAGCTGATCGCCGGGCAGATGACCCCGGAGCAGGTCGCCGAGGCCGTCACCGTTGTCGCGCAGCGCTGACCGGCGACGATGGACCGCAGCCTGAGACGTCGCCGGATCAGCGACCGGATCACCATCGCCCTGTTCCTGCTGCCGGCGCTGGTGCTGTTCGGCGCGCTGGTCGTCGCCCCGATCCTGGTCGCGGCGTACACCAGCATGTATCGCTGGAACGGGTTCGGCGGCGTACCTACCGACTTCATCGGACTGGACAACTTCGTCCGGCTGCTCGACGACCCGGTTTTCATCGGAGACCTGCGACGCGGAGCCCTGCTGGTGGTGCTGTCGGTCACCGTCCAGTTGCCGCTGGCGTTGGGGCTGGCCCTGCTGCTGAACCAGAAGCTGCGCGGCCGGGCGGTCTACCGGGTACTGTTCTTCGCCCCGTACGTGCTGTCCGAGGTCATCACCGCGGTCCTGTTCACCATGGTCTTCAGCCCGAACCGGGGCCTGGCCAACCACGTGCTGGGCCTGATCGGGCTGGAGAGCCTGAGCTCGACATGGCTGTCCGACCCGTCGACCGTGCTGTACTCGGTGTTCCTGGTGATGACCTGGAAGTACTTCGGCTTCCACATGATCCTGCTGCTCGCCGGCAGACAGAACATCCCCCGGGAACTACACGAGGCGGCAGCGACCGACGGTGCCGGCGGCTGGCAGATCTTCCGGCATGTCACGCTGCCGCTGCTGGCCCCGACCATCCGGATCTCGATGTTCCTGGCCGTGATCGGCAGTATCCAGCTGTTCGACCTGGTTTGGGTGCTCACTGGCGGCGGCCCGCTGAACGCGTCCGAGACCATGGCGGTGACCATGTTCCAGTACGGGTTCCGGCGCTTCGAAGTGGGCTACGCCAGCGCGATCAGCATCGCGATGTTCCTGATCAGCCTGACCTTCGCGGTCCTGTACCAACGCTTCGTCCTGCGCCGCGATCTCGAAGGAGCGATGACCACCATGGGGGACCAGCGATGAGCGCCCCGACTCGGACCCCGCGGACCCGGCCGGAACGGGGAAACCAGGGTGGCAGCCCGACGTCGCGGCCGCCCGGCCCCGCGCGGGTCCTGTCGCTGCACGCCGTCTCGATCATCGTGGGGCTGATCATCGTCGTCCCGATCGCCTTCGCGCTGCTCGGCGGGTTCAAGGACAACCGCCAGCTGTCCACCGACCCGTTCGGTCTGCCGTCGCCGTGGATTCCGGACAACTACCTCGAAATTCTCATCTCCGGATCGTTCTGGCGGCAGTTGTTCAACAGCACGCTGATCGCGCTGGCCACTGCGGTGATCGTGGTCGGGGTGGCGGCGCTGGCGTCGTTCGTCTTCGCCCGGTACGCGTTCCGGGGTCGCGAACTGCTGTTCCTGTTCTTCACGATCGGGCTGATGTTCCCGTTCGCGGTCGCCATCCTGCCGCTGTTCATCCTGCTGCGCACCATGGGTCTGCTGGACCATCCGCTCGGGGTGATCCTGCCGCAGGCCGCGTTCGGCCTGCCAGTGACGATCATCATCCTGCGGTCGTTCTTCCGGGCGATACCGGGTGAACTGGAGGAGTCGGCGATCCTCGACGGCTGTACACCGTTCGGCTTCTTCTGGCGGATCCTGCTGCCGATGGCCCGGCCGGCGATCGCCACCGTGTCGGTGCTCGCCATCGTGACCAGCTGGAACAACTTCATGCTCCCGCTGGTGGTGTTCAACGACCCGAACTGGTGGACCATCCCGGTGGGTGTGCAGCAGTTCCAGGGCCAGTACGCCGACGACAGTGCCAAGGTACTGGCGTACGTCGTGCTGGCGATGGTCCCGGCGCTGGCCTTCTACTCGATCGCCGAACGTCAGCTGATCGGCGGCCTCACCGCTGGTGCCACCAAAGGCTGACCGGGCGACCCGGATGACCGCCGCGCAGGCGGCCCTGGCGCTGCAACGCGAAATCAACGCCAACCGGTACGTGCCGGAATCGCCGGCATCCTGTCCGTACCGCCGCGGTTGGAGTGCCGCTACCAAGTTTGCCGGTCCGGGTCGAGCTGGACAACTCCGTCCCCGGCCTGGAGATCTGTGCGACCTCCCACCCCGACCGCGACCGGCATCTAAGCGCCGACGCTCAACCAGCCGAGGCACTCACCCTCTCCGGCCCGCAGGGCGAGCGTGCCCACCTGTCTTCCGTTTCCGCGATCCGTCGGCGGAACTCACGACCGTTGGCTCCCGGTACAGGTACTCCGTCTCGCGTCAGTCGTCATCGTCTGGCTTGACCGACCCGCGCCACCGGACCGTGAGTGTCCCGCGACGGTCGCTGCCGGAACAGCGTCAACAGTCGATCGGCGTCGAGGTACGTGGTGATACCAGTGACCTGGCCGTCCAGCACGTCGAGCAGGACCAGGGCGAACGGTGCGTGCCCGGTCGAGCCAGGCCGGGTCTGCCAGAACGCCGGGGAGCCGTTCGCGGCGGTCGGCAGCAGCCGTGCACCGGCACAGCCCGACCGGGGGTCGAGCAACGCGGTCCGGATGTGCTCGCGACCCCGCAGCGACCACCGGAACGGCGGCATGGACATCGTGGCGTCCTCGCGCAGCAGGGCGACGAGGGCCGAGACATCATGCTGCTCGAACGCCGTGCAGTAGCGGGTGAGCAGGTCGCGTTGCCGGCTGTCGGACGGTCGCAGCGGTTCCCCCGGGTCGGGGGCGGCGGTGCGCAGCGTCGCCCGCGCCCGTTGCAGCGCGCTGGTCACCGACGCGACGCTGCTGTCCAGCAGCTGCGCGACCTCGTCGGCCCGCCAGCAGAGCACGTCGCGCAGGATCAGCACCGCCCGCTGCCGGGGCGGCAGGTGCTGCAGCGCGGCGACGAACGCCAGCCGCAGCGACTCCCGCTGCAGCACCACGCTCTCCGGGGACGCGTCGACTGGCACGACCAGGTCGTCCGGGACCGGCAGCACCCAGGCCCGCTCCGGTACGGGCGGGCCGAGGCCGCCACCGGCCTGCGCTGCCGGGTCGAGTTCCATGGTCAACGCCCGCCGCTGCGCGCTGCGCAGCATGTCGACGCAGACGTTGGTCGCGATTGAGTAGAGCCAGGTGCGCAGCGAGCCGCGCCGCCCGTCGTACCGGTCGAACGAACGCCAGGCGCGGACCAACGTCTCCTGGACCGCGTCCTCGGCCTCGAAACCGGAGCCGAGCATCCGGTAGCAGAAGCCGGTCAACTCGACGCGGAACGGCTCCAGCCGTTCCGCGTCGCTGGTCGAGGTCGGTGCCACCCGCCCGACGATACGGGCCACCGCCAGGCCGGGCAGATCCGGCGACGACCGATGAGTTCCGCCGGCCCACGCCGTACACCCTCGGAGGGCGCGATTGTCGCGTCGGTCACGGAGGGACGAATCATGGAATACACCGACGAGGTACGGGCAGCGGTCGTCGCGCACCGCCGCGACCTGGTGACGCTGCTCGCCGAACTTGACCCGGGTCAGTGGGACGGGCCGACGCTGTGCGCCGGCTGGCGGGTACGTGAGGTGGTCGCCCACATCACCATGGCCTTCCGTACCTCACCGGGCCGGATGATGCTGGACCTGGTCCGCGCCGGTGGCCGGTTCGACCGGATGGCCGACCGCAGCGCACGACGCGACGCTGCCGCCATGTCGCCCGAGCAGTTGCTGGCCGCGTTGCGGGACAACGTCACCCACCCGTGGACACCGCCCGGCGGCGGCCCGGCCGGGGCGCTCGCCCACGAGGTCATCCACGGTCTGGACATCACCGTGGGACTCGGGCTCGGCCACCGGGTGCCGCTCGACCGGCTGTCCCTGGTGCTGGTCGGGCTGCGGCCCCGCAGCATCGCCTACTTCGGCACCGACCTGACCGGCGTCCAGTTGCAGGCCACCGATCTCGACTGGCGGCACGGCACTGGAACGCCGGTGCGTGGGACGGCGCAGGACCTGCTGCTGGTCTTGTCCGGCCGTCGCCTCCCGCCGGGCCGACTCGTCGGCGACGCCGCCGACCGGTTCACCGGCCGGTCGGCAAACCGGCGCTGACCTGGTCGGCCCCCGGCCTTCGGCGAAGACGCCGGGACGGCGTAGCGCCTGCTTGAAGACGCGGGCGCTGACCGGGATGCCGTCCCGGTCAGGGCGGTCGCTGGCTTCGGCGCCGAGCGCCACCGTCTGCCACGCCAGGTCCGGTGTTGTCGCGGGAGTGCCGGTCGTCGGGGCGGGCGGCGACGAAGGTCCGGCCGGTAACAGCGGACCGGCTCACCGGGCCCGCCCTCGGCGCGCGGGGGGTGCCCGCGTTCAGCATGTCGCTACCCGCCACCAGGGTCGCCGTTCAACGACTCGACCCGTGGTTCGTCGCCCTCGGCGTCGTCGTCGGGTTCCCGCTGTTCACCTCGCTGGCGTTGACCACCCAGCCGTCGGCGCACGCATCTAGCGCCTGGTCTCGGCCCTCGACGAGGTCGGCTGCTGCTGGTCAGGTGGTGCCACAATGCGTCCATGAGCGACGGTATACGCGGGCTGGCGATGGTGCGTGCCGTTCCGTGGTGGACGGTGCTGCGGCTGGTGCTCGTCCTGCTGTGGCTGGTCGCTGCGACGACCGCCTGGTGGACAGCGCCCCGGCAGCACGACTACGACCAGGCGAAGGCGGACGTTGCAGCGGGTCGGGTGGTGGCGTACCAGTGGGGTGACAGCTGGGGCCAGAGTCGACGCGGATGGTTCGACGTCGCCGAGCTGCGGTCGTCCGGTCAGCTCGGCCCGCTGTTCGGCTGGCGTACCGCCGACGGCCGGGTGCGCTGGACCAACACCGCGACCTTCGGTGCGGTGACCGCTGCCGCTGCCGCTGCCGACGGCGGCAGCAGCTACGCCGGCCCGGGTGCCGCCGCCCTGGCCCGCGACCTGCGCGCCGCCGGCCTGGAAGAGCGGGTCGGCGGCGTGCAGACCTCGGTCAGGATCGGTACCCAGATCGGTTTCGTGCTGCTCGTGACCTTCCTGGTGGTGCTGGTCGGTGGGCCGGCTCCGGCGCTGGGCACCCGGTGGTACTGGTTCTGGCTGGTCTTCCTGGCCCCGTTCGGGCTCGGTCTGCTGTGGTGGCTGGGTCTGGAGCGTCCGTGGTCGGGCAGGGCGGCGGCGTTGCCTGGCGTGGTCGGCGTCGACCGGCGTCGGTACCCCGGCGTTCT
Organism: Micromonospora sp. LOL_015; assembly: GCF_048060275.1. Classification (NCBI taxonomy): domain Bacteria; kingdom Bacillati; phylum Actinomycetota; class Actinomycetes; order Micromonosporales; family Micromonosporaceae; genus Micromonospora; species Micromonospora sp. LOL_015. The sequence continues at coordinate 29,994 of NZ_JBHMIO010000038.1, forward strand.
CGGCTTCGCGTTCGGGCTGCTCGCGGCCCTCGGGATCAGCCTGCTGACCATGGTGCTGCACATTGTGCTCGGCGACTGGTGGGCGCCTCGGCCCGGCGGTTAGCGGCGGAGTGATTTCGCCGGTAGCGGTCAGGGAGTCAGGACGACCGGCGACGGTGCCGGACTCGGCAAGCCGCAGCGCGGCGAGGACCTGGGCCAGGTCGGCCCCGCAGCCGGGTTCGGAGCCGATCCTTGACCTCTAGGCGAGGAGGATGTCAACCAGGACGCTCTCCGGCAACTGTCGCCGAGCCGCTTCCGGTGAGGTTCCTGCGGTAGTGCATGGTGCGCTGTCGTGCGTAGGCAGGTACTGCGCTCGATGCTGGGATGCTGGCCGAGGCGTCGGGCGTCCCGCGCGCCGGAAGCGGCGGTCGCCGCCGGCGTGAGTGACCTCGCGGTACGGACGGGGCAGAAGCGCTGATCGTCGGTGGAAACCGGGATGCTGCATCTATCGCTCTGCCGACATCTGTGCCAGGATTGGATCCAATGCACGCTTGATCGGATGCCTAGCTGGGAGGGGTGCCATGCTGCGGCGCGAGGAGAACGAGCGAATCACCCGCTCCGGGCCGGGCACGCCGCTCGGTCGGCTGATGCGCGCGTACTGGCAGCCGGCGGCGCTGGTGTCGGAGATGGACCCGCAGCGGCCGGTCAAACCGGTCCGGCTGCTCGGCGAGGACCTGGTGCTGTTCAAGCAGGCCGACGGCGGCTGGGCGCTGGTCGGGCGGTTCTGCGCGCACCGGGGCGTCGACCTGGCGTACGGCCGGCACGAGGACGGCGGGCTGCGCTGCCTCTACCACGGTTGGCTGTACGGGCCGGACGGGCGCTGCCTGGAGCAGCCGGCCGAGCCGCCGCACAGCACCTTCGCCAGCAAGGTGCGCATCCCCAGCTACCCATGCGTCGAGCGCAACGGGATCATCTTCGCCTACCTCGGCGAGGGCGACCCGCCGCCGATGCCGCACTACGACTGCTTCCAGGCCCCCGACGAGTACACCTTCGCCTTCAAGGGGCTGTGGGAGTGCAACTGGCTGCAGGGCGTCGAGGGCGGCATCGACCCCAGCCACGTCTCGTTCCTGCACCGGTTCATCGACGAGGATCCGCGCGACGTCTACGGCCAGCAGTTCAGCGAGGAGGTCGCCGGCACCGGGCAGAAGCTGTCCAAGCTGGTCGGCGACGCCTACCGGCCGGACATCGAGGTCGAGCAGGCCGAGCACGGCCTGCGGGTGTACGCGCTGCGCCAGCTCACCGACGAGATCCGGCACGTACGCATCACGAACCTGGTCTTCCCCAACGCGTTCGTGGTGCCGTTCGGCAACGACAAGGTCTTCTGCCAGTGGCACGTGCCGATCGACGACCACCACCACTACTGGTACATGATCTTCTACGACTTCGCCGAGCCGACCGACAAGCAGACCCTGCTCGCCCAGCGGCTCGACGAGGTCTCCCTGCCGGACTATCGGCCGCTGCGCAACCGGGCCAACAACTGGGGCTTCGACCCGGCCGAGCAGCGTGACCTGACCTACACCGGGATGGGCCTGGACATCAACGTCCACGACCAGTGGGCGGTGGAGAGCATGGGCCCGATCCAGGACCGCACCGTGGAGCGACTCGGTGTCTCCGACCGGGCGGTCACCGCCAACCGCCGGCTGCTGCTGCGCGCGATCGACGCGTTCGAGGCCGGTAACCCGGTCCCGGCCCGCCCAGCCGACGAGGCCGCCGCCGCCGAGCTGACCGGCCCGCTCGCCGTCGACACCGTCGCCCCGACCGACAGTTGGGAACAGACCTGGCGTGAGCGCGAGGCACAGCGGCGGGCCGGCTCCCCGTGGGCCAGCGATTCGGCCCGGTCGGCGGTCGGCGGTCCGACGCGGTCGGCGGCCGGCGATGCGTAGCCTCGACGAACGGCCCGTCGCCGACGGTGGGGACGGCCGCCGCGCCGTGCCGATGCTCGCCGCCGACCGGGGCGGCTTCATCGATCGTCACGGACTGTGGACCGACACCCAGTACGCCGCCGCCGGCCAGCTGCGCCGGGTCGTCGACGAACTCGGGATCGAGCTGATCCGGTTCTCCTTCGCCGACCAGCACGGCGTGCTGCGCGGCAAGACGTTGACCCGCGAAGCGGCCGCCACGGCACTGCGGTCCGGGGTGACCGCGCCGTCGTCGCTGCTGCTCAAGGACCCGTCGGGTGCGTCGGTATTCCCGGTCTTCGCCGCCGACACCGGCGTCGGGGTGGACGGGTTCGCCGGTGCCGGGGACATCGTGCTGGTGCCCGACCCGACCACGTTCCGGGTGCTGCCGTGGGCGCACCGGACCGGCTGGGTGCTGTGCGACCTGCGGTTCCCCGACGGTGCCGCGGTGCCGTTCTGCACCCGTGGCCTGCTGCGCACGCAGCTCGACCGGCTGGCCGCCGCCGGGTACGCGATGACCGTCGGCGCCGAGCTGGAGTTCCACGTCTTCGCCGCCGACGGTCCCACCGACGGCGGGCTCGACGACGACCAGGTGGGCCGGCCCGGCGCCCCTGGCCAGGCCAGCGGCACCCGGCCGCTGAGCCGGGGTGCGCAGCTGCTGCACGAGGACGGGCTGGACCGCGCCGACGAGGTGGTCCAACTGCTGCACCACGGGCTCACCCGGCTCGACCTGCCGCTGCGATCCCTGGAGCTGGAGTTCGGGCCGAGCCAGTTCGAGATCACCATGACCGCCGGGGACGCGGCGGTCGCCGCCGACCAGGTGCTGCTGGCCCGCTCGGCGATCCGCCAGCTCTGCCGCCGGCACGGCTACCACGCCACGTTCATGTCCCGCCCGGCTGGTGCCCAGACCGCCTCCACCGGCTGGCACCTGCACCAGTCGCTGCGTGAGCTGGCCACCGGCGCGGCGGCGTTCGACCCGACCACGCCGGGGGAGGCGCTCTCCCCGGTCGCTGGGCACTACCTCGCCGGTCTGCTGGAGCACGCCGGCGCGGCCGCCGCCTTCGCCACCCCGACGGTCAACGGCTACAAGCGCTACCTGCCGTTCTCGCTCGCCCCGGACCGGGTGGCCTGGGGCGTCGACAACAAAGGGGCCATGGTCCGCGCCGTCGGTGCCGGCTCCGACACTGGGGTACGGCTGGAGAACCGGTGCGGCGAGCCAGCCGCCAACCCGTACCTGTATATCGCGTCGCAGCTGGTCAGCGGCCTGGACGGGATCGACCGGCGGCTCGCCCCGCCACCGGCGGTGCGGGATCCGTACGCCGCCGACGCGCCCCGGCTGCCGGACTCGCTCGCCGAGGCGCTGACCGCGCTGGAGGCCGATCCGGCGTTCACCGCCGCGCTCGGCGCCCCGGTGATCTCCTGGTACGCGACGCTCAAGCGCCGCGAGTTCGCCCGCTACCTCGCGCACGTCTCCGACTGGGAGCAGCGCGAGTACTTCGATCTGATCTGAGGGAGTAGCCCGATGACGTCGTCTGTCGCCCCGCTGGCCGACCTGGAGCCGTTTCACGTCGACGGCGAGTGGATCGCCCCGGGCGGGCGCGCGCTGATCGAGGTGCGTGACCCGTCCACCGGTGCGGTGATCAGCCGGGTCGCCCAGGCCACCGCCGACGACGTGGACGCGGCGGTGGCCGCCGCCACTCGGGCGTACGCCGACCGCCGGTGGAGCGGGCTGGCCCCGCTGGAGCGCACCCGGGTGCTGCACCGGCTCGCCGACCTGATCGAGGCGCACCTCGAGGAGTTGGCGGTGCTGGAGACCCGGGACAACGGCAAGCCGATCGAACGTTCCCGGGCCGACACCGGCGCGGCGGCCCGGGCGTTCCGGCACTTCGCCGGGGCGACCAGCCGGCTGACCGGCACCGTGGTGCCGATCGACGGCGGCGGTCACCACGTCTACACGGTGCTGGAGCCGGTCGGCGTGGCGGCGCTGATCCTGCCGTGGAACTTCCCGATCATGACCGGCTGCTTCAAGATCGCCCCGGCGTTGGCCGCCGGCTGCCCGATCGTGGTCAAGCCGGCCGAGCAGACCCCGCTGACCATGTTGCGGGTGGCCGCGCTGGCCGCCGAGGCCGGCGTACCGCCGGGGGTGTTCAACGTGCTCACCGGCGACGGCGAGGTCGGCGCGGCGCTGGTCGCCCATCCTCAGGTGGCGAAGGTGTCCTTCACCGGCTCCACCGAGGTGGGTCGGCTGGTGATGGCCGGGGCGGCACCGACGATGAAGCGGCTCACCCTGGAGTTGGGCGGCAAGAGCCCGAACATCGTCTTCGCCGACGCCGACCTGGACGCCGCGGTGCTGACCGCGATGCGGGCGTCGTTCGGCCACTCCGGGCAGATGTGCACCGCCGGCAGCCGGCTGCTGGTGCAGCGGTCGATTCTGGACGAGATGACCGAGCGGCTGGCGGCGGCGACCCGCCGGGTGCCGCTGGGCAACGGACTGGACGGCGGGGTGACCGTCGGCCCGCTGGTCTCCGAGGAGCAGCGCCAGCAGGTGCTGTCGTACATCGAGACCGGCGTGCGGGAGGGCGCCACGGTCGCGGTCGGCGGCGGGGTGCCGGACCGGCCCGGCTACTTCGTCGAACCGACCCTGTTCACCGGGGTACGCAACGACATGGTGATCGCCCGGGAGGAGATCTTCGGGCCGGTGACCGGGGTGATCGCCTTCGACGACGAGGACGAGGCGGTCGCGATCGGCAATGACACGTCGTACGGGCTGGCCGCCGGGGTGTGGACCCGGGACCTGTCCCGGGCGCACCGGATGGCGGCCGCGCTGCGGGTCGGCACGGTCTGGGTGAACACGTATAACATCTTCGACCCGGCGTTGTCCTTCGGCGGGGTCGGGGACTCCGGTCTGGGCCGGGACCTGGGCGACGAAGCCCTGCATTCGTACTGCGAGCGCAAGGGCGTCGTCGTCGCGCTTTGACCGGCGGTGCCGGTCCGGTCGGTGGCACCTCGCCGGACCGGGCACCGCCCCGATCACCGATGGGATCCATCTTGAAAGACACTGCATCCCAGACTGGACCGGTGGGCGCGGTCGCGGAGCCCGCCGACCCGGCGCCCGCACCGCTCGACCCGGCGGCGCTACGGGCCGTCACTCCCGGCGCGACCCTGGCCCACCACCTCAACGCCGCCGGCGCCGCACTGCCCAGCCTCGCCGTCCTCGACGCGGTCATCGACCACTTGCGGCTGGAGTCGCGGCTCGGCGGCTACGAGGCGGCCGAGGCCGCAGCCGAGCGGACCGCCGACGTCTATCACCTGGCCGGCCGGCTGATCGGCGCGACCGGGGAGGACGTCGCCCTGGTGGAGAGCGCCACCGTCGCGTGGCACCGGGCGATCGACGCGCTGCGTCTCGGCCCCGGTGACCGGATCCTCGCCTCCGCCTCCAGCTACGTCAGCTCCGCACTGCACCTGCTCGAGCTGCGCCGCACCCGGGGCATCAGCGTCGAGGTGCTGCCCACCGACGACTCGGGCGGCGTCGACCTGGACCAGTTGGAGCAGGCACTGCGGCAGCCGGCCGCGCTGGTCACCGTCGCCCACGTACCGACCTCGTCGGCGCTGATCGAACCGGTCGCGCAGATCGGCGCCCGGGTCGCCGCGGTCGGCGTGCCGTTGCTGGTCGACGCCACCCAGTCGGTCGGCCAACTGCCCGTCGACGTCGGCGCGATGCGCGCCGACATCCTGGTCGCCACCGGTCGCAAGTTCCTGCGTGGACCGCGCGGCACCGGGCTGCTCTACCTCGACCCGACGCTGCGCGAGCGCGCCCGGCCATTGACCCCGGACGTGCGTGGTGCCCGGTGGACCGGAGACGAGGAGTACGACCTGCTGCCCGGCGCCCGACGGTACGAGACCTGGGAGGCGTCGCACGCGCTGCGGCTCGGCCTGGGCGCCGCGCTTACCGAGGCGCTCGCCCTCGGCGTCGACGCCATCTCGGCGTACGTCAGCGGCCTGGCCGCCCGGTTGCGGGCCGAGCTGGCCGAGCTGCCCGGGGTGACCGTGGTCGACCCGCCGGCGGCCGGCGGCGGCATCGTCACCTTCGTCCGCGACGGCGAGGAACCGACCACCACGGTACGCACGTTGCGCGCCGCCGGACTGCACCTGGTCGCCGTGCCGGCCAGCCACGGCCAGTGGGACCTGGGCCGGCGCGGCCTGCCGGCGGTGGTCCGCGCCTCGGTGCACGTCTACAACGACGACACCGAAGTGGACGCGCTCCTGGCCCGACTGGCCCGTCCGACGGCCACCGGTGTGCCGACCCTACCGTCCGTGCCGACCCTACCGTCCGTACCGGCTGTTTCGGAGGCTGCGCCTCCGCCGTCGGCTGTGCCCACGGCGACGACGGCCGCGCCGGGCCCGGCTCCCGCGCTGCAGACCGGTGCAGACCGCCGGGCCGAGGTGATCGTCGTCGGTGCCGGCGTCCACGGTCGCAGCGCTGCCTGGGCGCTCGCCGCGCGGGGCGTCCGGGTGATTCAGCTCGACCGGCTGCCGGCCGGGCACACCGAAGGATCGTCACACGGACGGACCCGGATGATCCGCCGCGCCTACCCGTCGCCGGTCTGGGACGACCTGGTGGACCGCGCGTACACCGGTTGGCGCCAGCTGGAGCAGGCCGCTGGTCGCCGGTTGGTGAGCACCGTCGGGGGCCTGTACGCGCGACCGGCCCGGACCAGCAGCACCCTGCGTGGGCCGGATTGTGTCCTGGTCGACGCCAACCAGGCCGCCGGCATCGCGCCGGGGCTGGTGCTCGGCGCCGACATGGTGGCCGTACACGATCCGGCGGCCGGCGTGATCGACGCCGCCGCCGTGATGGACGCGCTGGCCGGGCTCGGCCGGACCGCCGGGGTGCACCGCCGCGACGGCTGCCGGGTAACCGGTTGGCATCCGGACGGTGCCGGGGTCCGGGTGCACACCGACTCCGGTGACTTCCTCGCCGACCGGCTGGTCATCTGCGCCGGACCGTGGACCGCCGACCTGGTGCCGGAGTTCGCCGGCCGGCTGACCACCGTGCGGATCGTCAACATCCACATCGGCTCGTCAACCCCGGCGTTGCTGGCCCCACCGGCGCTCGGCCCGTTCTCGGTCGAGGTCCCCGGCGTCGGTCTGCTCTACGGCATCCCGGCGTACGGTCCGGACGCCGTCAAGGTGGGGTTCGACCACGGGCCGGTTGACGACCTGAGCCGGGCACCCGGGCCGGTGACCGCCGCCGAGCGGGCCGAGCTGCTCTCTGTCGCCCGTCGGTTCCTGCCGGCCGCCGACGGCCCGGTCACCGCCGAGCTGGCCTGCCGTTACACCATGGCACCGGGCAACCGGTTCGCGGTCGGTGCGCTGCCGGCGCATCCGCAGGTGTTGATCGCGGTGGCCTGTTCCGGGCACGGGTTCAAGTTCGGGCCGGCGATCGGCACCGCGCTGGCCGACCTGGCGACCGGGGTGCCCCGGCCGGATCTGGAGTTTCTCGCTCCGGAGGCGATGGGGGTCGCCGGGGTGCCACCCGGGGACTGGGCCGCCGACCGGGTCAACCCCGGAACACCGTCGCCGATCGCCGCTCGTACCAGCGAGCCAACTGCTCACCGGCGCTGATCACATGGGCCTGCATCTCGCGCCGAGCGCGTTCGCCATCCTCCGCGGTGAGCGCGGCGATGATCCGTTCGTGCTCGTGGAAGTTGTCGTCGCGGTGCCGCGGATTGTCCTGCAGCACGAGTGCCGAGACGTTGCGCGGGAACGCCTCGTTGATCTCCTTGATCACCCTGGCCAGCCAGTCGTTGCCGGCCACCTGGTGGATGAGGGTGTGGAACCGGTCGTTGGCGGTGTTGGTGGAGCCGGCCAGGGCCACCCGGGCGCGGGCGACCCCCGGGTCGTCGTCGACCCGTCGCTGCGGGATGCTGCCCCGGGCGGCCTGCTCGGTACGCCGCAGCAGCGAATTGGCCTCCCGCAACTCGTGCAGGACGTCGTCGGTGATCCGGCTGACCGCCCGCTCGCAGGCCAGCGCCTCCAGCTCCGCACGGACCTCGTAGGCTTCCCGGACCTCCCACGGCGCCGGGACCCGGACCACCGCCCCACGGTGCGGCACCACCTCGATCAGCCCGCCGGTCTGCAGCTGCCGCAGCGCCTCCCGGACCGGGGTGCGGCTGACTCCGAGGAGCTTGGCCAGCTCGGCCTGGCGCAGTTGGGCGCCGATCGGGATCTCACCGGACATGATCTTGGCGCGGATCTTGGCCGCGGTGGCGTCGACGAGGGCACTGCTCGTGGTTTCCGTCGAGCTGACTGGCATGCCCGGTGCCCCTGTCTGATCGGTGTGCGGCCCAGCCGGCCGGGTTCCGGCCCGGCTGCCATCGTCTCCACAGTGGTGCGATGTGAGTGTCACGATAGCAAGCCGGCCGGCGACCCTGCGGGTCCCGTACATTTCGCTTTGGATCCTGGTTTTGGATCCAATGATCCTACGGTAGTATCCGAGACTACCTTGGCCAGGGAGTTCTTAGGAAGCACCGGCCCGCCGCAGCCACCACGACGCGACGCAGACCGACCCCAGACGAGCCGGACCGCATCGGAACGACTCCCGCGACGGCGACAGGAGCAATCGTGAGCGCGTGCCACCCCAGCCCGGACGGGCGCAACCACCGTAACCATCCGCTCGACCCACCCAGCCCGGCGGAGATCGCCCGGGCCGTCGCCGTCGCCCGCGCCGACGGTCGGCTCGGCGAGCGAACCCGGTTCTGGGGGGCCACGCTGGACGAGGCGCACGCCCGGGCCGTCCTGGCCGGCGCGGCCGCGGCCGGGGAGGTCCGACTCGGACTGGTGGCCATGGACCATGCCGCCGGCACCGCCTGGGAGATCGACGTCGCGCTGGCCGTCGGGAGCCGGGACGACGGTGCGGCGTCGAACCACGCTGCAGGCGACGGTGCCGCCGACCGCTGCCTGGACTGGCGTCCGCTCGACCCGCGTCGGCCCGGCATCACCTCCGAGGAGGCCCGCGCGGCCGCCCAGGCCTGCCGGCAGAGCCCGAGGTTCCGCGAGGTGCTCGCCAAGCGGGGCATCCACGACGTCTCCCTGGTGGTGGTCGACGCCGAGTCGATGGGCGGCTTCGAGCCGAAGCGGTACGCCGACCGGCGGCTCACCTGGGGCACCGTCTGGCACCGAGTCAACGAGGGCGACAACGGTTACGTGCGCCCGGTGCAGGGCGTGGTGCCGATCATCGACATGGCGACCATGGAGGTCCTGGAGGTCGAGGACCACGGCGTGGTGCCGATCTCGGACGAGGCCGGCCCGCTGGAGGCCGAGGCCTGGCCGGCCCGGCCCGGGCTGCGGCCGTTGGACGTCGTGCAGCCCGACGGTCCGAGTTTCGACGTCGACGGCTGGCAGGTCAGCTGGCAGGGCTGGCAGCTGCGGGTCGGCTTCACCCACCGCGAGGGCCTGGTCCTGTACGACCTGGAGTTCCAGGGCCGGCCGGTGGTCAAGCGGGCCGCCTGCAACGAGATGTACGTGCCGTACCTCGACCCCAACTCCACCCAGTACCGCAAGAACTTCTTCGACTGGGGTGAGTACGGGGCCGGGCCGTTGACCAACTCGCTTGCCCTCGGCTGCGACTGCCTCGGCGTCATCTACTACTTCGACACCGCCTACCTCGGCGGCGACGGCGACCCGGTGACCATCCCGAACGCGATCTGCATGCACGAGGAGGACCACAGCATCCTCTGGAAGCACAACGACCTGCGGCGCGGGGTCAGCCAGGTGCGCCGCTCGCGTCGGTTGGTCATCTCCAACTTCCAGACCGTGGCCAACTACGACTACGGCTTCTACTGGTCGCTCTACCAGGACGGCCGGATCGAGCTGGAGGTCAAGTTGACCGGGATGCTCTCCGCCTCCGGCATCGCTGACGGCGACGAGGTGCGCTACGGCCGGGTCGTCGCGCCGAACGTGCAGACGCCGACCCACCAGCACTACTTCGGGCTACGCCTGGACATGGCGGTGGACGGACCGCGCAATCGGCTGGTCGAGGAGCACGCCGAGGGCGAGACCGACCCGGCACTCGACCCGTACGGCAACGCGGTACGCAACGTGCGTACCCCGCTGCTGCGTGAGTCGCAGGCGGCGCGCCGCACCGATCCGTCGTCGGCCCGCCGCTGGCGGGTGGAGAGCACCACCCGGACCAACCGGTTCGGTGAACCGACGGCCTATCGGCTGCTGCTGCCGAACACCACCCGGTCGTTCGCCCGGCCGGACTCGGTGATGGCCCGCCGCGCACCGTTCATCCACCAGCACCTGTGGGCCACTCCGTACGACCCGCAGGAGCAGTTCCTCGGTGGCCGCTATCCCAACCACGCCGAGCCGGGCGACGACGGTGTGCAGGTCTGGCAGCGCCAGGACCGGTCGATCGACGGTGTGGAGCTGGTGCTGTGGCCGGTGCTCGGCACCCACCATTTCCCGCGTCCCGAGCAGTGGCCGGTGATGCCGGTGGACGCGATCCACATGATCCTTGAACCGGACGGCTTCTTCGACCGCAATCCGGCGATGGACGTTCCGGATCCGGCCACTGCCCGCGGCGCGGGCAGTGCCTGCTGCGCCACCGGAACAGACGGAACAGACGTGGTGCCGGCCGACTGACCCGGCCGGTACGTCGGCCACCGCGCCGGCCATGGGGGAACCTGTCCATTCTCGACATCCCGACACCAGACGTTCACAATCGCGATACGGACCCGAATCGGGTACCGCAGATGATGGTTTTGGATCCAATCCAAATGAAATTTCATCCATCTTCGTCCCATACCCTGCCGAGGAGCGCACTATGTCGGACGATCCCCGCAACCTCCCGCAGAACCTGATAACCCGTCGCGCGATGCTGCGTGGCACCGGACTGCTCGGCCTCGGCTTTGGCGCCAGCAGCCTGCTCGCCGCCTGCGGCGTCGCCTCCGACGGCAGCGAAGACGGCGACGACGGCACCAGCAGCGGCGGCACCCTCACGCTCGGCATCGACGCCACCAGCGCCGTCCACGACCCGGCCTTCTACACGTCACTGGGCGACTGGATGGCGGTCGACTGCATCTGCCGTGGGCTGACCTTCATCTCCTTCGAGACCAACGAGCCGCAGGCCGACCTCGCCGAGAGCTGGGAGATCTCCGACGACGGGCTGACCTACACCTTCACCCTCCGCCAGGGCGTCACCTTCCACGACGGCACCACCTTCACCTCGGCGGACGTGCTGGCCAGCCTCGGTCGGCAGTTCAACGAGGACGACCCGACCCTGCCCGAGGGGTCGTCCCGGCCGCTGCGCAGCCTCGGTGCCAACGTCGCCTCGCTGGACGCCCCCGACGAGTACACCGTGGTGATGGTGCTCAACAGCCCCGACGCCACCGTGCTCAACCGGCTCTCCGACATCGGCGGCCGGATCATCTCCTCCGCCGCACTCGCCGAGTACGGCGCCGACATCGGCAAGAACCTGGTCGGCACCGGCCCGTTCCAGTTCTCCTCGGCCACCGCCGGGCAGCAGGTGGTGCTGACCGCGTTCGAGGACTACCGCACCGGCCGGCCCAAGGTCGACCGGCTGGTGATGCAACAGGTCCAGGACCCCTCGACCATCGTCAGCTCGCTGCTCAGCGGCGACCTGTCCGCCACCCAGTTCACTCCGTACTCGGCGGTCGAGCAGCTGAAGGCCGACGACGCGGTGACCTTCCACGAGACGCCGTACAGCTTCGACGCGCTGATGATGATCGACGCCCGGCGGATCCCGGAGCTGGAGGTGCGTCAGGCGATCAACCTGGCGATCGACCGCGAGGCGATCATCGCCCAGGCGTTCTTCGGAATCGGCGCGCCACCCGACGGCTACACGATCCCACCGTCGCAGGACGGCTACGACCCGAGCCTGGCCGACCTGAGCCGGTTCGATCCGGACGAGGCCCGGCGGCTGATCGAGTCGGCCGGCGCCACCGGCCGGCAGGTGGCGTTGATGGCGGCCAGCGACTCCTGGCACCCGCGAACGGCGCAGATCGTCGCGCAGAACCTCACCGACATCGGGTTGACCGTCGTGAGCGACTCGGTCGACCCGGCGACCTACTTCAGCCGGCTGCTCGACCCGGACGACGAGTTCCACGAGCTGATGATCTGGGAGCGCAACTCCTACATCCCGGACCCGGACAACATGATCGGGGCGATGGGCCTGCCATCCGGGGTGTACGGCGACTTCACCTCCGGATTCAACACGCTCCCCGGATCCGAGGCGTTCGCTGACGACCTGGCCGCCGCGAGGAACCTGCCCAACGGTCCCGAGCGCACCGCCGCGTACACCGACATCCAGCGCCGGTTCGCCGAGCAGTACATGGTGCTGTCGATGCTCTGCTACTCGGCGAACCCGGTGGTGACCGGGGCGAACGTCGAGGGCGCCAACGTCGCCGCGCTCGGTAACCACCGCTGCTTCATGGAGAACGCCAGTGTCTGATCCGATCCGCACGGCCCGTCCGGGGGACCGGTGACGGTCGCCGGGGTGCGGCCGGTCGAGCGATGGAGAGCCGCCTACGCGCGGCGCTCCATCGCCCGGTCCTGGCTGGCCACCGTCTCCTGGCTGGTGGTCGTCGGTTTCGTGCTGATGGCGACCATCGGGCCGCTGGTGATCGGCGCCGACCCGGAGCGGCAGTCCAACGTCACCCTCGCCGGGTTCGGCACCGCCGGGCACCCGCTCGGCACCGACGATCTCGGCCGTGACTTCCTGGCCCGGCTGGTATACGGCGCCCAACCACTGCTGCTGGTCGCGTTCCTCGCCACCGTCCTCGCCGCGCTCATCGGCACCACCGTCGGCATGCTCGCCGGCTATGTCGGCGGCTGGGGTGAGCAGATCCTGATGCGGGTCACCGACGTCGGGCTGGCCTTCCCATCGATGCTATTGATCATCCTGGTGGTGGCGGCCAGCGGACCCGGCGTACGCAGTCTGGTGGTCGGGGTCGGTGTCGCGCTGTCACCCGGCCTGGCCCGGCTGGCCCGGGCGTTGACCGCCCGGGAGGCCGCCCGCGACTACGTGCTCGCCGCCCGGCTCGGCGGCACCCGGTCGCCCCGGATCATGATCCAGGAGATCCTGCCGAACATCGCCGGCCCGCTGCTCGCCCAGGTCGTGATGACCCTGTCGGTGGCCGCCGGCTTCGCCGCCGGCCTGTCCTACCTGGGCCTGGGCATCCAGCCGCCCACCCCGGACTGGGGCTACATGGTGCAGGCCGGCCAGGAGTTCATTTACTCGGCACCCCGGATGGCGGTGCTGCCCGCAGCGTTGACGCTGATCTTCGTGGTCGCCAGTAACTTCGTCGGCGACGACCTGCGCGACGCGCTGGACCCGAGGAGCCGCCGATGATCCGGCTGCTGCGCGGCAGGTCGCTGCCGATGCTCACGGTGCGCCGGCTGGCCAGCGTGCCGGTGGTGCTGTTCGTCCTGGCCTCCCTGGTGTTCCTGGCCATCCGCCAGCTGCCCGGCTCGCCGTCGTCCACCCTCGCGGCCAGCGGCACCCAGGGCCTCAGCGCCGAGCAGATCTCGGCCAACGAAGCCCGGATCAACGAAGCATTCGGCCTGGACAAGCCGATCTGGGAGCAGTACCTGCGCTACCTCGGCGATCTGTTCGGGCTGGATCTCGGGCGTTCCTTCTACGGCGGCAACAGCGTGCTGGGCCTGCTGGGTGGTGCACTGCCGGCGACGATCGAGTTGACCGTCGCGGCGATGCTGATCGCCATCCTCATCGGGGTCGTCACCGGGGTGATCGCCGCGCTGCGCAAGGACACCTGGGTGGATACCGCCACCCGGTCCATCGCCACGGTCAGTTTCTCGCTGCCCTGGTTCGCCCTCGGCGTACTGAGCATCGTGATCTTCGGCGTGTGGCTGCGCTGGATGCCGGTGATCGGTCGGCTGCCCAGCCAGCTCGACTACCAGCCCACCACCAACTTCGTGCTCCTCGACGCGATCCTGCAGGACCGGCCCGAACTGGTCGTGCCGTGGCTGCAGTACCTGATCCTGCCGGCCACCACCCTCGCGTTGGCGATGGCCGGCTTCATCACCCGGATCGTGCGGGCCTCGGTGCTGGAGGTGCTCAGCGACGACTTCGTGCGAACCGCCCGGATGAAAGGGCTGCGGGAGCGGACCATCCTGCGCCGGCACGTGCTGCGCAACGCCGGCCTGCCCATCGTGACCGTGCTCGGTCTGCAGTTCGGTTCGCTGCTCGGCGGCTCGGTGATCACCGAGACCGTCTTCTCGTACCCGGGCGTCGGCAACCTGCTGGTCAGCTCGGTGCTGCAACGCGACTACCCGGTGGTGCAGGGCGCCGCGCTGGCGATCGCGCTGCTCTTCGTGCTGGTCAACGCCGCAGTCGATCTGTTCTACCTGGTCCTGGACCCGCGCCTACGGAGAGGATGAGTCCATCATGGATATCGTGCTGGTGCACGGTGCTGGCGGCACCCCGAGCACCTGGGCCCACGTGGCACCGTTGCTGCGCGCCACCGGACACCGGGTTCACTTGGTGACCAATCCGATGAACTCGCTCGTCGAGGACGTCGCCAACACCACCGCCGTGCTTGCCGACTGCACCGCACCGGTGTTGCTGGTGGGTCACTCCTACGGCGGGGCGGTGATCACCAACGTCGGCCGGGACGAGCGGATCGCCGGGCTCGTCTACGTCTGTGCGTTCGCCCCCGACAATGGCGAGTCGATCCAGGACATCATCGGCCGCTACCCGCCCGCCGAGGTCAGTCGGCACATGCGACGCGGTCCGAACGGCGAATGGGCCTCGGAGCACAGTCCCGAGTACTGGGCGGAGATCGGCTGGGACGTGCCGGAAGCCGAACGGGACAACTTCGACGCCGACTCGCGCCCCAGCGCCGACGCCATCTTCGCGCAGCCCACCGGGGTGCCCGCCTGGCGCGACAAGCCGACCTGGTACCTGGTCGCCGCCGAGGACCGGACGCTGCGGCCGGACACCCAGCGGGACATGGCCGCCCGCGCCGGCGCTGCCGTCTCCGAGGTCGGCGGCAGCCACTTCACTCCCCGCGTGCGGCCCCACGCTGTCGCCGACCTGGTTGAGCAGGCCGTCGCCAGTATCACCGGAGCGCCCCGGTGACCTCCACCCCGACCGGCCCGGCCCCGACCGGCCCGGCCCCGACCGGCCCGGCCCCGACCGGCCCGGC
>NZ_JBHMIO010000039.1:0-40637 GCF_048060275.1 Micromonospora sp. LOL_015
CACGCCACCGAGGTGTGCGGATGCTGTCGTCGATCTTCACGTACAGTGCGGTCAAGAGGGTGTCCAGGTCTTGCGTCACAACATGATCTTGGATGCCCTCTCCTCATGCCCGGAGATCGACCCCTCACTTCGGAACTACTCGTCTAGCCGACGCATCTCCACTCCCAGTCGAGCACCGGATCGTGCTTCCCACCATTGCTGCGGTCAACTCGTTGGCCGGGAGCTCAGCGAGCTGGGTAGTGCCGTAGGGTCGCGCAGAAGGACGTCGCGCGGCTGGTCTACAGCACCCGCAGCACCGTGGCGAACGTCGAAGCCGGTCGGCGGGTGGTCGACACCGGCCGGGATCGTTGGACGTTGCGCAGGATGATCTTGCCGCGCCCGGCAGTCCATCCCCACTGCGGTCCGTCGTTGTGTGGTCGGCTCTGCGCTGGAGCGCTACGGCGGCCTTCGAGGCGTAGCGGGCTGCGGGCGTGGCTGGTCAGGGTCGGGTGTGCTGTTGGAGGATGGCGAGGCTGGTGGCGAAGGTGGTGGTCAGGCTGTCGAGGACGGCCTTGCCTTTGGTGGCGGTGGCGGCGGATGGTGCGCCGATGACGCCGGTGTGGGTGTAGCCGCGCATGCCGAGCACCAGAAGGTCGGGTCGTTCGGTGAGGTGGTCGGCGGTCTGGTAGCCGGGTCGGACGAGGTCGGGGCACAGGTGCAGGAGCAGGGAGGTCTCAATCTCACCGGCGTGCATGTCGTCGTGGCTGGTGCTGTCGAGGCCGGCGTGCTGGCGGGCGGTTTCCCAGTCCTGCCTCCTCGGGTAGAGGGCCATGCGCCGTCCGCTCGTGTTGGCCTCTTGGACGATGTTGGATAGCACGTAGTTGCCGCCGTGGCCGTTGACCACGACCAGCCGGTCGACACCGGCCTGCTCTAGCGACTGCGCGATGTCGGTGATGATCTGGGTCAGGGTGGAGGAGCGAATGCTGACAGTGCCCGGCCATCCGGTGTGTTCCTGCGAGCAGCTGATCGTCACCGGGGGCAGCAGCAGCAGGTCGTAGGCGGTCGCGGCGGCTTTCGCGATCGCGCAGGCCACGACGGTGTCGGTGATCAGCGGAAGGTGGGCGCCGTGTTGTTCGAAGCTACCCACCGGGAGAACGGCGACGCTCGCGGCCCGGCTGGCCTCGTCCGTGGTGGTCGCGGTGGAGATCAAGTCCATGATCACAGTCTGGTCGTTGACGCGACGAGGGAAAAGGCATTGCGGAAATCGACGACCTCAGTGGATCCCGTTACGCCTGCGAGCCGACCGTGGAGTTGGTTCAAGGAGGTCATCGCCCTGGCCGCCGAGGTCGCGGCGGCCAATCTCAGGGCGCGGCTGCCTTCGGCACCCGCCTCGGCCAACCGGTTCGTCGCAGCGTAGGACCGGGCGAGCCAGCTCCGGGTGAGCGCTTCATCCTGGCGGTAGTCGCCGGGCCAGTCGGTAAGGACCGTTTCCAGGGTCTCCGTCGCCGCAGCGGCGTGGCCGAGTTGGAGCAGGCAGTAACCCTCATGGGCGCGGAGGTAAGCGTGGGTGCAGTGGCGGCCGATGGTGTCCGGGTCATCTGCGGTGTTGCCCATGGACCGGCTGACAAGCTGGTGCGCGGTCTTGATCGCGGAGAGGGACCGCAGTCGTTCGTTGCGAAGGGCGTGTCCCTGGGCCTGGCGGATGAGGCAGAGGGCGCGGTCGCGGTCGGTAAGTGGCACGAGTGTCTCGGCGGTTTCGGCGAGTCCCGTCGCCTGGGTGCCGTCGAGGCGGTCGACGGCCTGCTGCGCTTGGCGCATGACGACGTAGGCTGCCATCCGCTTGTCGCCCGCCCGGTGTGCCAGGGTGAGTGCGTGGTCGAGCCAGTGGGCGGCCGCGTTGACGTCGGCGAGGTTGTCGGCGGTCCAGGACGCGAACTCCGCCCATCGCGCCTCCACTGCCAGAAGACGTGGCGTGAGGTCGTCCGGGGCCTCGCGGCGGTAGCGGCGGACGATGGCCAGCTCTCGGCAGACAGCGCCGTACACCTGGCGTGAACCGAAGACGTTGTGCGAGGCGGCCAGGAGCCGTAGCAGTTCACTCCAGTGCAGCGCCAAGGCGGGATCGACGCCAGCTGGGTCGGGAATCGGATCGAGGGCGGACACCGTCACCGGCCCCGGGATATCTGGAGCGTTGCCGGTCGATGCTGGTAGCGCCGCTGGGAGGTCGCCGGCAGCTGGCTGTATACCGACATCGGTCTCGCCCCAACGGGCCAGCTGCCTCGCCTCGACCCTTTCGCGGTCGAACCGTTGCTTCAGCCGCACGTAGGCGTCGTAACCGGCGAGTAGCGCGCCGCCGGCGTCCAAGAATTGATCACACCGCTGCCAGAAGATCCGGTCGGCTACCTGCTGACCCCGTTCCACCCCGGCGATGGTGCTGCGGGTGCTGTACACCCGCCCGGCGACATCGGCCTGGGTCAGACCACGCGACCTTCGCCGGTGAGCGAGCGCGGCACCGAGCTCCCGTTTGACGTCCTGGACCTGCCGCGGATCGATCACGAAGTCCCCGACTCTCCACCACACGTTGAAATAGCACAACGTTGAAAGGGCACGATAACCGTTCAACGCAGAGCGAAGCCACCGTGACCGGCCGGTGAGTAGACGAGTGGATGGGCGCCGGGTAGACCGCACGGACTCGGGACTTGGGGGTATCGCATGCGTGGATTCCGGGAGGCCGCCGGCCGGAGGTTGTCGAGGATTCGTGTCGAGGGTGTTCGACATCGCCGTTCAGGCGTTGAGTGGATGCGACCAACCGTTGATCCAGCGCCTTGTCTGCGTCTGGGGATTGTGGCGCACGATCACCGCGACCTGCTGGGAACGGTGGGGCTTCAGATGGTGGTCGCGAAGATGTGTTCAGGACCGGGCAGCGATCCGACCGAGCGGGTCGTCCGGATGGGCGGCCGTGACAGGTGGGGAGTGGCGTAGCGGATGAGTGTCGACATGGTGACCAGCGATGGTCTGCGGGCGGCGATGGTGGATGGGTTGGTCGCTGATCATGTGGCGAAGGGTCTGACGATGCGGCCGGAGGTGGAGGCGGCGTTGCGGGCGGTGCCGCGTGAGTTGTACACGCCGGGTGTGCCGTTGGAGGAGGCGTATCGGGGTGACAACGCGGTCATCACGAAGCGGCGGGGTGCGGAGACCGTGAGTTCGGTGTCGGCGCCGTGGCTGATCGCGGAGATGCTGGGGCAGGCGGCTGACGCCTTCGACGGCGGCCTGCTCGGTCGGCATGTGTTGGAGGTCGGTTCGGGTGGCTACAACGCGTCGCTGCTGCGGGAGCTGGTGGGTCCGTCGGGTTCGGTGACGACTGTGGACATCGATCCGGATGTGACGGAGCGGGCGGTGGCCTGTTTGGCGGCGGCGGGCTACGGCGATGTGACGGTGGTGTGCGCCGACGCCGAGCAGCTGATTGAGCCGCGTCGCCGGTTCGACCTGATCATCGTGACGGCGGGGGCGTGGGATGTCCCGGAGTCGTGGATCGCGCAGCTCGCCGAGGACGGCGTGTTGGTGGTGCCGCTGCGGACGTTCGGGATGACCCGGTCGTGGGTGTTGCGTCGGGTCGGTGAGCGGCTGGTGAGCCACAGTCAGCGGCTGTGTGGGTTCGTGGCGATGCAGGGTGCCGGGGCGCACGAGATGCGCTACGTCGACATCGCCGACGGGGTACATCTGCGGTTGGATGAGGGCGAGCAGATCACGGTGGAGTCGGTCGCGGGGTTGTTGTCGCAGCCGCATGAGCAGGTGTGGGCCGGGATGAGTCTGCCGCCCCGTACCGTGCTGGCGGATCTGGATCTGTGGCTGGCGGTGCGTCTGTCCGCTGAGGTGGATCAGTTCGTGGTGCTGTCGGCGCAGCAGGAAGCGGTCGACGCGGGCGTGGTGGCGCCCGCGTGGCGGTTCGGCACGCCGGCCGCGCTGCACGAGGGCACCTTCTCCTACCGGTCGGCGCTCGCCTGGACCGGTGACCGGTTCGATGTGGGTGCGTGCGCGCACGGGTCGGACGCCGCCGCGGCGGCGGAGCGGATGGTGGCGCACATGCGCGACTGGGTGGACGGCGGCGAGCCGTCCCCGGCGTTGCAGGTGCTGCCCGCGGCTACTCCCGACGGTGACCTGCCGGCCGGGACGGTGCTGGACAAGCGGCACAGCCGTGTCGTCCTCACCTTCAACCCCGCATGAGAAGGGAAACGCGCATGGAGACCACGGAAATCGAGGAGTTCGACCTGGACATCACCCTGGTCGACGCCGGCCCCGCAGCGGGCGGGTACGCGACCAACACCGACGACAACTGCGGCTCGGGTAACACCGGGTCGAACGCCTGCTCCGGCGGCGGCAAGTAGTTCGGATTCGACGCCGTTCGGGCCCGGCGTCCACGCGGACGCCGGGCCCCCTTCCCTCCCGGTGGTGTGTCATGGTTCCTGCGGCGGGTGCGGCCCTGGTCAGAGCCGCCGCCTACCCGGACGGACTGACAGTGCCGAGCTGGCCCGACCTGACTTCAGAGCAGCCGGAGCTGTGGCAGGGGTGGCTGACGCAGGTGTGGGCGTTGCCGGGGTTCGCGGCGGCGGTCGCCTGCGCCGCGCCGGAGCTCGCCGAACGGGTCGGCCGTGCGGTGGCCGGCGAGCCGATGTCGGATCGCCGGTGGCGTCGCCTGGTCGAGACGGTCGTGCGGTATCTGCTGCGATGGACGACGCGGGCGACGCCGTTCGGTGTCTTCGCCGGGGTGGCGCCGGTCGAGTTCGGCGCCCACGCCGCTGTGCGGTGGGGTGGGGAGCATCGGGTGGTCGTGCGCCCGGACGGGGAGTTCGTCGCTGAGGTCACCGCCCGCGCGGAGCAGGACGTGGCCGTCCTGCGGGGTGTCACGGTGGTGACGAACACGGTGGGGTACCGGCGTGGCGGGGTGTGGGTGGTGCCATGCGCGCACGCCGACGGTGACCGCAGGCGGGACGTCGAGATCGGGTTGACCGGGCCGGTGCGGGCGGCGATCGACGCCGCCGCCCGCCCGATCGCGTTCACGGTGTTGGCGGAGCGGATCGGCGGTCCGTCGCCGGCCGGGGTGGGCGCGGCCGAGCGGATGCTGGCCACACTTGTCCGGTCGGGGGTGCTGCTGTCGGAGCTGCGGCCGGCGATGACGGTCACCGACCCGGTGGCCCACCTGGCCCGCCACGTCGCGGTACCCGACCCCGGCGGACGGGTCTCGGCCGATGTGCGTCTGGACGTGCCGGTGACGCTGCCCGAGGCGGTCCTGCGGGAGGCGGGTGAGGCGGCGGCGACGTTGGCGGCGGTGGCGCCGCCCGCGTCCGGGTGGGTGGAGTACCACGGCGCGTTCATCCAGCGGTGGGGTCCGGGCGCGGCGGTGCCGCTGCGGGACGTGGTGACCGTGCTGGGTTTCCCTGCCGGCTACCGGGGGTCGACCCGCCGGGCGCCGGCGGGGTTCTCGGCCCGTGACCGGCTGCTCGCGCACCTGGCGCAGCAGTCGGCGGTCGGCGGGCGGGCGGAGGTCGTCCTCGACGACGACCTGGTCGGCCGGCTACGGGGAGACGACGACCGGCCGCCGACGCCGCACACGGAGCTGCGGTTCACGCTCGCGGCCGCGACTTTACGGGACCTGGACCAGGGCAGGTTCACGTTGACGGTGGCCAGCGGCGCCCGCCACGCCGGGGTGTCCGCCGGCCGGTTCCTGCACCTGCTCACCCCCGGCGAGCTGGCGTCGTTCCAGCAGGTCTACCGGAGTCTGCCGACCCTGCTGCCCGACGCGGACGCGGTGCAGCTGTCCGGTCCGCCGCTGGACCCGCGTCTGACCCCGCTCGCCCGGACACCGGAGCTGCTGCCCGTCCTGCCCGTCGGGGACTTCCACCCCGACCCGCCGTACACGGTCGCGGATCTCGCCGTTGCCGGCGACGGCCGCCGGCTGTGGCTGGAATCTGCCAGCACCGGCCGGCCGGTCGAGCCGCTGCTGTTCAACAGCGTGCTGCTGCCCGATCTGCAGCAGCCGTTGACGCGGTTCCTGACCGAGATCTCGACGGCGTGGACGGCACCCTGCGGCAGGTTCGACTGGGGACAGTCACACGATCTGCCGTTCCTGCCCCGGATGCGACGCGGCCGCAGTGTGCTGCACCCCGCCCGCTGGATCATCGACCGGCACGCCCTCCCACCCAGTGGATCCTGGCAGGTGTGGCGCGACGCCTGGCAGCGGCACCGCGACCACCACCAGCTCCCGGCCGAGATCCTGCTCGGCTGCGGCGATGACGTGCGGCTGCGCCTGAACCTCGACGACGACACCCACCTCGTCGTGCTGCGCCGCCACCTCGACCGACATCCCCGTACCGTCGTCACCGAAGCGCCCGGCCCGGCCGGCTGGATCGACGACCGGCCCGCCGAAATCCTGCTCACCCTCACCGACACCCCACCAGCCACCCGCCCTACCCGGCGCGCCCGGCAGGTCCGGGCCGTGACCTCCGTGTCGCACCGGCCCGGACCGTCGTCGCCGTGGCTGGAAACCCGGCTGTACGGGCGGCTCGACGACATCCTCACCGACCTCACCCGACAGACCGCACCCGTCCTGCCGGTGGGCTGGTGGTTCCTGCGCTACCCCGACCCCGAACCCCACCTGCGGCTACGCATCCCACTACCCGACTCCGCGAGCTTCGCCGACGTCGCCGGGCGCCTCGCCGAGTGGACACACCGGCTGGAACACGACCGTGTCATGCACGACCACAGCCTGCACACCTACCGGCCCGAGACCCGCCACGGCACCGGACCCACGCTCGCCGCCGCCGAGGCGGTGTTCGCCGCTGACTCCCGCACCGCGCTACGGCAGTTGACTGGCGACCGTCGGGCCGCCACCGCCGCCGGCATGACCGCCATCGCCGACGCGTTCACCGGCGACGGACCACGCTGGCTCACCGACCACGTCCCGCACCGCAGCGGTCCGCGACTCGACCCCACCCAACTCGACCTCGCCCGCACTCCACACCACGACGATGACCGCGCGGCCGCCCTGGTCGCCTACCGGGACCTCGCCCATACCGACGGCCTCGACCTCGACCAGGTACTGGCTGACCTGCTGCACCTGCACCACGCCCGCATGATCGGCGTCGACACCGCCTCCGAACGGCACTGCCTGCGGCTGGCCCGCGCCGTCGCCCGCACCCACCAGGCGACCTCATGAGCGCCGGGCAGTCCCTCGCCGACGGCGCGGCCGGGGCAGCCCTGCTGCACCAGGAAACCGGCGACTGGCCGGCCGCGTACGCCGCCCTACGGGAAGCCACCGCCGACGGCGTCAGCATCGCCGACGGCGCCAGCCTCTTCCACGGCGCACCCGCCCTCGCCTTCGTCCTCGCCACCACCGACCACCCCCGGCTCGCGCGAGCCCGAACCATCGCCGCGACCGGCACCGCCACCGTCACCCGCCGACGCCTCGACACCGCCCACCGCCGCATCGACTCCCGCCGCCGGCCGCATTACGCCGAGTACGACCTCATCCGTGGCCTGACCGGCCTCGGCGTCGCCCTGCGCCGCCTCGGCGACCACGAACGGCTCCGACACGTCCTCGACTACCTGGTCCGCCTCACCGAACCCGTCGACGACCTCCCCGGCTGGTGGTGCCACAACGGACCCGACCGCCACCAGCCGCCACCACCCGGCGGTCACGCGAACCACGGCCTCGCCCACGGCATCACTGGACCCCTCGCCCTACTCGCCCTCACCCACCGCGACGGCATCAGCGTCAACGGACACACCACCGCGATCACCCGAATCTGCCGGTGGCTGGACCGGTGGCAGCAACACACCGACAGCGCCACCTGGTGGCCGCAAACCCTCACCCTCGACGACCTGCACCGAGGCACACCAGCCCAGCGACAACCGTTGCGACCCTCCTGGTGCTACGGCACCCCCGGCATCGCCCGCGCCCAGCAACTCGCCGGCATCGCCCTGCACGACACCACCCGACGGCACCTCGCCGACACCGCCTTCACCACCTGCGTGACCGACCCCGCGCAGACCCGCCGACTCACCGACCGCAGCCTCTGCCACGGCACCGGCGGCCTCCTCGCCACCGGCCGGCGCATCGCCGCCGACGCACTCACCCCGACACCCGTCACGCCGCTGACCCGCCTGCACCAGCACACCACCAGCTCCACCACCGCCGACGAACCCGCCGGACTTCTCGACGGCACCACCGGCACCCAGCTCGCCACCGCAACCACCACCACGACCGGGTGGGACGCCTGCCTCCTCCTGAACTGATGAAAGGCCCGCCATGGACACAGCCTGGAAACAGGTGACCATCGACTACCCCGGCCGCAGCCGCCACGAACGCGAACACAACGCCGTACCCCACCTCCGCAGCGTGCTGCCCGCCGCCGAAACCGCCGGCCTCATCACCGCATGGTGGTTCATCCGCAAAGGACCCTGGCGTATCCGCTACCTGCCCACCACACCCACCGACCACCCCGACCCCCTACACCGTCTCCTCACCCAGAACGTCCCCTGGATCCACGACATCTACGAACCCGAAACCCACACCTTCGGCGGCCCCGCAGCGATGGACACCGCCCACACCCTGTTCCACCACGACAGCCACCACCTCCTCACCTACCTCCACGACCGGCCCACCAACCGACGCGAACACTCACTCATCCTCACCACCGCACTGATGCGCGCCGCCGGACTCGACCTCAACGAACAAGCCGACGTCTGGGCCAGCGCCGCCCAACACCGCCCCGACCACCCCCACCCCGCCACCCGCACCAACCCCGTCACCTGGACGTCGTTCACCGACAAGATCCGCCACCTACTACTCGGCAACCCCCACCACCCGTGCGACTGGCACACCGCCTTCGCAGACGCCGGCACCACCCTCGGCGGCCTACGCGCCACCGGCACACTCACCCGCGGGCTACGCGCGGTCATCACCGAACACGTGATCTTCCACTGGAATCGGATCGGACTACCCGCCACCACCCAGGCCACCCTCGCCCACGCCGCAACCGAAGCAATCCTCGGCAGCACTCTGCCACCACCGACCTACGGGCAGACGGCGAGCCGAACACGGCATTCCGCCCACGGTTGGCCACGGTCAGCTCAGCAGACATGAACCACGGCTGACGGACGTTATGCAATGAATGGGACCGACCGCCGGATAGTCGATCGTCCTGCCGAGCCGAGGTCAGCTCCGTGACTGGGCCGGCACTACCGGCGGCAGCGCGGCGGCGGTGAGCAGCGCGACCGCCTCGTGCACGTCGTCGGTGAGCCGGACCAGCGGGGACAGGTCGCCGGCCGGGGACAGCGCCAGCAGCGGCGCCAGCAGCGCCTCGACCGGCAGGGTCTGGCTCCAGAAGGCGCGGTCCAGGAAGACGTACGGGCCGCTGGCCCCGTCGGTGCCGTAGAACGTCTTCGTGGCCGCCTGGAACACCTCCTGCACGGTGCCGGCCCGGCCCGGCGCGAACACGATGCCGCCCCGGGTCAGCCGCAGGATGGTGTCCTCCCGGACGGCGTTGCAGAAGTACTTGGCGATCCGGCCGGCGAACAGGTTGGCCGGTTCGTGCCCGTACAGCCAGGTGGGGATGGCGAGCCCGCCAACCCGCGCCCAGCCGGAGTCGCTGTCGTTGGACACCGCCGCGTCGACCGGGTACCGGTCGCGGACCGCCAGCGCCGCGGCGGTGTA
The DNA here is from genome assembly GCF_048060275.1 of Micromonospora sp. LOL_015. Classification (NCBI taxonomy): domain Bacteria; kingdom Bacillati; phylum Actinomycetota; class Actinomycetes; order Micromonosporales; family Micromonosporaceae; genus Micromonospora; species Micromonospora sp. LOL_015. Next base: position 9,689 of record NZ_JBHMIO010000039.1, read on the forward strand.
CGGCTGCTGGTCGGCGTAGTCCGGCGCGCCGGCCAGCAGGTCGATGGCGTCGGTCAGCTCCTCGGCGTCGCGGCTGCTCAGGTACGCGCCGAGGTTCGCCGCCTCCATCACGCCCGGCCCGCCGCCGGTGACCACCAGCCGGCCGGCCCGGGCCAGCTCCCAGCCGAGCGTGGCGGCCAGCCGGTACGCGGAGGTGCCGCGCGGCACCGCGTGCCCGCCCATCACCCCGATCACCGAGGCCGGCCCGTACCGGTCGATCCAGGTCCGGGTGGCGTCGGCGAGCGCGTTGTCGATGCCGTGGTCGTGCAGCCGCTGGGCCAGCGCCTCGCGGATCTGCGGCTGGGCGCCGCCGTGCCGGCGGAAATGCCGGTAGACCAGGTTGTCGTACATTCCGTCGGCGCCGTGCTCGGCGAACCCGGCGGCCAGGTCGGCCGGGGTGTACAGCCGGGGCGGGTGACTCGGGTACGGTCGCCCGGCGAGCGGCGGGACCACATGTGCGCCCCGGCGCACCAGCTCCGCTTCTGCCGCCGCCGACGGGAACGAACAGCCCAGGAACAACGTGTCGGTGAGGTCGATGTCGGTCAGGTCGGGCACCGGCGGCACGTCGAACTGCAGTCCCTGTACGGTCAGCCCGGCCAGGCTGCCGGCGCGCAGATGATGGTCGAGCTCGGCGCGGGACTCCACCTCGTGCGGGGTGGAGTCGTAGTCGCCGGACAGCGCTGCGGGAGGTGGCGTGGGCATCCGGCCATTTTTCCGTACCGCCGCAACCGGCGTGGCGTGGCGCAGCGAAGCCCGGTCGTACGACGGCTCGGTCGTACAGCGAAGCCCGGTGGCACGAGGCCACCGGGCTTCCCAAACCGGTTCCTGGGGAGGCTCCGGACCTCTATTTCTAGTCGAGTACCGGCATCGGCACACCCGCCGCACGCGTGACGAAGGACTCATCCGTTCAGACACCATGTCGCTGCGAATCCAGGTTGAATGGGCAAAATGCAGAACCTGTTGCCCGAACCGCCGGCCACCACGCTGCCCGGCGACGAGCAGGCCGAGGCGGCACTCGCCGAGGCTGCCCAGGTGGACACCGAGGAGGCGTACGCCGCTGCCGCCGGACGCCACCCCACCTACAGTCGGGCCTGGGCGGTGCTCGCCCAGCGTGCGTTCACCAAGGGGGAGGTCGTCGCCGCGTACGCCTACGCTCGCACCGGCTACCACCGGGGCCTGGACCAGCTGCGCCGCAGCGGCTGGAAGGGGCACGGCCCGGTGCCCTGGTCGCACCGGCCGAACCGGGGTTTCCTGGCCTGCCTGCATCTGCTGTCCCGGGCGGCCGGGGAGATCGGGGAGAGCGACGAGGCCGCCCGGTGCGCGCAGTTCCTGCGGGACTGCGACCCGGCCGCCGGGGACGCTCTCGCCAGCAGTTGACGGCTCAGAGCCCTTCGGCCACCGCCGAGGCGATCTTCAGCCACGCCTGCCGGAACGTCGCGGACAACTGCCCGTACCGGATCGGTTCCCCGCTGTCGATGATCCGCTCGTAAGGTGCCAGCAGCACCGTACGGGTGCGGGCGGCGAAGTGCCGGTGGATCGGTGCCAGGTCGATCTCCCGGCGGGACGGCGGCATGGAGATGACGGTGACCGCTTGGCGGACCAGCCGCTGCCGGCCGGTCTGCTCCAGGTGGTCGAGCATCCGGGCGGCCGGCTCGGCGGAGTCGTTGCGCGCCGACATGGTCACCACGAGCTGGTCGGTGGCGTCGATCGCCGCCTGCCAGTTCTGTGCCCGTACGTTGTTCCCGGTGTCCACAAAGATCAACTTGTAGAACCGGCTGACCACCTCACGGATCTCGGCGAACGCGGCGGCGGTCAGCATCTCGCCGGCGGTGGCCGACTCGTCCGACGCGAGCACGTCGAACATGCCCTCGCCCTGCGCCCGCACGTACTGCGACAGGTCGCCGACCCGGCCGTGTGACCCTTGGAACAGGCGCAGGTCGCGCAGCATGTCCCGGACCGTACGGGAGTGGAAGTCCTGCTGGGCGCGCATGCCGAGGGTGCCCTGGGTCTCGTTGTTGTCCCAGGCCAGCACGTAGCCGCCGCGCTTCTGCCCGAACGTCATGGCCAGCATCAGGATGGCGACGGTCTTGCCGGCACCGCCCTTCGGATTGACCACGGTGACCTGGCGCAGCCCACCGAAGTTGCGGCGCACCATCTCGACGTCCCGCCGGATCTCCTGCTCGTGCTGCCCCGGCGGCAGCTTGACCAGGCCCAGCGTGGTCCGGTTGAGCGCGGCCCGGACCCCCATCGTGGCGACCGGGTCGGCCGGTTTCGCCGCCCGACGCAGGGCGAACTCCTCGGCGGTCGGCACGAACGACTCGGGTGTCCAGCCCGCCGGCAGCTGGCTGCCGCTGGCCGGCATGCTCGCCTGCTGGTGCGCCGGCACGGCCGGCTGCTGCCCGGGATCCTGGTACGCGGGGCCCTGTTGAGTGGGACCCTGCTGCACCGCGCCGAGCACCGCGGGCGGCACCGGGTAGCCCGAGTCGAACATTGCCGACCGTGGCGGCGGCCCCGGAGCGTCCGGCCCCGGCGAGCCCGGCTCCGGCGAGCCCGGCCCCGGCGAGCCCGGCCCGGGAGACGATGGCATCCGGTGCACCCCGGGCGCTTCCTGGTACGGCTGTCGGGGCAGTTCGGTCACGCCCGGACTCACCTGCTGGTACGCCGGTGCCGCCGGCGGTGGCGGTGACCAGGCCCCGCCGTCCGTCGGAGTCCAGTCGTCCCAGCCGGGCGTCTCGTCCCAGCCGGGCGTCGCCGTGGGCGCCGACACAGCAGGCGATGTCGCCATCGGGCCGGCGGCCGGCGGGGCCCACGGGTCGGCGGGCTGGCCCGGCATGGGTTCCGTCGCCTCTTCCTGAGGCTCGCCCGGTCGGCCGGGACCGGTCGGCGGCAGCGGGGGCGGCGTCGGTGTCTGACCGGGTGGTGGGGCGGGCCGGCTGGGACCGGGATGTGGCTGGCGGGGGTGGGTCGGGCCGGGCCGAGGCGGCGTCGGGTGCGGCCGGCCGGCAGCCTCCGACGTGGGCGTGGCCGCGTCCGCCGGCGGTACGGGCTGCTCCGTGAGCGGTAGCGGTACGGGCGCCTCCGCCAGCGGTACGGGCTGCTCCGGTGACCGCCGGGGAGCCGGCGGCACAGCGCCGGGCGGACCAGCATCGCCGCTGGTGCCAGCGGCACCCGTCGAGCGGCTGGTCAATCTGCTGGGGGGCTGCGCCCACGGCGACGCGGGCGAATGCGGCAGTTCCGGATCACGGTCGGCGGGTAACCGACCGTTGCCGGCCGTCCTGCCGTTGCCGGGCCGGACCTCGGCTCCGGACGTCACCGTCGGAATGACCGGTACGGCGATGGTCTGATCGCTGCGGGGAGTTGCCACTACTTCGTCCGGCGGCCAGAACGGCTCCTCCACCTGACCTCCGTCGGTGCCGGTCGACCGCCCCGGATCGGTGTTGTCGTGCACTGCGTACCTCCCCCTCGCCCCCCGTGGACAACCCGAGGATGTGCAGGTCAGTCGCTACTTAGCGTCGCATACCAGGTCAGTATGTGTACACGGCCCAGCCGCCTGGTTCCACCCACCAGGAGCGTTTCCGGGTCAAGCCGCCCACCACGCCGTCGTCCAGAAACGGCAGTTCGCCGTCGCGCGGGGTGACCGCCGTCGCGCGACCACGGGCCCGGCGGATCTCGATGCGTACCCGCTCGCCGCGCCACCACGACCTGGTCTTCACCGGTACCGCCACCGCCACCTCCAGCACCCCGTCCGCCGGGTCCGCCCGGGTCACCAGCTCCACCTCCGCCAGCCGGGCGTACCCGTCGGCGTTCGCCACCACGCAGGCCAACAGCGGGTCGTCGCCCGCGCTCAGCACGGCGTCATCGACCTCGATCCGTCCGCGCCAGGGTAGCGGGTGATCGTGCTCGTCGGCGGCGCCCAGCAGCGCGCCGTCCAGGGTCACCGAACCACTGTCGGTCCGCAGCAGGTCCAGCCGGCGCTGCCGACCGCCGAGGACCGCGGCGGCGACCGCGGCCGGCTCCCGGGGCAGGCCGAGCCGGCCGGCCAGGTCGGCTGGCGGGGCGTCGTCGGCCGGGGTACCGGTTGCCGTCGACCGCCGGGAGTCGGCAGAACCGCCGGGGTCGAGTGGCAGCACCCCGATCGCCGGCAGGTCCGGCAGGGTCCGGGAGTCGGCCAGGTCGGCGGGTCGCCGGCTCGGCGGCGGCGCGTAGCGGCGTACCATCCGGCGCAGCACCGCCCGCAGCTGCCCGTCGGCGGCCGTGGCGACGATCAGCCGGGTCTTGCCGTCGTCGTCGGGCCAGGTCAGACCGTCCGGCCGGGCCGGGCCGTCCAGCCGGGCGAGGACGTCGTCGATCTCCCGGTCCGACCGCGCCGTCACCGTCTCGACCCGGGCGCCGGCGGCGACCAGCGCGTCCCGGCAGGTCAGCACCGGCACCCGGACCGGTTCGGCGCAGTCGGGCTTCGCCCGGGTGAGTGCCGTGCCACAGCTGACACCGCAGCCGCCGTCGCAGCCCGCGTCCGGCTGGCTGCCGAGTGTCAGCAGCACCACGTCGTACACCGTCGCCGCCTTCCGCCGATCTCTGCGGCCACGTCCACCAGGTTCGTGACCCTTGTTAGCCTGACTCCTCGGGCTTGCCACGCGGTCGCCACCTGGCACCCGAGCCCCATGGAGGCGGGTTACACAAGATGCCAGCGATCGTGCTGCTCGGCGCGCAATGGGGTGACGAGGGCAAGGGCAAGGTTACCGACCTGCTTGGCGAGCGGGTCCACTACGTGGTGCGGTTCTCCGGCGGCAACAACGCCGGGCACACCGTGATCACGCCGGACGGGCAGAAGTACGCCCTGCACCTGATGCCGTCCGGTGCGCTCTCCCCGAACGCGATGATCATCATCGGCAACGGGGTGGTGGTCGACCCGAAGGTCCTGCTGACCGAGATCGACGGCCTCGCCGAACGCGGCGTGGACGTCTCCCGGCTGCGGATCTCCGGTGACGCGCACCTGATCATGCCGCACCACCGGGCGCTGGACCGGGTGGTCGAGCGCTACCTCGGATCGTCGCGGATCGGCACCACCGGGCGCGGCATCGGGCCGGCGTACGGCGACAAGGTGGCCCGGATGGGCATCCGGGTGCAGGATCTGCTCGACCCCGGCATCCTGCGCAAGAAGCTGGAGCTGGCGCTGCGGGAGAAGAACCAGATTCTGTTCAAGGTCTACAACCGCAAGGCGCTGGACCTGGACGCGGTGGTCGAGGAGTACCTGGCGTACGCGCAGCGGCTGCGTCCGCACATCGCCGAGACCCGGGCGATCCTCTGGGACGCCCTTGACCGGGGCGACACGGTGCTGCTGGAGGGCGCGCAGGCCACCATGCTCGACATGGACCACGGCACCTACCCGTTCGTGACCTCGTCCAACCCCACGTCGGGCGGGGCCTGTGTGGGCACCGGCATCCCGCCGACCGCGATCACCAAGGTGATCGGGGTGACCAAGGCGTACACCACCCGGGTCGGCTCCGGGCCGTTCCCGACCGAGCTGTTCGACGCCGCCGGTGACCATCTGCGCAAGATCGGAGCCGAGTACGGCACCACCACCGGTCGGGAGCGCCGCTGTGGCTGGTTCGACGCGGTCGTCGGCCGGTACGCCGTACGGCTCAACGGCATCACCGACCTGGTCGTCACCAAGCTCGACGTGCTGACCGGGCTGGCGAAGGTGCCGATCTGCGTCGGCTACGAGATCGACGGCGAGCGGTTCGACGACATGCCGATGACCCAGACCGGCTTCCACCACGCCACGCCGATCTACGAGGAGCACGACGGCTGGTGGGAGGACATCACCGCGGCCCGCACCGAGGCGGAGCTGCCGGTCAACGCCCGGCGCTACATCGCCCGGATCGAGGAGCTGTGCCGGGCCCGGGTCAGTGTGGTCGGCGTCGGTCCCGGCCGGGAGGAGAACGTGGTACGCCACGAGCTGCTCTGAGCCGTACCCGTCGGCTCTGAGTGGTGCCCGTGCCCCCGGCACGCGGATCCTCAGAAAATCCTCAGATCTCCGCCAAGCGTGGCGGGGCATGCCTGCTTCATGATCGAACCGGACCCGAACGTCCGCCGGTTGCCACCAGCGCCGGCGGCGGGGCACCCTTCCCAGAATTCGATCGAAATAACTGATAGCAGGGAGCAAGGCAGTGAGCCGGCTGTACGGCGATCCCAATCGCGTGCGAGACGCGATGGAGGCCACCCCCACCCCGACCCCTCCGACCGGCATCCCCCCGATGACCCTGGCCCGCTGGACCCTGTGGGGTGTGCTGGCGGCCAACCTGTTGATCCTCGAAGTGGCGTTCTTCGCGTACGGCCAGGGCAAGCACCCGGTGCTGACCGTCGCGAAGTTCTTCGGCCTGCACGCCGCCATGATCATGATGCTGCAGCTGACCCTGGTGGCCCGGATTCCCTGGCTGGACCGGCGGCTCGGGATGGACCGGCTCACCGCCTGGCACCGGTGGATCGGGTTCGGTCTGTTCTGGACCGTGATGCTGCACGCCGTGTTCGTGATCGCCGGCTACGCCACCCTGTACGACATGGGCTTCGGCGAGACGTTCCTGAGCCTGGCCGGGGTGACCGCCTCGCTGCTCGGGATGATCGCCGCCGGCATCATGATCGTCGTGGTCGGGGCCTCCATCCGGTACGCCCGACGCCGCCTGCCGTACGAGGCCTGGCACAGCCTGCACGTGCTGATCTACCTCGCACTGCTGGCCGGCCTGGTGCACCAGTTCATGGAGACGACCACCTTTGACTCGGCCCCGGCCAACATCTACTGGTGGACGCTGTGGGCGCTGGTGATCGGGTCGCTGATCGTCAACCGGGTCGCCGTGCCGCTGTGGCGCAACGCGTACCACCAGTTCCGGGTCGCCGCCGTGGTGCCCGAGGCCGACAATGTGACGTCGGTGTACGTCACCGGCCGCCATCTGGACCGGCTGCCGTCGCGCGCCGGGCAGTTCTGCATCTGGCGGTTCCCCGGTCACAACCGCTGGTGGCAGGCGAACCCGTTCTCGCTGTCGGCGGCACCCGACGGGCGTTCCCTGCGGCTGACCGCGAAGGCCGCCGGCAAGACCAGCGCCGGGCTGCGGCACCTGAAGGTCGGCAACCGGGTCTTCATCGAGGGACCGTACGGCGCGTTCACCAACCTGCACCGCAAACTGGACAAGACCCTGCTGATCGCCGGTGGCGTCGGGGTCACCCCGATCCGGGCGCTGCTGGAGGAGTCGGGCGGTTCGACGGTGGTCCTCTACCGGGCGGCCAGGGAAACCGACGCGGTGCTCCTCGGCGAGCTGCAGGGGCTGGCCGCCGCGCAGGGTGCGCAGCTGCACGTGCTGACCGGGCGCACCGGGTCCGGGTCGCCGCCGAACCGGCCGTTCGACCCGGAGAACCTGCTCGCCCGGGTGCCGGACATCACCGAACGCGAGGTGTTCGTCTGCGGGCCGCCGGCGATGACCACCGCTGTGGTCGACAGCGTCCGGGCCATCGGCGTGCCGAACGCTCAGATCCACGCCGAACGTTTCGGGTTGGGCTGACCCCTGAGGCTCAGTCCTTCCTCAGGGTCCTCAGATCTCCATCACGCGCCGGGTCCGGTCGCGGCCCGATGGTCGTAGGACCAGTCGGCGGGTCGGCGGGTTCGACCCGGAAGGGCGAAACAAGGGTGAGCGACAGCGACGGCACCAGCGCGATCGTGATCGGGGCGGGGATCGCGGGCCTGGTCACCGCCCGGGTGCTGAGCGACCACGTCGATCGGGTGACGGTCCTGGAACGGGACCGGCTGCCCGACGACGCGGTGCCACGCCGGGGCGTCCCGCAGGGCCGCCACTGCCACCTGCTGCTGGCGGCCGGTCGGCGGCTCCTTGACGGCTGGTTCCCCGGGCTGACCGGGGAACTGGTCGCCGCCGGTGCCGTCCCACTGCACGGCGCCGACCTGGTGTGGCATCAGGGCGGCGGCTACCGTGTCCGTCCCGACCTCGGCTTCCTCGCCGTGTCGGCGAGTCGGCCGCTGCTGGAGGATGCGGTCCGTCGGTGCCTGCTGCGGCAGCGGCGCAACGTCACCGTCGTCGACCAGACCGCAGTCGACGGCTTGGTGGGCGCGACCGACCAGATCGTCGGGGTCCGGGTGGACGGCGTCGAGCACCGGGCCAACCTGGTCGTCGCCTGCACCGGGCGCAACACCCACTTCCTGGATCAGTTGGCCGAGCTGGGCTTCCCGGCACCCGAGGTCGCGGCGGTACGGGTCGACGCGGCGTATGCGTCGCAGCTGGTCCGGCGGGGTCCGGACGACCTCGACGGTGCCATCGCGGTGGTGGTCGACGACCGGGCCGGCGGCCACCGGACCGGCACCATGGTGCCGGTGGAAGGCGACCGCTGGCTGATCACCATAGGCTCCCGGCACGGGGAGGTGCCGCCCAGTGACCCGGCCGAGTTTGAGGCCTTCGCCCGGGAGCTCCCGTCGCCCACCATCGCCGATGTGCTGACCAAGGCCGAAGCGCTCAGCCCGGTGCTGACCCACCGGATCGCCACCGATCAACGCCGGCAGGTGGAACGGCTGCGCCGTACCCCGGCCGGATTCCTGGTCCTGGGCGACGCGATCTGCAGCCTCAACCCGATCCACGGGCAAGGCATGACGTCCGCCGCGCTGCAGGCCCGGGCATTGGACCGGGCGCTGCGGCGGTACGGGCCGACCTCGCCACGGCTGGCCGGTGCCTTCTACCGTCGGGCCGGCCGGGCAGTCGACGCACTGTGGCGTACCGCGGTCGGAGCCGACTTCGCCGACCCCCGGACCACCGGCCACCGGCCGGTCGGGACCGGCCTGGTCAACCGGTACCGGAACCTGGTGTCGCGGGCCTGCCACACGTCGCCGGTGGTGGCCCGGCAGGCGCTGCTGGTGCGACATCTGCTGGCCCGGCCGGCGTCGTTGGCGACTCCGGCGATGATGCTGCGGGTGCTGCTGGCCAGCCGACGTCGGCCGGGCCGGGCCGATCAGTAGATCGTCACGTCGTACTCGTTGACCGCCTCACGCACCGGCTGGTAGAAGGTCGTGCCGCCGGTCCGGCAGTTGCCGCTGCCGCCCGAGGTGAGGCCCAGCGCGGTCGACCCGGAGTAGAGCGGGCCGCCGGAGTCGCCCGGCTCGGCGCAGACGTTGGTCCGGATCAGACCGCGGACGACCCCGCTGCCCAGGTAGCGGACTCGGGCGTTGAGCGCGGTGACCGTACCGCTGTGGGTGCCGGTGGTCGAACCGGTGCGGGTCACCGACTGCCCGACGAAGGCGTCGCCGACGCTGAACCCACCCGGGTGGCTCTGCGCCGGGTTGTCGTAGCGGACCAGCGCGTAGTCGTCACCGGGGAAGCTGTAGTCGATGGTCGGGCCGATCAGGTTGGTCTGCGCGGAGTTGCTGTACCAGGTGCTGACCACCTCACCGCAGTGCCCGGCGGTGAGGAAGTAGTAGGTGCTGCCGCGCACGGCGTTGAACCCGAGCGAGCACCGGCCGCCGCTGCCGTAGATCGGGTCGCCGGACGAGACCAGCCGGGTGAAGACACCGGACGTACGCTCCACCCGGATCGCGCCGGCCTTCCCGCGCGCGGTCCGCCGGATCTTGGCGATCTCGGCGCGGGAGACGCTGGTGTCGGCGGTCACCACGACGCGGCCGGAGGCGCTGTCGACGTGCCAGGCGATCCCTTCGACGCCGGAGGCTTCCACCAGGTCGCTGACCTGGGCTAGTTCGCTGGCGGTGTAGACGACCGGGGCGGCTGCACCGGCGGATGGCAGGGCGAGCGCGCCGGCGGTGAGTACGCCGACGGCGACGGCGAGCAGCCGGGTTGCCCGGCTGGTCGTGTGGCTGATCCGCACTGTTCCCTCCTGAATGGGACTGGGGATCTCAGGCTTACTGGATATTGACAGTTTTGTTGTGTGTCGATGTTTATGCAAGTGCTAACATGTCAAAGTTACTTAGACAATAGCCAATATGAAAAACGATTCTGGCAGTTGTCTGACTTGGCGCGGTCCCGCCCCGGTCAGAAGGTGGTCCGGTCGAGGTCGCCATGCGCTGCCCGGAGCATCCGGAGCTGGCCGATTTCCGAAGCGTTCTTCATCAGCTCCGCATTGACCCAGCTGGCCAGGTGGGCGAGGCTGAGCCCGGCTTCGGCGGGCCACGGATAGGCCGTCGGGCGGTCGAGGTCGGCGTCGGCGAGTCGGTCCAGCACCGTGGTCCAGGTGGCACGCAACTCCCGCAGCCAGCCGATGGATGCCGCACCGCTGCCCGGCCAGCGGATATCCGCGCGGTCGTGGGGCGTACGACTCTCGACGTGGTCGATGGCGACGGTCCACCACCAGCCGATGTGCCAGGCGAGCCAGGCGATCGTCGGCACCGGAGTCGGATCCGGTTCGCCGTCTGCCCAGTCCGGCATCCAGTCGCCGTCGTCGGACGGCCGCAGTGTCCAGCACACCGGTGCCGGTTCGGCGAGGAAATCGTCGGGCTGTAGTCGCTCCAGGTGGTACTCGAACAGCGACCAGGTCAGATCGAACTGCCACCGCAGCAGCTCGGCACGGGAGGACGACATCGGGTGATCATGTCACCCGCTGGTCTGGTGTCCAATGAATTACTGACACTGACCGTCTCCTGCTTGAACTTGCGACCAGTCCACAACTGTGGATCCTGGTAACGTTTCAAGCAGCACAGATCAATCTACTTCGATCTTTGTGTTCATTGTGTCGATCCAGTTCTCGTTGAGAGGATCACGGATGTCCCGTCCTGCCCGCCTCACCCGGCGCGCCCTCGCCGCAGCGGTCACCGGCGCCCTCGTCGCCACCCTCACGCCCGGCACCCCGGTCTCGGCCGCCGACCGACCCTTCACCTACCAGGTGACCCCCGGCACCGCGCAGTGGCGCGCGTTCAGCAGCCATCAGGAGATGGTCGACGCCGTACAGATGCCGGACAAGACCGCCGCCGCCCTGCGGACCCCGCTGCTCGTCGACGCCGTCCTGGCGTACCCGCTGCTGCCCGACGCCCTGGCCTTCAACAGCGTCCAACAAGGCTTCGAGACCGTCACCGCCCGCTTCACCGGACTGCAGGAACTGCTGCGCCGCCCCGACGCCGGCCAGGAACTGCTCAAGCGCTACCGGACCCTGAACCTTGCGGCCCGCCACGGTGAGACGCTCGATGAGGCAGGCGACCGGGTGATGACCGCGTGGAAACTGGAAACCGTCCTCGCCCAGCCGCAGGTGCTGGCCACCCTGACCCCGGCGCAGTCCGACGAACTGCTGCGGGTCGGCCTCGCCGTGCACCGGGCCAAGCAGGCTGACGCCGCGACGTACGGCCAGGCCAGCCTGGAACCGACAGCGGTGCTGCTGGGTCGCACGCTCGCGATCCGGGAGAACTGGGACTGGACCCGATCGGAGCTGCTGCGCGAAGGCCTGCAACTGCGGCCGGGCGCGGTGGCGACCACCGTCGCGGCGGTACGGGCACACCTGGCCGACCCCAGCGTCGCCCACCCGGTCCGCGACGACGTCGGGACGCTGGACTACTACAGCACCGTCTACACCCCCAACGGCACCCCGGTCTCGGTGATCACCATGACGTCCGAACTGACCAGTGCCGAGATCACCAGAGCCAACAATTTCGTGGCCGACGCCTATCCGTCGGCCACCCGGGAACGCAACGCCTCGCGCAAGTACAACTGCCACTCGTACGCCTGGTACAGCACCTCGAGCGCGAACAACCGGTGGATGAACAGCCCCGGTGACGACCAGTACTGGCTGGACGGCAGCTACACCCGCTGGCACCCGCCGTACATCTGGTTCTCCAACATGAAGCTGTCCTACTCGAGTGACGATCACTCCGGCATCTGGGTCGGCACCGGCAGCTACGTACGGTCCAAGTGGGGTCAGCTGCCCCTGATGTATCACTACTGGAACTACTCGCCGTACGTCAGCACGACCACCAACTCGTACTTCCCGTCCTGATCGATCGTCGGCCTGACCGACTCCATCTGCACGGCGACGTGCCTGGCGGGAACGGATCCCGCCAGGCACGTGGTGCAGGTCGGCCGCCTTCCGGCCGGCTGCTGCCTACTCGTAGCGCAGCGAGTTCACCGGATCGGCCCGGGCCGCCCGCGACGCAGGCAGGGTGCCGGCCAGGAACGCGATCGCCATCACCAGCAGAATGATCACCGCGATCGAGACCGGTTCGAAGGCGATCAACGTCAGGCCGGGCAGATCCGACAGGAAGCCGCCAGACAGTGCACTGCTGATCGCCGTACCGGCCGCGATCGCCAGCACCGCACCGATCGCGCTGCCGAGGAAGCCGATGAAGGTGGCTTCCAGACTGAACAGGCCGAACACCTTGCCGGAGCCCATGCCCATCGCCTTCATCAGGCCGATCTCGCGGGTGCGTTCCTGCACCGACATGAACAGGGTGTTGACGATCCCGAAGCTCGCCGCCAGCAGCGCGATGACCGCGAAGGCGTTGAGCACCAGCACGATGCCGTCGATCACGGTCCGGAACGCGCCGAGCTGGTCGGCGACCGTGCTCCCGGCGTAGCCGGCGTCGGCCAGCCGGTCCTTCAGCGCGCTGATCTGCTCGTCGGTCGCGGCCGGGTCGAACCAGATGCTCGCCTGGGCGTACCGCTGCGCCTCGGCGGCGGGCAGGCCGGTGTTCTGCGCGTCGAACAGCGCGTCGGTCAGCGCGTCGTTGGGCACGATGCTGGCCCCGTCCGGGGTCGCCAGGGTCTCCTCGGCCACCCCGACGATCGTCGCCTCGATGACCTGCTCTGTGCGCTCGGCGTCGGTGACCGCGATCGAGACGGTCTGCCCGACCGCCGCCGCGCCGTCGGCGAAGCCGAGCGGTTCGACGTACGACGTCGGGAGCGCGAGCTGCAGCTGCGATGACGAGTTGTCCGGCTCGGCCCCGGCCGCCAGCGGCGTCTGCTGCCCGGCGACCAGCCCACCGACGTTGACGACGTAGCGCGTGCCGTCGCCGACCTGGATGTAGTCGGCGCTGATCGACCTGGTGGCCTGGACGTCGAGCACACCCTCGATGTCGGCCAGCATGTCGATGTCGGCCGGGGTGAGCGCGACGACGGTCTGACCGGGCGGACCGGGCTGCCCGCTCGACACGGCGTCCGGGTCGTACTCGGCAGGTCCGGCGTCGGCGTCACCGAAGCCGTTGTCCGTGTCCGTGTCCGAGGACTTCATGACCGTCATGACGTCGGAGGCGCCGATCGCCGTCACCGTGTCGTCGATGTAGGCGTTGATGCCGGTGCCCAGCCCGCTGGTCAGGGTCAGGGTGAAGGCGCCGATGAAGATCGCCAGGATCGTCAGCAGCGTACGGGTCTTGGACCGGAAGGTGTTCGCGGTGGCCGAACCGATCAGATCGGAGATCTTCATGCCGGCACCGCCAGCGAGTCGCCGACCAGGTGGCCGTCCCGGACGAGGATGCGGCGGTCACAGCGCGACGCGAGCTCCTCGTCGTGGGTGACGACGATGAGGGTGATGCCGTTGTGCCGGTTGAGGTCGAAGAGAATGTCCTCCACCACCGCGCCGGTGGTGGAGTCGAGGTTGCCGGTCGGCTCGTCGGCGAAGATGATGCGCGGGTTGTTCACCAGTGCCCGGGCGATCACGACGCGTTGTTTCTGCCCGCCGGAGAGATTCGCGGCCTTGTTCTTCGCCTTGTCGGCGAGTTCCAGCTGTTCCAGTGCGGCCATGCCGCGCTGTTTGCGCTCGTTGCGACCCACCCCGGCGATCTTCATCGGGAGCATGACGTTGTCGAGCACGGAGATGTTCGGGGTGAGGAAGAACTGCTGGAAGACGAACCCGAACGTCTTGTTCCGGGTCTGGTTGAGGCGGCTGCCCCGCAGCGTACGGGTATCGACCCCGCCCAGCGTGATCGTGCCTGACGTCGGGGCGTCCAGCAGCGCGAGAATATGCATCAGGGTCGACTTGCCCGATCCGCTCTTGCCGAGGATCGCGACGCTCTCTCCGTCATGTATGTCGAAGTTGACTCCCTTCAGCGCGTCGAAGCTGTTCGCGCCGCGACCGTACGTCTTCCGTACGTCGACAGCCGAGATGACAGGGCTTTCCATCGGACTCCTCGTATTCGCCGACCAGGCCGCTTTCCGGCTGGTGTCTCCATCGTCGTCGGCGGCCCGGCCCGCCGCGTCACTCTGCGGCGGGCATCCGCGTACCACGTTCGCGGTAGCGGGGATTACCACGCCAGGTGGACCTGCGTGGTCACGACGGCCGGCAGACTGGGACCATGACGACCACTGCGGCCGGGCCGGCGGACCCGAGGTACCGCCGTCCGCGCGTACCGCCGTGGGTCGGTGACCTCGTCGCAGCGGTGATCATCGTCGCGATGGCGCTCATCCAGTTCAAGATCCCCGAGCACGAGCCGGCCGGGACCGTCGCCGTCGCCCTCGCGGTCGTCCCCGCCGGGCTGTTGCCGCTGCGGCGGCGCTGGCCGCTGCCCGTGCTCGCCGGCTGTATCGCCATATACGGTCTCGTCGCGGCCACCGGGGCGCTGGAGCCGGGCGTGGTGCTCGCCGTGTCGATCGCCATGTTCGGCGCGGCGAACCGCACGGACCGGCGGACCACGCTCACCGCCGCCTGCACCGCCGTCGTCGTGACGGCCCTGCTCAACCTTCTGACGGCGATCGGGAGCGTGTTCGATCCCCGCGCGTTCCAGGTCACCGTCGTGGTCGCCTTCGCCGCCGCCGCCGGCGACGCCACCCGCTCCCGGCGGGAGTATCTGCGCGCCATCATCGAACGCGCAGAACGAGCGGAACAGACCCGCGAATCCGAGGCCCGCCGACGGGTGACCGAGGAGCGGCTGCGGATCGCCCGTGACCTGCACGACGTCGTCGCCCACCAGATCTCGGTGATCAGCCTCAACGCCGGGGTGGCCTCGTCGGCGCTGCAGACCCGTCCCGAGCGGGCACAGCAGGCCCTCGGGGTCATCCGGGGCGCGGCCCGGACCGTGTTGACCGAGATCGGCGACCTGCTGCGGGTGCTGCGTACCGAGGACGACGACGCTGGCGGGGCGGCGGCCCCGCAACCTGGCCTCGACCAGCTCGACCGGCTGGTCAGCGGGTTCGCCGACGCGGGCCTGAGCGTCTCGGTGCGGACCGAAGGGGACCTGGCGGCGGTCAGCGGCGCGGTCGACGTGGTCGCGTACCGGGTCGTCCAGGAAGGTCTCACCAACGCGCACAAACACGGTGCCGAGCACCGCGCCCGCGTCCTGATCGAGGTCGACGCCAATCAAGTTCTGGTGGTGGTCACGAACCCGGTGTCCGGCCGATCGTCCGACGACCGGCCCGAGGTACCCAGTGGCGGACACGGCCTGGTCGGTCTGCGGGAACGGGTCGCCTCGGTCCGTGGCGTCGTCGAAACCGGCCTGTCCCCGGGTGGCTACCGGCTCGCCGCCACCCTGCCACTGCCCAAGGAGGATCCCCGGTGACCAGCGTGCTCGTCGTGGACGACCAGCCACTGATCCGCCAGGCCGTCACGGACATCCTGACCGACGACGGCCGGATCAGCGTCGTCGGCGAAGCCGTCAACGGTACGCAGGCCGTCGCGCTCGCCGCCTCGCTGCGCCCCGACGTCGTACTGATGGACATCCGGATGCCGGAACTGGACGGCATCGGCGCGACGGCGGCGATCTGCGCGGACCCGGCGCTCGCCGAGACCCGGGTGCTGATCCTCACCACGTTCGAGGAGGACGAATACCTGGTGGCGGCGTTGCGGGCCGGCGCGAGCGGGTTCATCGGCAAAGGGGCGGAGCCGGAGGAGATCGTCCGCGCGGTCCGTGCGGTGTACGCCGGTGAGGCGTTGCTGTCGCCGGCCGCGACCCGCAGCCTCATCGAGCGGTACGTGCTACCCAATGCCGCACCGGTCACAGTGAGCCGGCCGAATCCGGCCAGCGAGGCGATCGACCAGTTGACCGACCGGGAACGCGAGGTGCTGCTGCTGGTCGCGCGCGGCCGGTCGAACCAGCAGATCGCCGAGGACCTGGTGATCTCGCCACACACGGCGAAGACCCACGTCAACCGGATCATGACCAAGCTGTACGCGCACGACCGCGCCCAGTTGGTCATCCTCGCGTACGAAAGCGGCCTGCTGACCCCCGGCCTGACCTGAGGTCGAGGTGACTGTCGGAGATCTTGCACCGGGCTGGCCGGGTCTGCCTTGTGATCCATGGACCGACCTGCATACCGTATTGATATGTCCCGATCATTATCGTTGGTGGGGCGGGGGCGCCTGCCGAGCGGGGCGCGGGCCGCCGTGGTCGTGGCGGCCGGCACGGCGCTGTCGTTGCTCGCGGTCGCTCCGGTGCGGGCCGTCGACATGGTCCCCCAGGCCTGTCCGATCGAGGAGACCTACGAGGTCTGGACGCCGCAGAAGGTCTGGATCTCCACCGACACCGCGAGCGACTGGCAGACCGGCCCCGGGTCGATCGACTTCACCGGTAGCGGCACGATCGACATCTCGGTCACCACGTCGGCGAGTTTCTCGGTCTCGGCCGGTGCGCTCGTCGCGTCGGCTGAGACCACCTTCGGTGTCGACCTCACCGTCGGGTCGAGCCACACGACCAGCTGGAGCCATTCGATCCCGCTGTCGTCCGGGGTGACGTCCCGCCTGGTACGGACGAAAGAAGGCCGGCTGTTCGGCTTCAGGAAGCACCGGCTCAACACCAACTGCACGGTGACCACGTCGGTTGACGCGGTGGCGTACGCCCCACTCGCATCACACAGTTCGAACTACTACTGCTGGAAGCGGGACGACTACCCGGCGACGGCCTGGTGGTATCCGAACCCGCAGGGCGGATGTTAACAAAGGGTGACGTGGGGAGACATGGGGAAGCTGCCCGCCGTCCTGGGCCTCGCCGCGGTCCTGGCGTTCGGCATCGCCGGGTGCACCGACGACCCGGATGGCGGGGCGCCGTCGCAGTCGTCGTCCGCAGGCCTGGCCGACGACGACCATCGGGGTGTCGCCCTCGAATGGGCCGGGCGCGGCAGCCAGCACAGCTCACAGCTTGAGGTCAGCCAGAGTCGCTACGACGGCCTGGTCGTCTTCCGGAACGTGACGAGCTCTCCGGTCCAGCTGATCTCCGTCGAGATGGCGACGGGTGACTCGACGGTCGTCAGCGTGGACCGGGTCGGCCTGGTGGCGCTGACGCCGGACCAGGCCGACGGCGTCGGCTTCACCGACCGGTTCCCACCCGTGTTCGCACCTGGTCTGACCGCCGTCGATCCGGCTTCGGCCGAGCT
Source organism: Micromonospora sp. LOL_015 (assembly GCF_048060275.1). Taxonomy (NCBI): domain Bacteria; kingdom Bacillati; phylum Actinomycetota; class Actinomycetes; order Micromonosporales; family Micromonosporaceae; genus Micromonospora; species Micromonospora sp. LOL_015. Next base: position 27,010 of record NZ_JBHMIO010000039.1, read on the forward strand.
GCTGCCGAGCGACGCCAGCCGGGAACGCTACTCGGCCGTATTCAAGATCACGGCCGTCCGGCCCGGCCTGTGGGAGGCCCCACCCGTCACGGTGACCTACCGGTCGACCGGGGGCGTTCGCTCGATCGACTTCCCGCACCGGCTCTCCGTCTGCGTCGATCCCGCCTCGACGGCCGAGTGTTGAGGCGGGCCCGACGGACCCGTCAGCTACCGGCGGACGAGGACGACGGTTTCGTCGACGAGCTGGGCGCGGGTCGCCTGGTAGCCACCGGCCACGATCGCCTTGCTCAGCGAGTTCGACTGTGAGTACCAGTACCCCGATCCGGCGCGGGCAGACGGTGCCAGTGGACCCCCGATGACGGTCTCCAGTTCGTCGAAGGTGACCGGCAGCGATTCGGCGTCCTGCTCACGTAGCCAGTCGGTCAGCGGTTTGTACTTGCTGGTCAGGGCGACGGAGTGGCCGGGGGTCGACTCCTCCTCGGTCTCGTCGACCTTCTCGGCCGGCAGCTTGTCTTTCTCGGCCGTGGCCAGGGGTGCGACGGCGGCGACGGCGGTCGGTGCCGGCCAGATCTGGAGGATCCGCTCGATGAACTCGGCGGTGCGCTGGCGGATCTGCTCGACGTCCCAGCCGTGCGGTGCGGTCAGCAGGATGTCGGCGTTGATCTTCAACGTCGTGTGCTTCTGCAGCTCGGTCAGCTTGCCGGTGGGGGCGGCGCCGACCGACTGGGCCTGTTCGTCGGTCCACGGCCGGTTGGACATGGACGGGTTCAGCTTGTTGTTGACCAGGGTCAGGTTGCCGATGGTGTGCAGCAGCTTGTCCCGCTCAGCGGCCAACTCCTCGGTGAGTCCGGCGGTCCAGTACGTTTGCCACTTCTGTGGCAGCAGGTGCTCGATGGTGAGATTGCGGGGGCAGTGCGGCTGCTCGCTCTTGGGGGTACGCCGGTGCTCCTCGACGGCCTCCAGGACCATGCGCAGCCGGGCCCGCAGCAGCGTCCGGTAGACCGGCGCGGTGGTCAGTGCCTCGCGTACCTGGGCGTCGGTGGGCCAGAACCGGGAGTCGGCCCGCTGCCCGGCGAGGAAGGTCTCGGTGACGTCGCCGGCGGTCGCCGGGCCGGTCTCGTCGAGTCTGCGCAGCAGATCGAGCGTCAGCCGGTTGATGTCCTTGCTGGTGAGCCGGCACAGCGCCCGGCGTACCAGCCAGCTTTCCAGCGCGGCGAGGGCCTTGTCCCGCTGGGTGGCGGGCAGCTCCTGATCGGTCCAGCGCAGCAGCCACAGCAGGACCGGGGTGACCACCGCCGAGTCCATCGCCTCCAGCACCCGGTAGCGGAACCTGCCGACAGCCGAGTCGGCCGGCCACTTGTCCAGGGCCGCGTAGTTCGCGGCGTCGCGGGACAGATCGGCGAGCAGCGCCGGCAGATCGAGCTGAACCGGTGCCGGCAGGTGCTCCTTGAAGGACAGGTAGAGACGGTCGGCCGGCACCTCCTTGATTGTCCGGGTGATCAGCCAGTGGTGGAGGAAGATGTCGATCCGGGGCACGTACTGCCGGCCACGGGCGACGCGCAGCCGCCAGTGGTCGGTGTCCAACTGCTCCCAGTGCTTGCGGTACAGGCTGGCCACGTCGAGCTGCTGTGCCTGCGCGATCTGGAAGACCAGGTTCTTGATCAGGTCGGCGGCGAGCAGCGGCATACCCCGGCTGTTGAGACTCTCGAAGATCACCTGGGCGTTGTCGCCCGGCTCCAGCTGGATCACCACCAGCTTCAAGTGGTCGCGCAGCGCCTGGGCCAGCGCCTGAAGTCGGGCAGCGGCCTTGTCCGGGTCACCGGTGACCTCGGCCCACTCGGCGATCGCCCGGACGAAGAAGTCGTGGCCGCGCACCAGCGCCGAGCCGGCCAGCTCCGCGTCGGGCGTGCCGTCGCCGTCCATCGCGGCCCGGAAGGCGTCCTGGTCGCGGTCGGTCGGCCAGACCTTGTACGCCTCCGACGGGTTCTGCAGGATCTCGGGCTGGTTGCGGACCAGGACCTGCAGCGCCTGTGCGTGCAGAGCGCTGCCGTGCTGTGCGGCGACCCGCTGTGCCGCGTTCAGCATCAGCTGCAGGGTGGTCAACCGCTGCTGGCCATCGATGACCTGGCGCATCGTGACGTAGCCGGATGAGCCGGCCGGCTGGTCGAGCACGATCGCGCCGAGAAAGTGCGGGGCGACCGGTAGGTTGCCGTATCCGGCCGGTGTAGTCAGCACGTCCTCCGCCACCCTGGCGACGTCCTCCCACAAGGGAACCCATTGGTCCTGCTCGTTCCACACGTACGGCCGCTGGAACAGCGGCACGACGTGCCGGACCTGGTGACCGAAGATCGCGGTCGGGGTGAGGGTGTGTGCCTGCATGTCGGGTGCCTCGCGAGGGTTCGGTGGTGGTCGCTGGATGGTCGGTGGTGGTCAGTGGGCGGGCCGGGCGTCGAGGAACGGGCTGGGCGCACCGGCGTAGGAGACATAGAGCGAGTCCCGGGCGCGGGTGCAGGCGACGAAGAGCAGGCAGCGTTCCCGTTGCAGGTCGTGCCGGTGCGCGGCGGGGTCGTCGTCGGCTGCGGTGATCGTCGAGCGGGCCGGCATGGTGTCGGCGTCGACGCTGATCGCCGCGACGCAGCGGAACTCGAGCCCTTTCATCGCGTGCATGGTGCCGACCCGTACCGCGTTGGTCTTGCTGGCAGTGGGGGTGCTGACCGGGATGCCGGCGGTGCCGAGCCGGTCGCGGGCGGCGCGGGCCAGGTGGCCGTTGCGTGCGGCGACGGCGATCGCGTGCGGTTCGACTCCGTCGTCGATCCAGCGGCGTACCTGGTTGACGAGCTGGTCGTGCTCGGCGTCGCGGTCGGGGTGCCCGGCGATCCGGGGCCGCCGGCCGTGCATCGGCGAGCGGTAGCCGGTCAAGTTGTCCGGCTGGTCGTCGAGTCCGGTCGGGTCGACTCCGGTGAGCAGCCGTACCGACCAGGCGAGGATTTCCTGGGTGGTGCGGTAGTTGATGGTCAGTTTCCGGCTGCGCCCCCGGATCCCGACGCCGAGGCTGCCCAGCGACACGTGGTTGTCGTAGATGCGTTGGTGCGGGTCGGCGACGATGAACAGGTCGTCGGGGCCGGCGGCGACGGCGGCCCGCAGCAGCCGCCACTGCGCCGGGTGCAGGTCCTGGCCTTCGTCGACGATGACGTGCCGGTACGGGCGGTCCGGCCGTTCGGCGAGGATCTTCGCCGCCTGGTCGGCCAGCTGCAGGTGGGTGTGCTGGTCCTGTTGCCGCAGCGCGTCGGTGACCTGCCGGATCGCTTCCCAGACGGCGAGCCGCTGGTCGGCGCGCAGCGGTGCGCCCCGGCCGTGCCGGCGGGCGGCGAGGTAGCCGGCCGGCTCGGTGATGCCCTGGGCGAGGATCACCTGCTCCCATTCACGTTGCAGGAAGGCAGCGCTGTGCTGCCCGCCGGTGGCGGCGGCGGCCTGTTCCCACAGCGGTCGGGTGACGGTCCTGGCGTCGGCGATGGCCGGTTGGCGGCCGAGGGTTTCGGCGACGATCCGGTAGGCGAGCCGGTCGACGTTCAGCACGTCGATCCGGTCCCGTACCGACGCATCGTCGGTGAGCAGGCCGAGTTGCCGGTCGAGGGCGTCGGCGAGGTTGCGGGTAAAGGTGGTCAGCAGCAACCGGTCCGGGCCGTCGGTCGTCCGGGCGGCGAGGAACACCGCCCGGTGCAGGGCGGTCACCGTCTTGCCGGTGCCGGCACTGCCGGTGACCAGCGCCGGTCCGGCGTACGACGGCCGGTGGGCGATCTCGCGTTGGGTCGGGTGCAGGAAGACCCGCCAGGCGTCGAACGGATGGGCGAGGATGCTGGCCAGTTCGGCGGGTCCGGAGACCAGGTGGAAGCGGTCCGGGGTGCGGGCGGCGGCGGCGGTCAGGTCGTCCGGGTCGACCGGCTCGGCGGGGGCGCTGGTCGGCAGGTGTGCGCTGACCTCGTCCCAGACCTGTTCCGGGGTGTATCCGGCGGCGAGGCCGGTGAGTGCGTCGTACTGGGCGGTGGGTAGCAGGTTCGCCAGGGCTTCCAGGTGCGCGTCGGTGGTGAGCAGCCGGACCAGGGGGAGGATGTCGGCGTCGACGCCGAGCCGGATCAGGTCGGCGTCGTTGACCCGGCTGAACAGCAGGCTCGGGTTGGCCCTGGCGGCCTGCTGCAGGGCTGGCTCGATGCTGTCGAGGGCCTGTTGGTTGCGGACCTCGAGGACGCCGAGGGCCTGGTTGACGGTGAACCGCCGGCTGCTGGCGTACTCGATGGCGTCGTCGTGGGGCAGGACGGTGAGCAGCAAGAATTCGTCGCCGCTGGTCGGGGCGAGTACGACGCCCCGGTAGAACTGGGTGATCCGGATGGTGCGGATGCGGGAGTCCTTGGCGTTGGCGAGTTTCTCCAGGTGGATGCCGGCGTGGGTGTGTGCCGCGAACTTGTCGATCACGGCGGAAACCGATTTCTGGACGGGTTTCTGCAGCTTGGCATAGTCGGCCAGGAAGTCCTTGGCGATTCCGAGCTTGGCCACTGTCGTAACCCCTGTCGACTGTGTAGACAAATTGCACTAACCTGCACGCCTGCGTTCGCGGAGAGCCCATGTTACGCAGTGGTCCCGGGCTCAGGAAACGACGAAAGGTGCAGAGTGGAGGCACGTACGTATGGAATGGGCCGTTCGGACACTTCGCACCAAACTATCGACGATGCTCAGCGTGCCGGATCGGCTGTCCCAACCCTGACGGAGCAGTCGGCGGTGCCCGCCGAAGGCCAACTGGTAACGGTACGAAACCGCAGGTGGGTGGCGGCGCAGGTGCATCGCGGCGAGGTCGCCAGCGCCGATCCGCACGTGTTCACCGGGCAGGCGCCGCACCTGGTGCAGCTGATCAGCGTCGAGGACGATGCCCGCGACGAGGAGTTGCGGGTGGTCTGGGAGTTGGAGCCCGGTCGGGCGGTGCACGACTCCACCGTCCTGCCCGGTCCGGGTGACGGGTTCGACGACCCGGCCCAACTGGACGCATTCCTCGACGCGGTCCGTTGGGGTGCGATTGCCTCGGCCGACCGTACGGCGTTGCAGGCCCCGTTCCGTTCCGGCGTGGAGATCGAGGATTACCAGCTCGACCCGGTGGTGCGGGCGCTGTCCATGCCGCGGACCAATCTATTGATCGCCGATGATGTCGGACTGGGTAAGACAATTGAATCCGGCCTGGTCATGCAGGAGTTGATGTTGCGGCACCGGGCCCGGACGATGGTGATCGTCTGCCCGGCCGGGCTGACCCGGCAGTGGCGCGACGAAATGCGCGACAAGTTCGGCCTCGAATTCCGCATCGTCGACAGCGCACTGCTGCGTGACCTGCGACGCAGCCGAGGCCTGTACGCGAACCCGTGGACCCACTACCCCCGGTTGATCGTCAGCGTCGACTGGCTCAAACGCGACCGCCCGCTGCGGCTGCTCCGCGAGGTGCTGCCGACCGCCCCCCGCTACCCGCGCGCCATCGACCTGCTCGTGGTCGACGAGATCCACACCTGCGCGCCGGCCGGCCGGGGCCGCTACGCCACCGACTCCCAGCGGACGAAGGCGATCCGGACCCTCGCCCCGCACTGCGAGCACCGGCTGTTCCTGTCGGCGACCCCGCACAACGGCTACCTGGAGTCGTTCACCGCGCTGCTGGAGCTGCTCGACGACCAGCGCTTCGCCCGAGGGGTGAAACCGACCGACGAGCAACTGGCCCGGGTGATGGTCCGCCGGCTCAAAAGTGAACTGCCACGGAGGTGGGACGGCACCCCACGGTTCCCGGTGCGCCGCCTCGACTACCTTGAAGTCGACTACCCGGCCGCCGAACGGCACGCCCACGAGCTGCTGTCGCGCTACGCCGCCAGCCGCCGCGACGCCGCCGCCGACCGGGCCGGGCAGCTCGCCGCCGACTTCGTCACCACGCTGCTCAAACGCCGGCTCTTCTCGTCACCGAAGGCGTTCGCCGAAACCGTCGACACCCACCTGGCCACGATGTCCGCCCGCACCGACGGCCACCCCGCCGACACCGCACCGGTACGCGACAAGGCCGACAAGGTGCTGCGGCCGGCGATCGACCGGCTCGACGAGACCGCCGAGGACGACGAGGCGTACGGCGAGGTCGAAACCGACGCCCTGACCGCCGTACGCCGCTGGGCGCCGCCGCTGTCCACCCAGGAAAAGGCGCTGCTCACCGAGCTGCAGACCTGGGCCCGGTCGGCGCAGCACCAGCCGGACGCCAAGTTCACCGCGCTGCGCGCCTGGCTGGACCCGATCGTGCGGCCGGGCGGCGACTGGTCCGACGAACGGGTCATCATCTTCACCGAGTACCGCGACACCCAACGCTGGCTGCACGAACGGCTGATCACCGCCGGCTACCCGGCGGAACGGATCGCGTTGCTGTTCGGCGGCCAGGACCCGCAGGACCGCGAACAGGTCAAGAACGTGTTCACCGAGGACCCGGCCCTGGACCCGGTACGGGTGCTGCTGGCCACCGACGCCGCCAGCGAAGGCATCAACCTGCAGCGCCACTGCCACCGGCTGCTGCACTGGGAGATCCCGTGGAACCCCAACCGGCTGGAGCAGCGCAACGGCCGCATCGACCGGCACGGTCAACGGGCCGCCGAGGTGCAGGTGCTGCACTTCGTCCCGGCCGGCTGGCAGCACGCCGACTACACCGACGGGTCCCTTGAGGACGAGCTGGCGTTCCTGCGGCTGGCTGTGGAGAAGGTCGAGGCGATCCGCACCGACCTGGGCAGCGCCGGTGAGGTCATCGCCACCCAGGTCGAGCAGAAGATGACCGGCAAGCGTACGGACTGGCGGGCAACCGACGCCGAGATCGGCCAGCGGGCCAGCCGTGCCCGGCTACGGTACGAGCGGGACCTGGCCCGTGAACTGCAGCGGCTCACCGAGAAGCTGCATGCCAGCCGTACCCAGCTGAACCTGACCCCGGCCACGGTGGAGCGGGTGGTCCGCACGGCGCTGCGGCTGGCGCACCGCCGCGACCTGATCGTGGCCCCGACCCCGGCGGACGCCACCGGCACCTGGTTCCGGCTGCCGGAGCTGCCGGGCGCGTGGGCGACGGCCCGCACCGACGGTCTGCTGCATCCGGTCACCGGCCGGGAAAGGCCGGTCACGTTCGACCCGGACGCCGCGAAGGGCCGCACCGACGTGGTGCTGCTGCACCTCGGGCACCGGCTGGTCGGCATGTGCCTGCGGCTGCTGCGCGCCGAACTGTGGTCGCGGACCGGCGGCAGCACCTCCGGTGCCGGTACCGGCACCGACGCGGGCACCGGGAAGCGGCTGCACCGGGTCACCGCCCGGATCGTCCCCGGCGACCTGCTGCGCAGCCCGGCGCTGATCGCCCACGGCCGGGTGGTGATCACCGGCACGGAAGGCACCCGACTGCACGAGGAGATCATCACCGCGGGCGGGCCGATCGTCGCCGGCAAACTGACCCGCGCCCGCCAGCAGGAGCTGGACGCGCTACTCGCCGCCGCCACCGACGAGACACCGGCGGAGCCGATGCTGGGCCAGCTCGTCGAGCTGTGGCCGACGCTGTCCGAGCCGCTCAGCCGGGCCCTCGCCGTCCGCGCCGACCAGCGCAAACGCAGCCTGTACAGCCTGCTGGAGCAGCGCTGCGCCGAGGAGGTCACCGCGATCGGGGCGGTGCTCGACGAGCTGGCGGCCAACATCCGGGCCCGCCTCGACGACACGCCGTCCTGGGAACAGCCGTCGCTGTTCGAGCTGGAACGCGAACAACTGCACGCCGACCGGGACGCCCTGCGGAACCGGCTGCGCGACATCCCGGCGCAGCGGCAGCGGGAAACCGACGCGCTGCGCTGCCGCTACGCCGACCCGACCGCCCGCTGGTTCCCCGCCGCCGTCACCTGCCTGGTGCCCGCTTCCCTCGCCCGAGGTGCCCGCTGATGCCGTCCACCCGAAGCACCGCCACCGCAGTCAGTGCCGGCCGTCGCCCGTACCGGCCGGCTCCGCAACGTGCCGACGAACAGCACGCCGAATGGCTCGGCCTGCTCGGCCCGGACGGGCCGTTCCTGACCGTGCCGGTGCTGACCGCCGCCCTGCCCGACGGCCTGGACACCGTGCCCGACGAGGTCCGCCACCGGATCCGCCAAGGCTGGGGTGAGATCCTCGACGCCCCGCCGGACCTGCTCGCCCCGGCCTGGGTGGAGCTGATCCTGACCGAACTGCTGCGCTACCCGGCCAGCGCCCGCGGCGACGGCACCGCGCTGCCGTCGGAGATCCTCGCCGGCGCCGACCGGCGTCGCCGTCGACCCGACTGGATCATGTACGGGCCGGAACCCGGCGGCGGCCGGGCCGCCCGGCTGCACGTCTACCACCTGCCGGCTGACACCCCGCTGACCAGGCCGGACGGCGACCGGCCGGCACCCACCGAGCAGGCCGCACAGCTGTGCCGCGACACCCGCACCCCGGTGGCGCTGCTCACCAACGGCCAGCACTGGGCGCTGGTGCACGCCCGCCCCGGCACCGCCACCGGAGTCGCCGTCTTCGACGCCGACCTGTGGTTGGAGGAGCCGCTGCTGCTGCGGGCGTTCGTCACCCTGCTGGCGGCGAGCCGGGTGCTGCCGCCGGCCGCCAACCCGGACGGCACCGCGTCGACCAGCCTCGCCGGGTTGTTCGTCCGCAGCGCCGACGCCCTCACCCAGGTCACCACCACCCTCGGTGACCAGGTCCGCCGGGCGGTGGAGCTGTTCGTCGGCGAACTGGCCCGGCTGGACCGCGAATCCGGCGGGGAGCTGCTGCGCGACGTCGCCGACCGGGAGATCTACCGGGGCGCGCTGACGGTGCTGATGCGGCTGGTCTTCCTGCTGTACGCCGAGGAGCAGCGGCTGCTGCCGCTCGGTGACCCGCTCTACCAGGAGGCGTACGCGGCGACCACGCTGCACGCCCAGCTGAGCCTGGCGCGGGACCTGTACAGCGAGGAGGTGACCGACCGGCGGGCGGCGGCCTGGCCCCGGCTACTGGCCCTGTTCGCGGCGGTGCACGGCGGCTGCGCCCACCCGGACCTGATGATCCCGGCGCACGGCGGGTCGCTGTTCGACCCGGCCCGGTTCGGCTGGCTGCACCGGGCGGCGGTCACCGACCGGGTGATCCTGGAGATCCTGGACGCGCTGCTGGTGCTGCGCCACCGGGGCAAGGCCGCCGAGCAGCTCAGCTACTCCAGCCTCGGGGTGGAGCAGATCGGCCACGTCTACGAAGGACTGCTCGACTTCTCCTGCCTGCGGGTGGATCAGCCGCACGTCGGGTTGATCGGCAAACTGGAGCCGGAGCTGCCGCTCACCGAGCTGATCGAGCAGGCCGGGCACGGTGAGCCGGAGTTCCGCGACTGGCTGATGAAATGCTGCGGCCTGACCGCCGGCCAGGTGACGAAGGCGCTGGCCCGCACGCCCCGGCCGGACGAGGTGGCGGCGCTGCACGCCGCCTGCGACAACAACGCCGACCTGGCCGAGCGGGCCCGCCCGTACTGGGGGCTGCTCCGCACCGACCTGCGCGGCCTGCCGGCGATCTTCCCGGCCCGGTCGGTGCTGTTCACCCAGGTCGGCGACCGGCGCGCCACCGGCACCCACTACACGCCGAAGGAGCTGGCCGAGGAGGTCGTCCGGCACACGCTGGCGCCGTTGTGTTTCGCGCCCGGCCCGGCGCAGGGCGTCGCCGAGGAAGGCGTGTGGCGGGCGAAGACCGCGGATGAGTTGCTGCAGCTGAAGGTGCTGGACCCGGCGATGGGCTCCGGCGCGTTCCTGGTGGCTGCCTGCCGCTACCTGGCCGAGGTGGTGGTGCGGGCCTGGCAGCGCGACAAGCTGCCGGCCGAGCTGGCCGACCTGCCGGCCGACGGGCGCACCGAGGAGGATCTGCGGCTGGCGGCCCGCCGGATGGTCGCCGCCCGCTGCCTGTACGGGGTGGACCGCGACGACATGGCCGTCGAGTTGGCGAAGCTGTCGCTGTGGCTGGTCACCCTGGCCAAGGGGCGACCGTTCGGCTTCCTCGACCACGCGCTGCGCTGCGGTGACTCGCTGGTCGGCATCACCTCGCTGGACCAGCTGACCGCCTTCCACCTGGACCCGGAGCAGGGCCGCTCGCTGCACGCCCGGCTCTACGGCTCGGTCACCGACCGGCTGCACGAACTGGTCGCCGAGATGACCGAGCTGCGGGAGCAGATCGAGGCGACCGTGGTGCAGGACACCCGCGACGCCGCCGACAAGGCGGCGAAGCTGGGCCTGATCGAGCAGATGGGGGACGGGCTGCGGCTGGCCGCCGACGCCGTCGTGGGCGCGGCGCTGTCCACCGCCGTACGGGCACAGCGCCGTCCATGGGATCCGGCCGACGACCCCGACGACGACCCGGAGTACAAGTACGACGACCGGCTGTCGGCGATCAGCGACCAGGTGTACGCGGTGCTGCACGACCAGGCGTCGGCGAGGCAGACCCGGCAGTTGACCGACACGATCAGCGGCTGGCTGCGCGGCAGCCGCCCCGCCCCGATCCGCCCACTGCACTGGCCGCTGGAGTTCCCCGAAGTCATCAACCGCGCCGGCTTCGACGCCGTCATCGCCAACCCACCGTTCGTGGGCGGGCAGCGGCTGACCGGATCGATCGGTGTCGACCTTCGCGAGTATCTGGTGGAGCGGGTCGGCCGGGGTCGACGTGGCAGCGCCGACCTGTGCTCGTACTTCCTGCTGCGCAAACTGGCGGTGACCGGGAAGGGCCGGGTCGGGCTGATCGCCACGAACACGATCGCCCAGGGCGACACCCGCGAGGTCGGCCTGGACCAGGCGATCGACATGGGTTGGACGATCTACCGGGCCAACAAGTCGCAGCCGTGGCCGGGCACCGCCTCGCTGGAGGTGTCGCTGCTCTGGGTGGGGCACGCCGGCAGCGGCGAGGAGCGCATCCTCGACGGCCGCAAGGTGCGGGGCATCACCGCCTCGCTCGACGCCGAGTCCCGTGTGACCGGCAACCCGCACCGCCTCGCCGCCAACGCCGGCCAGTCGTTCCAGGGCTCGAACATCCTGGGCAAAGGATTTCTGCTGGAGCCGGATCAGGCACAGGCGCTGATCGCCAAGGACCCGCGTAACAAGGACGTCCTCTTCCCTTACCTCAACGGTGAAGACCTGAACACCAGCCCGGACTGCTCAGCCACCCGCTGGGTCATCAACTTCCACGACTGGCCCATCGAACGCGCCCAGCAGTACCCAGACTGCTTCGCCACTATCGAACGCGAAGTCAAACCCGAACGCGAGCGCAACAAGTACAGCGCTAGTGCGCGCAAACGTTGGTGGCAGTACGAGCGCCGCCGCCCAGAACTGTACGAGGCAATCGAAGGACTTGACCGCGTCCTCGCCATCGCCCTCGTCAGTAAGACAGGGCTACCGATTACGGTGCCGACCGGACAAGTCTTCTCGCATATGCTTGGTGTATTCGCAACCAATCGCTTCGCGCATCTGACGCTGCTGTCGAGCATAGTCCATTTCGCCTGGTGGACCGGTAAAGGTGGGTCCACCCTCGAAACTCGACTTCGCTATACGCCTTCCGATGGGTTTGAGACCTTCCCACAGCCAGTGTTGACGGGCCGCATGGACCGGGTTGGTGAGGAGTTGGACTCGTACCGACGGTCGGTGATGTTGGGGCGGGGGTTGGGGCTGACGGAGCTCTACAACCTGGTCCACGACGAGGGCGTGGCCAGCGCGGACATCCGCCGGCTGCGGGATATCCACGTCGAGATCGACAAGGCGGTTGCCGAGGCGTACGGCTGGTCTGAACTGAGGCTCAACCACGGCTTCCACGAGACGCGGCAGGGCACCCGCTTCACGATCGACCCAACGGTGCAGGTTGAGATCCTTGATCGCTTGCTGGAGCTCAACCACAAGCGCTACGACGAAGAAAACCGCAAGGGCCTGCACTCCGGCGCACGCCGCACACCACGCAAGTCAACCAAGTCGGTCCCGCGACCCCGAAAGCCAGCGGAATCCGAGCCGCTACCCCCGGCCTTCGACGACGCCCTGTTCCCCCGCCCCGACGCCCTCTTCTGATTTGTGGAGTTGACATGCCACCGAAGCGTCCATCCCGTATTCGTCGCGAGTTGCTTATCAACGGTCGGCGAGTCCGCATCTCCGACCTGATTGAAGCCGAGTTGCTGCAGGCTGGGCAAAAGCTCTACTACACGCCTCGTTACGGTGAGCCGCCGTACGAATCCGTCGTGACAGACCGCGGGAATCTCCGGCTGGCTGACGGTCGGGAGTTCTCTACGCCTTCAGCGGCGGGCGCTGCTGCTGCCAACATCCGTGCTGTGGCCGGTTGGTCCGCTTGGAGGGTGAGTCCAACTGGAGCTTCGCTGCACGAGCTGCGCCAGCAGTTGCTCAAGGCGGTTGCCGAGGAGGTCGCATCCGAACACCAGGCACCTCCGGAGGAGGCCGAGGCGGCCCGTCGTCGCTTCGAGTATCTGGAGGAGGCTCGCGCCAAGGCAGAGGCAGGGAAGCCGCAGAGCTTGACCGTGCGTGAGTTCATCCGGCTCTGGGGCGTCGAGGACCGTGACCGTGAGGCCAGCGCTCGCATCGATGCGGACCTCGCCAACCACGGACTGGTCACCGTCCCCGACTTCCGAGCGGTCGGTCTGCATCTCGCCCTGCGGCTGGAGACACCAAGCGAGAGTGATGAAGCGCCGGTGAACGTGGCTGACCACCGTGCCCCTGAGCGCGACGAGTCAGCCGACGACACGAACGACGAGGACAGTACGGACATCGGCCTGACGCTGGGCAACCTGCTGCAAGACGATAGCCCGCTGGTCTCGGTTTCTCCCTCGTAGGGCAGCCGTACTTTGTGACTTGATCATGTGAGTCTGGATCGGTAGTGGTACCAGCGGGCGCGGGCTTGATGGCGGCGGCGCCACCAGGACCAGCGGAGATGGTGTTCGAGGCTGTGCCAGGCCCTGGTAGCGAGGTTGTACAGCCGTTTGATCTCGACAACGGTCAGCCGGGTGAGTCCGAGGTCGGCCGGTGGTGGTTCGCTGGGGTGGGTGGGTCGGGGTGGTGGCGGGGTGCCGGCCGCGGCGTCGGCGGCGGTGACCGCGCAGACGGCGAGCGCGGCCATGACCAGCACTATGTGCCGCATGATCGGGGTGTGGAGCCGGTTCTGGAACTGGTCGAACCCGAAGTGGTCCTTGCCGAACCCGTGGTCCTCCTCGATCGTCCACCGCCGGCCGGTCACCCTCACCAACGCGGTCAGGGTCGCCGGAAGGCGCTCCGGTATCCAGCAGTAGAAGTAGGCCAGGTCGTCGGGGTCAGCCAGGCTCCGGCGTACGAGCAGGTAGTGGCGGGGGCCGGCGGTGGCGATCCACGCCCACGCGTACCAGCGGTCGCCTTTGGAACCCGCCCCGCAGGACATGGTCTGCCAGGCGGTGTCGGTGGTCAGGGTGGTGACAGCGGTGTCGGCGCGGATCTTCGTCTTCCAGCCGGGCAGGGTGATCCGGAACGAGCACGGCACGCCGAGGCTGTAGCCGATTCCCCGGGTCTCGCAGGTGTCGCGTAGCCGCCGGTCCCGGCCGTAGACGGCGTCGGCGGTGC